>NZ_CALHII010000130.1 GCF_938030815.1 uncultured Campylobacter sp.
CGACGCTTTTAAAAATGAGCTTGAAATTTGCGTGCAGATGATTCGTGATGAGCGCTGGGATGAGCTTGAGGCGTGGATGTATGAAGCGCGCAAGCTAAGGGATATTATTTAAAATTTCACGCGACCTGACTGCGCGACGGACGCTTTAAGAACGCGCCTTTAAATTCTAAAATTTCGCCTTCAAATAGCCTACGCAAATTTAAATTTTAATCCGCGCTATCCCGACACAAACTCAAAAATCTATGCATTCCTGCGTGAAAATTCTCTTTGAGGGAAACTCCAGCGCGCAAAGCCTCGCCTTCTCGCCCCAGTGCTTTTTATAAACACAGCCCAGATCGATATTTGCGCTAAATTCCGTAATGACGGGCTTTTTTACCGGCGTGTGCCCGTAGACATTAAAAATTCCATCATTCGCGCTATCATCTCCGCGCCCGCTTAGCACATGAGCGGCGAAGCTTTTCGCACGCTCTGCATCGTGTCTAATCCCCCACGCGCGACCCACTGCGGAGTGCGATACGACGAGGGCGCGACCGCTTTCATCACGCAAATCATACTCCAAGTAAATCGGCAGCCGCGAGACAAACCGCAGATGCTCCTTGCATTGCTTCACGCCTCCGTGACGATAATACGACGCTAGCGTCGCCTCACCGCCGTTATTAAATAGCCAGCTTTCATCCAGGCTAAAAAATGCGTAGAGGTCATTTGAGCTCGTAAATTTGCCCGTCTTTGCGCACCTTAGTGCAGTTTTTGCGTTGCTTACAAAGCGCTTTTCGTGATTGCCCATCACCGCGTCATATCCGCGAGTGCGCACAAATTCAACCACATCCGCGCTCGCAGGGCCTCGGTCGATCAGATCGCCCACAAAGCAAATTTTGCTATCAAATTTATGCGGCAGCTGCTCTATTAACGCCAAAAGCGATCTGTAGCAGCCGTGCACGTCGCCGATGATGTAGATATTTTCCATAATTTCTCCTTAAATTTTAACGCCCTCGCCTTTTACCGCGCGGGCTGTGATTGTAAGCGGTAGATAAAAGCTCTGCGCTAAATTTTAAAATTTCGCGCGCTAGGACTTGGACGGATAAATCTGCTTTAAGACCTCGGCTACGACGATCATAAAAAGAACGATAAATATTAATGCGCTAAGCAATGAGGAATAAAACCTGGCAAGATGCAAATCTGAAACAATCAGCGCCACAATCATCATCCCTAAAAATGGCGATAGCATCCAAACCGCTGCTGTAGGCAAAAATAAATTTACGAAAAAATCAGTGAGCTTACCAAAATCCTTTAACTTTGCGGCAAGTATCGCGCAAATCCCGCAGAAAAATATCCACAAAAATAGGAAATATACGCACTTCTGCTGTAGCCATTCTAAGGGATCGTCAAACCGGACGCTAGATGTGTCAAAAATCTGCCCTATAAAAAAACCCATTAAACTTGAAATGCACATCAAGCAAAAACTCATCGAAAATGCGCAGGCTATAATTTTTAAAATAATCATCAAAGCTCCTAAAATTCTAAATTTAGGCGAAAAATTCCTCGATTAGCCGAGTCATTTCGCTCTCAGCAGCGACGTGGTTGATCTGCTCGCGAAAGCTTGCGGCGTTTTCGCGCCCCTTGGAGTATTCGTGCAGATGCTTGCGAAATATCGCCACGCCGCGCACGCCGTAGTGGCTTAACATCTGGGAGAAATGATAGAGCACGACTTCCCTTTTTAGCTCGTCACTTGCCTGTTCGCCCGTTTTGATCTCGCGAAAGATCCAGGGTCTGCCGATTACCGCGCGACCGATCATCAGCGCGTCTGCGCCGCTAAGGTCTCGCACTGCAGGCGCATTGGCGGAGTTTATGTCGCCGTTTGCGATCACGGGGATTTGCAGTTCGCGTTTGGCTCTTGCGATCGCGCTGTAATCCACCGCCGCGCTGTATCCGCCCGCTCTGGTGCGACCGTGAATAGCAATAAAATCGGCTCCTGCGCCTTGTACGGCGCGAGCGATATTTTCGATATCCACGGCGCCGAAGCCCAGCCGCACCTTCGCGCTCGTAAATTTTTTATTCGAATACTTTTTGATCGTCTCAACCAGGCGCGACAAGCGGGGCAGATCAAGCAGCAGCGCCGAGCCGGCGCCTTGCTTTACGACCTTGGGGACGGGGCAGCCGCAGTTTAGATCGATACCGTCGATGCCGTCAAATTTATTGATGAGCAAAACCGCCTTTTTGATAATTTCCGCATCGCTGCCTGCGATCTGCACGAAAAATGGGGTTTCGGCGGCATTTTTTTCGAGCATCTTTAGCGTCTTTTCGCCCTCGAAAACAAGGGCGTTTGCGCTTATCATCTCGCTTACGGTCGCGTCGCAGCCGAATTTTTTCACTACGCCCCGCAGCGGCGGATCCGAAAAGCCCGCCAAAGGCGCCAAAAATAGAGGGTCCCTTTTAAAAAAATCTTCCATCATTTTAAATTTCTTATTTTGATCTCGTTTGAATTTAAACCTTTAAATTTAACTCCGCAGCGCTTGCAGCGGGTTTTGCCGCGAGCTTTAAATTTTAAATTTCATAGGCTACGTATTCGCATTTAGGCGCGAATTTTATTTTTAAGCTTAGCTAATTTACGTGGCGGCAAAACGGCAGCAAGAATGATCGCCACCAAATTTTATTTGCACGGCAAACCCGGCAAGCAGTTTGCAAAACGCCGCACGGATTTTAAAATTTCAGCACTTTATTCGGCTAGCAAGTCTTGCGCTTTACTTTTAAATTTTAAATTTCATCGCGTAAATGCAAAATCCGTTTACACGCGCACTACGCAAGCAAATCTTTTAAATTTTACCGCTTACGCGCATTGATTTTTCGATAAATTTTGAAATTTAAAATTTGCGCGAGTTAGAATTTTACCCGCACTTTAAAATTTATCGCGCAGGCTGTGTTTAATAGACGCAAAGAGCTTAAAGGCAGCCTCTCTTACCCGCATAAAAAGAACTCGTAAAATTACCGAGCTAAAATAACAGCGACGCAGGGACGTTTTTGCCGTTGTCGCGCAAAAATAGCAGAATTTTAAACTTCTCAAACTCGTCGCCGTCGGCGAGGCTTAGCTGCTCTCTAAACTCGTCGATCATGCCAAGCTCATATAGCGCGTACAGATATGCCTCGGTCGCTTCTTGATTCTCGTTTTTGAGCCGCTCGAAAAAGGCTTTGTATTGCTCTGGAGCGAGATGATTTTTTAGCTTTTTAGCAAAGCCGATAAAATCCTGCTCGCTAAATTTTTCATTATTTACGAGATCGAAAAGCTCCTCGCTACTGATCTCAAAGCTCGCGTCATTCACCGCGCGATCCACTAAAATATTTACCTCGGCTATATCTTGAGGAATTTTATAGGCTTTGATCTTATCGTAGCTTCCTTTGGCAAGCGCTACGGCATAGGCTTTTTTAGTGATATTTTCGCTATAAACGCCCTTGGTTTTTAAAATTTCATACGCATACGCAGGCTCAGCGTCGAGGCGATTGAGCTCGTTTTGCAAAAATAGTCCGTTATCTTTAGGAAGTTTATATTTTCGCAGATCCGCCACTTCGCCGTTTTTAACCTTCTCAATAACACCTATGACCTCTTTTAGATCCTCATTTTTGACATCTATGCCAGTGCTATCGTACCACGGAGATAAAATTTTAGTAAGCTCGCTTGGGTCTTTAAAATACTCGGTTTTAAAGTCTTTATTGGTATCAAGACCCAGCAAAACCTCTTTACTCATCGCATCGTATGCGCTTAGATCCTTTGCGATCGCCCTTTTT
>NZ_CALHII010000131.1 GCF_938030815.1 uncultured Campylobacter sp.
ATCGCAGCTCGTTTTTGCCGTCAAGGCTTCGGCGGCATTTATAATTTAAATTCCGTATTTTTACGGATCCCGGTTGCGATATAAAATTTTATGATGTTTTGATATGCGGTTGTGAAAGGGCGCGGCTTATAAAAGATAGCCGATCGCAAGAAATTCTAATCCGAGTAGTAAAATTTTATATCCTTTTTCAGTTGCGTCGGCAGTATATTAAATTTAGCCCTAAAAATTTTAGAAAAATGCGATAAATTATTGTATCCGACCATTTTAGCGGCTTCGTTTACGCTGATTTGATCTAGACTCAATAGCTCTTTTGCAATTCCAAGCCGCTCATTTGTCAGCATCGCATAAATGGTCGTGCCAAAATATGCTTTAAAATCCCTTTTTAGTGCAAATTCATTCGTGGCACAAAGACGAGCGAGCTCCTTAATGCTAGGTGGGTTTTGCATATTTTCAAGTAATATTTTCTTTGCTTTTTGGACTGTTTTTATGCCATTTTCATTAAGACTAAGCGTATTTTTGGGCTCATTAAATTTATAAAAACTTTTATAAAGCATCTCTAAAATTTTACTTTCCATAAAAATTTCGCGCATTTTGCCGTCGTATATCGCGGCATTTTCGAGCTCTTTAAGGATGATATTTTGCACGGCGCTTGTTTTAAATTTCTTCATGCAAACGGCTTGATCTAAATTCAAATTTTTTAAAATTCCCAGCTCATTTGCAAAAGCGGTGCTAAGCGCTATGCATGAGCTTTTATAGTGTTTATTTTCAAGCTCGTGAACGCCACGCAATTTGCTTTGCATAGTTCCGAGCCAAAACTCACCTTTATTCAAGACGAACTGATCTTTATCCGATCTGAAGCAGATAGGATTTTCGCCCGTATTGAAAAATAAAAATGAATAGCGGCTACCTCGCTCGTGGCGATGCAAAAGAAAATCTCTGCAAATTATATCGCTGCTATAATATCCTATCTCTCCGCCCGTATAAAAAGAGCTAAAGTTGAATTTTATACTTTCGCTTTTAAGCTCGGTTTTGCTATACCTGCATTGCTTGGACGGCTCAATGTCGTTAGATATTTTTTGTAAAAAATCATCTAAACTTATCTCTTTACTCATCTTATCCCTTTAGCGTTTAAAAAAATCCCTCTACCGTTTAGTATTTCTTGATAATGCATATCTTATTATAGTAAAATGAGTTTAAATTTTAATAAGAAAAGGGGCGTTTGTGCACGTAATATATAAATTATCGCTGATTGCTGCTATAGCGACAGCTGGAATATCGAGTGAGATAGAAAAACAAGGCAAAAGCGTAAATTTGGGTGAAATTACCGTAGTCAGTGCTACGGGCTATCGGCAAAATATTCAAGACGCACCCGCTTCTATCTCCGTTCTTACGCAAAAAGAGATACAAAAGCGCAACTATCAAGATATCTCCGCAATGCTAAAAGATTTGCCGAGTGCCTTTACCGCAACGCTAGGTGCTGCATCGAGAAAAGGCATAAGCCTAAGAGGTCTGTCTCAAAAGTATACAAAAATTTTAATCGACGGCAAGCCCGCGACCAGCGATAGCGCTTATAAAGGATTAAGAAGTATTGGCAGCAGTCAGAATTTCTTGCCTCCTGCAAATGCGATAGAGCGCATAGAGGTCATCCGCGGTCCTATGAGCTCGCTTTACGGCAGCGACGCTATGGGCGGAGTAATAAATATCATCACCAAGGGCTTTTCAAATGAGCTTAGCGGCAATGTAAACGGATACTATACTTTCGCTAAAAAATCGCAAATAAAAGGTGATTATCAAACAGGTTTTTATCTAAACGGAGCTATCGTCCCGGACGTGCTAGGTATCGCACTTTACGGCAGATTTTTTGAAAAGATAGAGGACAAAGAGCCTTATGCGAATAGAAATAATGAAGAGACGAATATGGGCGCAAAACTAATGTATAACGTAACGCAAAACGATGAGGTAGCGCTTGATTATCGTAAAGTAAATAATAAATTTAGGCGTACATACGGGCGTACGCGAACAACCTCGGGAGGCAATAACGATATTGCGAAAGAGGATATGAAAGGCTACACCGCAAGCCTGTCTCACCAGGGAAAATACGATAAGTTTATGATAGATAGCTATGCAAATTACGATAGCATGAAAGAAAGCGGCGCCCAGGATCTGCGTCTTAGAACGACTACGCTAAATTCTAAAGGCTCATATTTTTTCGATTCAAATGCTTTGAGTTTGGGCGTGCAATACCGAAGCGAGAGATTAAACGAAGCCGCTACTACCGCAGATGAGGCAAATGTCAAAAGATGGGATTATTCGATCTACGGCGAGGATGATTTTTATCTAACTGATGATTTAACGTTAACCGGCGGAATCAGATATAACCGTGATAAGGACTATGGCGGCCATATATCTCCGCGCGCTTATGCCGTTTATCGTTTAAACGAAAGCTTTTCTATTAAAGGCGGCGTTTCGACGGGATATTCAACTCCGGATATTAAGCAGCGTAGCGAGGGCCTTGCCCTGCCATTTGCAGGAGGCCAGGGAGCGCAGATCGGTAGAAGCTCTCTGAAGCCTGAAAGTAGCATAAGTTACGAAGGCGGGTTTTCTTACGACGATAACGATAAATTTAACTTTAGCGCTACTGCGTTTTATACCGAAATCAAAGATGGAATTTCTACCAAATTGATTTGCCGTCCAAGACCGGGAAATCCTTGCGTGCATAACGGCAAAACTTACAGGCGCGGTATTTGGGACACTATAAATATCGGAGAAGCCGAGGTTAGGGGTCTAGAGCTAAGTAGCGATTATCAAATTTTAGATAATTTGAAGCTGCATGCAAACTACGCCTATACGAAATCCGAGCAAAAAACGGGTAGCGAGAAGGGCAAAACCTTAAATAATTTTCCAATCCATTCGGTAAAGCTAGGATTTGATTACGACGTAAGCTCCAAGCTAAACTTATGGTCGCAAATAAATTATTATAGTAGGACGCGCGATAGCCTAAGCTACGATGAGGATATCCGCTCATACACGCTTTTCGATCTGGGCGCGAGCTATAAAGTCACAAAAGACGCAAGTTTAAATTTTACGCTTTATAACATATTCAACGAATTCGTACTAACGCGCTCGGGAAATTACCAAATGATGGTCGTAGACGGGATGAAGGCGCAGGTTGGATTTAACGTGAACTTTTAAATTCGCGGCGCATAAATTTCGTCCGCGGATTTAAAATTTAAGGAAATTAATGGCGATTCTAAAAAGGAAAAAATTTTGGTTCAACGTCCATCTTGTTTTGACGCTTATGTGTTGCGTGCCAATCTTAATCGTAGCCCTTAGCGGCGCTATTATCTCGTATCATGATGAGATTATAGATGCGTTAAATCAAAGCAAATCTTTCGTGAGCCCGAGCGAAAAAGACGCTCTTAAGCCCGCCAAAATTTTAAATATTTTCAGAAAAGTCAAGCCTGGTTTTACGCTCAGTTATTATAGGATTCCTCACAATAAAAATGAGGCGATTAGGCTTTCTGGTACAGATTCTAGCGGCGAGTTTAAATCATATTTTATAGATCCTTATAGCGGCGAAATTACTTCGGAAAACATAGGCGATACGTTTATCGGCGTAATGCTAAACCTACATACCAATCTGGGATTCGGGCTAAGCAAAAACGAAACTCTGCGGTTAATAGGCAAAAATATTGTGGCGCTTAGCACGGTTATGTTTATTTTGGTCTTAATTTCAGGCGTGGTGATCTATTATCCTAGCTTTAGAGGAAAGATTTTACGCGCATTTAGGATAAATTTTAAAGCGAGAGGTTACACGTTTTTATATAGCATGCATGGCGCAGTCGGAGTTTTGCTGCTGCCCGTTTTGCTTACGATAAGCGCTAGCGGGCTTTATTGGTCGTATGATTGGATAGCCAAAATCACCAACAGAGCGCTAGGTGAAAAGGAAATTTTTAGAAAAACGAGCTTTACCGAAGTGCGAGGATTTTCGCTTGAGGATGAAGATAAAATTTTAAATTTGCAGACGGCATTTGATATTTTTAAGCGCGAACGCGGTGAAAACTACGAATTCTTTAACATCATCGCTCAAAAAGATGGAGAAAATTTTATGATCTTTTATTTCGATAAAGGCGAAAAGAGCGAAGAGCATATGAATACGATGAGTATAAACGTTAAAAAGGGCATCTTGCGGCATGCTCGCTATGATGATGCGAAAAGCACCATGCCGCGCCCTTTTACTATACATAAAGCCGTTTTGAGCGTGCATTCGGGCTATATCTTTGGCGAGGCGGGTAAGTTCTTATTTTGCGTAGCGGCAATTTCAGTGTTATTTTTTATAGTTACGGGATTTTGGATGAGCATAAAAAGAATTTATAAGAAAAGATAAATCTACGAATTCAAAGCGGAGAGGTAGCTTATCCGCGGCGTAAATTTAAAATTTTATCCGAAGCGGTATCGCTTCTTTTCAGTTAATAAAATTTTATATACAGCGCTTTGAAATACTGCGTGCAGAGTCTTTGTGGACCTTGTGCCGCATCTTGATTTTGTTAAATTTGCTTCGGCGTTTCAACCGCGCTCATTTGCCGCTCATAAAATCCCTAATATTTTGCGCGATCATCTTTATCAGCCATTTGCGAGCCTCGACGCTCGCCCATGCGATGTGGGGCGTGATGACGACGTTGCGGCGATTTTTCACGCGCAAAAGCGGATGATCCGCCCTCATCGGCTCTGTTTGCAGCACGTCAAGCGCCGTGCGCAAGCCTCGCTCGTCCACGGCACGAGCCAGCGCCTCCTCATCCACGATGCCGCCGCGGCCGAAATTCATCAAGATCGCTCCCTCTTTCATCTTTGCAAGCTCCGCCTCGCCGATCAATCCCGCCGTTTTTTCATTTAGCGGAGCGTGGATCGAGATGATGTCGCATGCCCTCAAAAGTGCGTCCAGGCTCACTTTGGCAAACTCGCCGTTGTCGTTCGCGCCGCTAGTGGAGTAGTATCTCACGTTCGCGCCGAACGCGGCGGCGATGCGGGCGACCTTTGCGCCGATCTGTCCAAGCCCGATGACGCCGAATTCTTTGCCGTAAATTTCGCTGATCGGCGCGTCAATGTGTGTAAAAATTTCGCTCTCGCACCATTTGCCGCTGCTGCCGTAATCCGCGTAGTATCCGAGCGCGTTGGTTAGCGCGAACAGCGACGCGAAGGTCTGCTGCACGACGCTGTTCGTCGAATAGCCGGCTACGTTTTTCACCGCGATGCCGCGAGCCTGCGCGGCCTGCATGTCGATGTTATTCGTGCCCGTGGCGCTTACGCAGATCAGCTTAAGCGCGGTTTGCGCCATGATCTCGTCCGTGATTAGGACTTTGTTGGTTATGACGACGTCCGCATCGGCTAGACGCTGCGCGGTTTGCGCGGGCTCGGTCATCTCGTAGCTTTCAAACTCGCCTAAGCTCGCAATCTCGCTAAGATCGGCATCGCTTCCCAGCGTCGCGGCATCCAAACATACGATTTTCATATTTTCCCCTTTGCGTTTTAAAATTTTAAGCCGCAGCCGCGCGGCTAAATTTAGCCGCTAAATTCCGTCGTGCGATCGGAAGCACGGCGTCTAAACGGCAAAATTTTAACTCTGCAAATTTAGCTATTGCGGAAATTTGCTCGCGAGATTTTGCTATTGCAAAATTTACTCTCGCAAAATTTAACTATCGCGAATTCTGCCATTGCGAAATTTAATGATTGCAGCGGGCGGGGCGTTAAATTTTAAAATTCCAATTCATGTCAAAGCGAGCGGTAAATTTTTACCGCCGCTGAAATCTGCGTCTAAATTTAAAATTTCAATTTGCGCCGAAGCGAGAGATAAATTTTTGTCGCTCGCGTGTAAATTTTAAAATTTAGCTCGCGCAAACCTTGCTCTGTACGAAATTTCAACTTACGCAAATTTAACTTGCGCGAAATTTATCCGCGCAGAATTTTGGTTGCGACGCTACGTTAAATTTTACCGTAGTCTCCTAGCGTTAAATTTTACTGCCAAGCGACAAATTTGCCGTTGCCACCGAGCGATAAAATTTACCGCGGCGAGAGCCTTGCCGCCAAAGTTATCGCGAAGAGCCGCCGCCCTAAAATTTCTCAAATTTTATAAAATTCGCCGCGCCGCTACTTTGCATCCTCGATGTAGTGCCCCACAAATTTTGAGAGATTATCAAGTATCTCGCCGCCCTTGCGGAAGCCTAGCGCGCAGCCTTCGTATGCGAAAAATACCCCCGCTTGGTAGCTCTGGGCGCGCTCGTCTTTGTTTAGCTCGTAAAATTCCTGATACAAAAATTTCTGATTTCCGTAGTCGCCGCCGTTTTCCTCTATCTTTCTGCCGTCGGCGTCGAAAATCGCCACATTCGCCCCCTCGCGCGCCAAAAACGGCTTTTTGATCATCTTTTTGCCGATGATCGGCGAAAAGGAGCTTTGCAGCAGCAGCGGGTGGTTCGGATAGAGATCCCACAGGATTTTCATAATCCCTTTGCTTTGGAAAAGCAGCGTGTATGCGGGGTTTAGGATGATCGCCTTTTGATTTTGCACGATGTTTTTTAAGATGAGCGCAAGCTCGCCCTCCTCGATCGCGATCACTTCCCAAGGGATGAGCTTGAACCAATACTCGTAGTTTTCGCCCTCAAAAAACACACCCTCTTCGTCGTTAAATTCCACCTCGTCCACGTAGGCAAAGCGCGTCTTAAAGCCCGCATCCTCCGCGGTCTGCTGCAAAAGCTTCGTCGTCTTTTCATCCTCGACATTGCCCGCGACGCTGCTAAATAGAATTTTCCACCCCTCGTAAAATTTAGAAAAATCGCTTAGCTCGCCGTCAAGTACCACGAGCCGCTTGAAATTATCGCGCAGCGCGTCGTAGAGGTCGTTGAACTGGCTCGCCTCGTCCATGCCGTTTTCTTTCAGCATCGCCCACTGGATGATTGCCGTCTCAAACACCGCCGTGGGCGTGTCGGCGTTAAATTCTATCAGCTTGATCGGCTTGCCGTCCAGCCCGCCCGCGAAATCGAAGCGCCCGTATAGGTGCCAGTGCACCTCGTTTTCCCAGCTTTGTTTGATGAGATCTACGAGGTTGAAGGGGATGCCGAGCTCGTGGAAGAGGTTGTTGTCGATGACGTGCTGCGCGGCTGTGACAAACATCTCGTATAGCTCGTTTGCGGCCTCATAATACGCATCCGCCTCCGCAGCGCTCACGCGCACGATCTCGTCGCTAACGTAAGGAGTCTCGTCTGCGTCCGTGTGCCAGTAAAAGCCGAGCTTTTCGAGATATTCGTTGCTTAACGGCGTTATCTTTTTTAGTTGCATTTTTATCCTTTTTTTAAAATTTTAACTCATTTGTGCCGCGATCTTTGCGGCTTTTGCTAGTTTTAATGCGCATACGGCTTCGCGTAAATTTAAAGCGCGCAAGACGCAAGGCAAAATTTAATTAGCCGTAGATCATATGCGGCGATCATGTGTAAATTTAAGCCGCTCGAAAAGATACTCGCGGCTAAATTTAAACGGCGCGCTTGCGGTGTGGACCGGGCGTCGTCGTAAGAGCGATAAAATTTAGCTGAATTTTACAGCGCGTTTTTGAAAAATCTGCGTCAAATCAATGCTAAATTCGCGCAAATTTTAAAATTCTACGCTCTAAATTTAAACTCGCCGCGCAGAGCCGCCGTATGTTTCAAAGCGCGCTTAGCCGCCGAAAAATCCACCGCTCTTGCCGCTTTTGCTTCCGCCGAAAAATCCGCTCTTACCGCTTCGCGCTTTGGCGTTTTGCTGCTTTGCTTGATTGAAGCTATCGACGCTTCTAGAATATGCGCTAGGGCTTTTATAGGCGGTTTGGCGCTGGCTTTGATAGGCAGGGTTGTTAAACAGCTTGCCGCCGATCCACGAGCCGATGATCGCGCCTGCAGCGCTTGCCAAGATCGCTTCGCCCAGGCTCATGCCGCCGCTGCTAAGCTGCGCGTTTTGGTTGGTTAAATTTGAAGTGCCGGCGTCGATTTTGGCGTTTTCTTCGGCCAGAAGGGCTTTGGTTTCCTCATCGCTTAAAATTCTCTCCGTGCCGTCGAGCGATTTTAAGATGATCTGGGTCTTTTCGCTCGGAAATTCCTCTAAAATTTTATATTTTCCCGGCGCGACCTCTTCGAGTCGCACGAGCGCACCCTCTTGCAAGCGGACGTTTTGCTCCTGCCCCCTATCGTCGCAGCCTGCTAACGAGCCCGCCATAACGAGGCCGAAGCCGCTTACCAGCGCATAGCTAGCAATTTTGCGTAGTTTCATTTTTTTCCTTTCAATGATTTTATATCTAGGCTTTGATTTATCAAAAGTTCATTTCCCTCGACGCGGATAAACTCGCTCTTGCCGATGTTTTCGATGATTAGGCTTTGCGCTTTGAGGCGCTTTTTGCGTTTGAGCGATTTTACGAATTTTGCAAGGCTCGTCCATTCGCTACGATCGAAGGTTTTTTCTTTGACTTCGACATCGTAGGGTTTGGTCTCGCGGCTTTTGCTCGAAAGCAGCGGTTTATCGAAAAACGACAAAAAATACCTGAGCTTCTCGTCGCGCTCTTTATACATCAGCTTGATTTCATCTTTTGAGGCGATTAAAATTTCCTCTTTTTCTTTGTGAAGTCTGTCCTTATCGCTTTGCAGTGCTTCGATTTTGCCCTTTAGTTCGGAGATTTCTTTGATGAGATAGTCGATGAAGCTTTGAGTACCCGCCCCGCCGCCAGTACGCGAGCTTTTCGCAGAGCTTTGCGAAGCGGGCTCGCTTTGCATTTCATCATCTAAAAGCACGTAGCGTACGCCGCCGCTTTCCTCGGCGCGCAAGGAATTTCTGCGGATGCGGTTGTAGACGGCTTCTTTTGAAATTCCTAAAATTTCGGCTGCTTCGCCGATCGAGACTTTTTTCATACAAAGATGCCTTTTAGCGTTTTAGGTAATTATTGCTAAATTTGCCTAAAATAGGCATTAAACGCTTCGTTTACAAAGATAGATTCCGCTTTACCGCAGCTGGTGCGCGATAAAATTCCGCTCGCTTGCGCCTGCGCGATATAAAATTTCGCTTCGCTTGCAAAAGCCGCGTAAAATTATTTCTTGCTGAGGTTTTAAAATTTTAGCCCAATAATGTTGCTTAATTAAGTATATTTTTTATACACTTACAAAAAATTTTAGTATTTCAAAGGAGGCGAAATGCCCGAATCGCCTAAATATAAAAAATCCGAAATTCGCTGCAAGCTCATTTTAGACGCGGCGCTGGAGCTGTTTTTAGCCAAAGGTTACGAGGCTACGAGCTTAAGCGATATCATCGAGCTTAGCGGCGGCTCGCTATCGTCGGTTTATAAGTATTTTGATAACAAAGAAAGCCTATTTTTGCGCATCATCGAACTGCAAAGCAAAAAGCTTGATGAGCGAATGAACGAGCGCATGCGAATCAATAAAGACCTAAAATTGCGTGAGTATCTGCGAGAGTTTGCAGGGATTTATCTGGAGTTTCTTTTCGCTCCGGAGGCAATAAAATTCTATCGATTGATACTTTTCAGCGGCTTTAACGGAGCGCTTAGCGAGAGCCCAAAAATCTTTTTAAAAAGCGGCGTGCTAGGTTCGCCGAATGCGCTGGATGAGTATTTGGCGGCGCATGCGGACGAGTTTGCGCCCGGACGCACGGCAAAAAGCCTAGCGCTATATTTTTGCTTTTTGCTTAGAGAGCCGCATTTTAGCAGGCTGCTGTTTTTCGACGAAAAGCTAAATTTCAAAGCGATCGAGCTAATCAAAGACCGCATCGATATGTTTTTGCTCGGCGTAAAAAAGCGCTAATGGCGGAATTTTACAGCGCAAATTCTGCGTTTTTCGCGCCTTTAAATTTTATGAGCGGTTTGGGGCTTAGAATTTTGTAGCTTGGATTCTATCTGTTACCAAGCGCTATAAAATGCCACGTATCCCGCGCTTAAAATTTTAATTCTATTGATGCAAAATTTTTGAAACGATTAGAGCTGAAATTTTTATTTTCTGTATTAAATTCTGTGCCGAAGTTAGAATTTTGCCGTTAAATTTCGCGCCTCTTGTCTGCGCCTTTAAATTTGCGCCACTCAGATTTTAAATTTAATAAAACCTCTTATAATCCCGCGAAATTTCAGATCAAAAGGATTAAAAATGGATTATGACATCATCGTAATAGGCTTTGGCAAGGCGGGCAAAACCCTTGCCGCAAAATCCGCCGCACTGGGCAAAAAGGTTGCTCTCATCGAGCGCTCACCACAGATGTACGGCGGCACCTGCATCAACGTAGGCTGCATCCCGACCAAGCGGCTAGTTACGGCGAGCAAGGAAGCAGGCTTCGTAAATTTTAGCGTGCTAGGAGAGTATTTCGTACTGAGTATGCAGAAAAAGGACGAGCTCGTAGAGGCACTGAGGGCGAAAAATTTAGCAATGCTAAAGGGAAGCCCAAATATCGATGTAATCGACGGCGAGGGCTCATTTACGAGCGCAAATTCCGTGCGCGTGCTAAGTCCTGACGGGCAGACGCGTGAAATTTCAGCAGAAACGATCGTCGTAAATACGGGCTCGAGGGAGGTCGAGCCTAGCTTTGAGGTAAGCTCGCAGATCGCTTATAGTAGCGAAGAAATTTTAAATTTAAAGATCCTACCGAAGCATCTAGTAATCGTCGGCGGCGGATTTATCGGGCTTGAGTTTGCCTCGATGTTTGCGGGATTTGGCTCGAAAGTTAGCGTGCTGATGCGATCGAAATTTATGAAAAACGAAGATGAGGACGTGGCTGCCAGCGTCAAATCCGCTCTGCAGGCCCAAGGCGTGGAGATTATCGAGGGCTGCGAGTTTTTGAGTTTAAAGGGCGGCGAGCTGAAATTTAACCTCGCGGGCGAGAGCAAGGCGGTCGCGGCGGACGCGTTTTTATATGCCCTCGGTCGTCGCGCGAATACGAATGATCTAAATTTAGCCGCTGCGGGGGTGCAAACGGACGCGCGCGGCAATATCATCACGAATGAGCATCTGCAAAGCTCCGCTGCGAGCATCTACGCAGCAGGCGACGTGCGCGGCGGCGAGATGTTTACCTACACGAGCCTGGATGATTTTAGGATCATTTTTAGCGCGCTTTTCGGAGATGGCGCGCGCACTACGAAAAACCGCGCACCGCATGCAAGCGTGCTGTTTACCCGCACGCCGCTAGCTCGCATCGGCCTTAGCGAGCGCAAAGCAAGAGAGAGCGGGCGCGAGATCAAGGTGCTGAAGCTTTCGATGGCGACGGTGCCGGGCGCCAAAGTCGTAGCGCACGACGAGGGAATGATGAAGGCGGTCGTGGACGCGGCTAGCGGCGAAATTTTAGGCGCGGCGCTTCACTGCGTAAACGCGCACGAGATCGTTAATGAGCTGGCGATCGCCATGGCGCTGGGCGCGAAGGCAGACTTTTTCAAAAACCAAATTTTTACGCACCCTAGCATTAGCGAGGCGCTGAACGATCTTTTCGGACAGTTTTAAATTTGAAATTTAACGGCACTCGGGCTTGGGGATGTCCGAGTGCCTAGGCGTAAATTTATCATGAAATTTAATGCGCCGGAGTGGGTTAAATTTAGACTGGGTTAAATAGTTTGAGTCCTTGCTGCCAGTGTCTTTCTTGGTCGCTATAGCTTGGCACGTATCGCTTCATCCGCCGCTTGTAAAAAATAATTTCTAGGTTATCTTGGAATTGTTTTGAAAGAGCTGTGCGTAAAATTCTGTTAGCACCTATCGGTATGTACTAATCGCTTGTTGTTTAGAATTTCAAAAATTTATACTTTATGGATAGGCTCAAAATTTTATCTATCCCCAAAGATCAAATAGGCTAAATTTTTACTCAAATTCCTATACGCAACCACCCAATATTCCCATATGATGTTTTTTATTTGCAAGTTATCGTCCAGAAAGTCTGCAAATATTTTAACCCTATCTTTGTCTACTGTGCCTAGCTCTTCATCCTCTTTCTCAAACGAAGCGACAATTAAATGCGACAGAGCAATCTTATCGTGGAAATTTAATGTCTTGTCTTCTAGTAAATTTAACATTGACGTAATTTTGCCGATGTCTGCCAATTCTAGCTCCCAATCTTGCTCATTTCCCGTCGAATCTAACCCCAAAAGCTTATTTAATTTTATCGCGCTTTCTTTTCTTACGAAATAATCGGTCATTTTATTATCCTTTATATATGTTTTCACCGCGATACTCAGCCGACCGCGCTATCTAGCAGTTTCCTAGAATTTTGCAAAGCCCATACGAAATTCTCGAGCTCTACGCAGTCTTTTAATTCAAATCCAAAATTTAACAGACCTACCGATAGGGCGTCGCCATCTTTTATGACATGCGCTATTAGATTGCCTTTGTGTTCTATACTCACTTTATTCTCATATCTTGTAAATTTAAAGATATTTTTCGAGCATCTTCCGTTTCTTTTTGAAAATTTCTCAAATTGCTCCGTAAAATTCGGTCTTTGATTCCCATCTTTTAGCCATAATCCTCCGGCATATAGCGCCCATATAAGCTCGTAAAAATTGATATTATGCCGAGTTTCGGTAGCAGCAACCAAAAGCTTATTCGTTTCATGATTGATCTCTATTAAAGCCTCTCTGTCCATATGCCAAATCTCGGCTACTACTTTTTCTCTATCCGGCACGGAGGCAATTAAAAATTCAAATTCATTTTCTATCATATCAAAATCCTATTTTTTGTTTTTTACTGCCTAATTTAATTTGAATGCTCTATCGTTCGAGCCTAAATCGTATTTGTCCCGTTCTTTTATGGTATCTTGCGCCTTTTCTACTACGATATGCCAATTTGGATCCTCTATAATGGCACGATCATCGGTTTCGTCTTTGGCTTGATAATTTTTTATAGTATCTCTAAATTCTTGCAATAATTCTATAAGTTTTGGCGGGAATCCTAAACGACAAGCCGTATTTTTTGTAAAATCGTCGAAATCGAAATCATCAAAAAGTGTGCACATTAGCTCTGTATACGATGAAATATAGTCCTCTACGTTGTTTTCATTCAACCAATACATTTTTTGTTGCTTTATGCTGGAAGCCTCTTCTATATTATCATAAATGCCCTTTACGCGGAATTCCTGCCCTACTAAAATAAGCATCTATTTTCTCCATAATTCTATTAAATCATCATATCTAAATCAAATTCCTATCCATATCAAATATTTTGGGATAGTTTTTATAGTTTATTTCGATATAGCCGCCTTTTTTAAATTTTTTAGCTTGCGTCGATAAAACCTCTAAAACTACGAATTCAAATCCAAAAAATAGCTCACCCCGGCCTTCCTCTCCTTCTTCAAGACCTGGATCACAGCATCCTTCAAAATCGTCATAAAATCTAACTTTATAAATATTATTTTCATCAAACTCAATGATAAACTCTCTTTTATTTAGTTCATATATATTTCTCGCCAAATTTTTCATAATATTGCGTTCGTTGTTCGAAAATCTTAACAAAAAATTCTCGTAAATTTCCTTTCCGCTTAGCATCGCACTCCTTTTTGCAGTTTAACAAAGATTTGTCCGCTTGCCCTCTTTAATCGGCTTCTTGGCTATTGTATTTCGCACTCTCGATCTCCGCAAGCGTTAATTTTGCCAAAGGATTGATAAACTTAGTGATACAATATTTATTATCGCATGTAATTACGCTTTGGCGCCCATCTACTTTCATTGCATTAGAGCAATTCGGGCACATTACATAGCCTTCGCCTAAATCAACGCCAATCGGAAAATTTAGCCCTCTCTGTTCTTTCAAAAATCTAAAAAATTCCTCTTTTGAAATTTTGATATTAGAAAATAATCGAAAAATTTCTTCTGCCTTTTGCCTTATCTCGCCTTCTTTAAAAAATACGTTAGGAGCCTTTTTAAAATCTTCATCAAACTCAGAAAATCTACCCGCCATCATATCCAATTCTTTTAATGCCTGCTCTTCCGCTTTATTGGTTGCGCAATATAGAGATTCCAAATCATACATCTTATAAAATTCATCACAAAACAGCTCTATATCGCACCAATCGTATATGAATCCAGCTATTAAATAATACAATTCTTCATTTTGCTGCATATTTCACCTCATTTTAAATTTTATCGCCATTTTTATTATTTACGCCTTTTAGAATTTCATGCAATAGCTCGTTTTCGGTTGCATTTTTCTCATCTAATATTGATACGCCCATAGTTGTTGGAGTAATCTTGGATAAAAATAGATTTACAAGCTCTGTTTTTTCATCGATTCCGTATGACAATGTAACTATATCCAATAAATCGTGCCGCTCTATAAAGCTATCAAAGATATCTTCTAATTGCGACGCTTTCTCTGCGTAGAAGAATATCCACTTTACGCCTATAAGAAAATCCGTTGTGATATTACTAAAGATATCTATTTTGTCCATAAAGTGCGATCCGATAAGCAAATATATATCCAAGCCGTTTTTGGACAAAGAGCCAAGCTCGTAAATAGAACCGATATTTTTATAATTTATCATTTTATTTCTCGCTCCCTTGTTTTTTTATCATCTTTAGCCACTCTTTTTCAAATTTAAAATATTTCTCAAGCTTTTTATTCTTTTCTATTTGATTCCACTTTTCTATCTCGGCATAATCTTGCAGTTCGCCTCCGCATTTAGGGCAAACACCCCCATCTTTAACGTCCGAAAAATTATAAAATTTACTTCTCATATTTTTAAAATTTTACCGTAATTTTCCTACAAAATTTTACTTAAATTTGGCTTCAGTCGTTTAAAATTTTATCTCTTTGAAATTTAAATTTCAACCATTGTCCGGCGTTTTAAATTTCTCTATTTTTAAAACGCACGCTGCAAACGCCGCTTTAAAATTTACGCAGATGCGAGCAGGTAAGAGGGCGCCGTTATAAATCTAAAGCCAAATTTTATTTCTAGCCATCTTTTAATTTGTTTCTTATCTTTGGTGTATTAAATCCCGCTTCGTTTCATTCGTAAATTTGAAACGTATCTTAAAAGCAAGGAGAGCCGATGAGCGAAAGAAATTTACAAATTTTAGGTTGGGCGGGCACATGCCTGTCGGTCATCATGTACGTATCCTATGTGCCGAACATAATGGCAAATTTAGACGGCAACAAAGTCCCGTTTCTCCAGCCGCTCGCAGCCGCGATAAACTGCACGATATAGCTTAGCTACGGCCTGCTAAAGCCCAAAAAGGACTATCCGCTCGCCGCGGCGAATTTCCCGGGGATCATCTTTGGGCTACTAACCGCAATAACGGCGCTTTAAACCGTGCTTTTAGCGGCTTGATAAATTTTAAAACCGCCCGCGCCGCACCTTGTCTGCCGCGTCTGTACAGCGCACCCACCTGCCACGCTGAGTCCGAGCTAACTTGTCGCAAGCGTACCCGCACCTCA
>NZ_CALHII010000132.1 GCF_938030815.1 uncultured Campylobacter sp.
CTGATGGACGGCGGCACCGGGCTCGTGCATACGGCTCCTGGGCACGGCGAGGACGATTATTTCGTAGGGCTTAAATACGGTATCGAGGTACTGATGCCTGTGGATGAGGGCGGCTGTTTCGATCAAACTCTTAAAACCAAAAAACTCTTCCGCGCAGACGTCGTAGATGAGTTCGTGGGGATGCATATTTTCAAAGCAAACGAGAAAATTTTAGAGCTTCTAGGCCCCGCGCTTATCAAGTCCGGTAAATTCGTCCACTCCTATCCGCACTGCTGGCGCACGCACAAGCCGGTGATCTACCGCGCGACGAAGCAGTGGTTTATCGCGATGGACGAGCCTAAACTCAGCGGCAAGACGCTGCGCCAAGTAGCCCTTGAGGAGATCGAAAAGGTTAAATTTTACCCGCAAAGCGGCATCAACCGCTTAAGCTCGATGATAGAGAACCGCCCCGATTGGTGTATCTCACGCCAAAGGGATTGGGGCGTGCCGATCGCGTTTTTCCGCGACAAAAGCACCAAAGAGCCGATCTTTGATGAGAAAATTTTAAATAATATCTACGAAATTTTTAAGGCCAAAGGCGCGGATGCTTGGTGGCAGATGGAAATTTCGGAGCTCTTGCCGCAGGACAGCGGCTATAAGGCTGAAAATTTAGAAAAGGTGATGGATATCTTAGACGTTTGGTTCGATAGCGGCTCTACGTGGAAAGCGGTGCTGCAAAGCGGCGCCTACGATGCAGGCAAATTCCCCGCGGATATGTATCTTGAGGGCAGCGACCAACACCGCGGCTGGTTTCAAAGCTCTCTGCTTCTAAGCTGCGCGATCAACGAATGCGCGCCGTACAAGAGCATCCTCACGCACGGATTTACCGTCGATGAGAAGGGTCAGAAGATGAGTAAATCAGTCGGAAACGTCGTCTATCCGCAAGAGGTCGCAAAGAGCCACGGCGTTGAAATTTTACGCCTGTGGGTCGCGATGAGCGACTACTCGACCGATCTAAAGATCAGCGACAATATCTTAAAGCAGGTAAGCGAACAGTACCGCAAGATCCGAAATACTATAAGATTTCTGCTCGCAAGCACGAGCGATTTAAATGAGATCGAGACGAGCAATTTTACGCGGCTTGACCGCTGGATCCTAACGCGCGCTACAAACGCCTTTGCGGGCGCGGAAGCGGCGTTTAGAAACTACGATTTTTCAAAGGGCTTCAACGCCTTGCTAAATTTCTTAAGCGCCGATCTGAGCGGAATTTATCTTGATATCTGCAAAGACAGGCTCTACTGCGACGCACCCGACGAGCCGCGCCGTAGAAGCGCGCAAAGCGCGATCGCTCTGATCACGCGAGCGCTGCTGCCTCTGATCGCGCCTACGCTAACCTACACGATCGACGAAGTGATGGAATTTGCGCCGCAAATCATTAAAGAGGGCAAAGAAGACGTTTTCGATCTGACATATAAGCCGATAGAATTTGACGATTTTCTAGAATTCGACGAAATTTTAATCAAATCGAGAGAGAAATTTTTCGAGCTCATCGACGCGCTGAAAAAGGACAAGATCATCAAATCGACGCTTGAGCTGGTTTTAGAAACGAGCTCGAACGAAATTTTATCAAACGACATCCTAGGCGTGGCGGATTGGTTCATGGTAAGCGACGTGGATACCCTGCAAAGCGAGGAGGCTCTAGCGGAGTTTAAGATAAACGACGAAATTTTCCGCCTCGTAAAATCATCAAAACACAAATGCCCGAGATGCTGGAAATTTAACGCAAAAGAGCCTGATGAGCTCTGCCCGCGCTGCGCGAAGGTCATGCATGCTCGCTAGCCCCATAAGTCTTGGCTTCGTATTTTTTACGATCGCGCTGATCTGCGTAGCGACGGGCGTGGGGATCTATTTCGTGAATAAATTTAAGGATGGCAGATGATAAGTTTGAAAGAGGCTCTAAAGCTGAGCGGGGATGAAATTTCGGCGCTTAGAGCGGAGCTAAAGGATAAAATTTTAAAAACCAAAGAGCTCGGCGCCTACGTCGAGCAGCTTACGGGCGAGGCCCTAAACATCAGCGGCGAGGGCGTGCCGATCGCGATCAAAGATAACATTCAGGTAAAAGATTGGAGCGTCACTTCGGCGAGTAAAATTTTGCAAGGCTACGTTGCGCCATACGACGCGACGGTAATTAAAAAGCTACGCGAGCGCGGTTTGGCGCCGTTTGGGCGAACGAATATGGATGAGTTTGCGATGGGAAGCACGACTGAGAGCTCATTCTACGGCAAAACTCTCAATCCGACCGATCACTCGCGCGTACCTGGCGGCAGTAGCGGCGGAAGCGCGGCTGCCGTAGCGGCAAATATCGCCATAGCCGCACTCGGAAGCGATACGGGCGGCTCTATCCGCCAGCCGGCGGCATTTTGCGGCTGCGTAGGCTTTAAGCCGAGCTACGGCAGGGTCAGCCGCTACGGGCTCGCGGCGTATTCTAGCAGCCTCGATCAGATAGGACCGATTACGCGCAGCGTCGAGGACGCGGCGATTTTATACGACATCATCGCAGGCCGCGACGAGATGGACAGCACGAGCTACGCAGGCACTTACGAAAGCACCGCGGATAAGCTAAACGCGGATCGCAAGCTTAAGATCGCCGTTATAAAAAATTATATCGACGAGGCCTCGCAGCAGGTCAAAGAGGCTTTAAATTTAACTATAGAAAAGCTAAAATCCTTCGGGCATGAGATCGTTTATCGCGATCTTTGCAGCTCCAAATACGACATCGCGACCTACTACATCATCGCAACCGCCGAGGCTAGCGCAAATTTAAGCCGCTACGACGGCGTGCGCTACGGAAACCGCGCGAAGGCTCTAAATTTAAAAGAGCTCTACGCCAACACTCGCGGCGAAGGCTTCGGCGACGAGGTCAAAAGAAGAATGCTTCTAGGCACCTTCGTGCTAAGCAGCGGCTATTACGACGCGTATTACATCAAGGCACAGAAGGCAAGAGCCTTCATCAAAAGCGAATATGAGGAAATTTTAAAAGACGCCGATTTGATTTTTATGCCGATCGCGCCGGGCGTAGCGTATAAATTCGGCGAGCTTAGCGATCCGCTTCGCGCATATCTTAGCGACATCTACACGATCGGCGTAAATTTAGCGGGGCTTCCCGCGATCTCCGTGCCGGTAGCAAAAAACAAAGAGGCTCTTAATATTAGCGCGCAGCTCATCGGGCGCGCTTACGACGAACAAACGGTGCTGGACGGCGGCTTGAGTTTAGAAAAAATCGTGAAAGGATAAGTATGAAGATCGTCAAAAAGGCTCTGACCTTCGAGGATGTTTTGTTGGTACCGCAATACTCTGAAATTTTACCCAAAGAGGTCGATATCAGCACGAGTTTTACGAAAAATATCACGCTAAATACCCCTCTCGTGAGTGCTGCGATGGATACGGTCACCGAGTACCGCACCGCGATAATGATGGCGCGCCTCGGCGGCATCGGCGTGATCCATAAAAATATGGACGAGGGCTCCCAAGCCAAGATGGTTCGCCGTGTAAAAAAGAGCGAAAGCGGCGTCATAATCGATCCTATCTCGATCAAGGCGGATGCCACGATCAAAGACGCTCTCGATCTGATGAGCGAGTACCATATTAGCGGCATTCCCGTTATCGACGACAACGGCGTGCTGATCGGAATTTTAACTAATCGCGACCTGCGCTTTGAAACCGACACCGCCGCGCTTGTGGGCGAGAAGATGACCAAAGCTCCGCTAATTACCGCTCCGAAGGGCTGCACGCTTGATGATGCGGAGAAAATTTTTAGAAACAATAAGGTAGAAAAGCTTCCGATAATCGACGCAAACGGCCACTTAGAGGGGCTTATTACGATTAAAGACCTTAAAAAGCGCATTGAATATCCAAGCGCCAATAAAGACAAATTCGGCCGCCTTCGCGTCGCCGCAGCGATTGGCGTAGGCCATCTGCAAAGAGCCGAAGCTCTCGTCAAAGCGGGCGTAGATGCGCTTGTGATGGACTCCGCGCACGGACACTCCAAAGGCATTATCGACACGCTTAAGGAGCTAAAGCGAAATTTTGACGTGGACGTAGTGGTCGGAAACGTCGCAAACCCCGCCAGCATAAAAGATATCGCAAACGCGGGAGCAGACGCGATTAAAGTAGGCATCGGCCCGGGCTCGATCTGCACTACGCGTATCGTAGCGGGCGTGGGCGTGCCGCAATTTACCGCGATCAACGATTGCGCGATCGAGGCGGCTAAATTTGGAATTCCGATCATCGCAGACGGCGGCATCAAATACTCGGGCGACATCGCTAAAGCCCTAGCTGCGGGCGCAAGCTCGGTGATGATGGGAAGCCTGCTTGCGGGCTGCTACGAAACCCCGGGCGAGCTCATTACGTTTCAGGGCCGCCAGTACAAAACCTACCGCGGTATGGGCTCTTTGGCGGCGATGCAGAAGGGAAGCTCGGATCGCTACTTTCAAGACGGCACCGCAAAAGAAAAGCTCGTACCCGAGGGGGTCGAGGGGCGCGTACCTTACGCAGGCATGCTAAAAGACGTGATCTTTCAGCTACTAGGCGGCTTGCGAAGCTCGATGGGATACTGCGGCAGCAAGGATATCGCG
This sequence comes from uncultured Campylobacter sp., assembly GCF_938030815.1. GTDB lineage: Bacteria > Campylobacterota > Campylobacteria > Campylobacterales > Campylobacteraceae > Campylobacter_B. The sequence continues at coordinate 4,614 of NZ_CALHII010000132.1, forward strand.
ACCTTTCAGCAAAAGGCGGAATTCGTCGAGATCACGAGCGCAGGTCTTAAAGAAAGCCACGTCCACGACGTCATCATTACGCAGGAAGCGCCGAATTACCGAGTAAATCAGTGATCCTTCAAAGCAAAATTCAAAATTTCGACGAGCCGCTCTATCTGGAGAGCGGCCGCGTCTTTTCCAACTTCAAGCTCGCCTATGAAACCTACGGCGAGCTAAACCCGGACAAATCAAACGTCATCGTCATCTGCCACGCCTTAACCGGCTCCGCGCACGCCGCGGGACTTTACGAAGGCGACGTTAAACCGGGCTGGTGGGACGGGCTCATCGGCGATCATAAAGCGGTCGATACTACGAAATTTTTCGTCATCTGCATAAATATCCTAGCTTCGCCGTTTGGCTCGACATGCCCGCTCGATGTTGATGAAAGCAGCGGCCGCGAGTACCGCTTACGCTTTCCGGTAGTGGTCGTCTCGGACGTCGTGCGCGCGCAGATGATGCTTTTAAAGCGCCTAGGCATCGCTCGCGCCCGCGCCGTTATCGGCGGCAGCTTGGGCGGCATGCAGGCGCTGTGCTATGCGATCGAATATCCGGAATTTGCGGATGAAATTTTCGTACTCGCAAGCACCTACGCCACGCAGCCTTGGGCGATCGCGTTTAATAAGATCGCGACCGAGGCCATCTTGCGCGATCCAAATTTTAAAAACGGCAACTACGATAAAAATCTAATCGCCGAGCGCGGGCTTGACGGCATGGCGGTGGGGCGCATGGCGGGGCATATCAGCTTTTTAAGCCCAAGCTCGATGCAGGATAAATTCGGGCGCAACTACGTCGAAACCGACGGTCTTTACGAAATTAACGGGCGCTTTCAAGTTGATCGCTACCTTGAATACAACGGCGAAAATTTCGCGCGCAGGTTCGATCCGCTGTGCTATCTCTATATCGCCAAGATGATGAATATATTTGATTGCACGCGCCACTACGGCAATCTCAAAAACGCCTGCGCGCAGATCAGATCGCGCCTGCACCTCATCTCTTTCAAAGGCGACGTGCTCTTTCCGCCGGGGCTAATGAAAGAAATTTACGATGCGATGAGCGATCTGGGCAAAAAGGATCGCGCGAGCTACGCGCAGATCGATAGCGACTACGGACACGACGCGTTTTTGGTCGAGATAGAAAAATTTGATTACATCATAAAAAGGATTTTGGATGAGTTTTGAGGAAAAAATGGAGAAGATTAACGCGCTTTTAAAAAGCCTAAACGACAAGGATCTAAGCCTAGAGGGAAGCGTGAAGCTGTATAAACAGGGCGTGGCGCTGCTAAAGGAGGCGAAGGAAATTTTAGAAAACGCCAAACTCGAGGTTGCCGAAATAAGCGCACCCGAGCAGGCTTAGGAGACGACGATGATAAACGTATGCGTTTTACAACTACCGACGCTTTCGATGAGCGAAAATCGGATCGATTACTATATGAAGGTTGCCAAAGACAACGGCGCGCGGATCGTGCTGCTGGGCGAATATGAGCTAAATTCCTTCTTTAGCGAGCTTAAAAAGATGCCCCGCTCTATCGCCTGCGAACAGAGCGAGCACAAGCAGGAGCTGATGGCGCGGCTGGCCGCCAAATACGACCTGCATATCGTAGCGCCGATAATCAGAGCCGCTAGCGGCGCGATTTTGAGGCAAGCGGGTATTTTCAGCGGCGCGGCTCAAAAAAGCGCGAACTGCGGCAGCGAAAATTCTTTAAGCCTTAAAGGCGAGCAAGGTCGCAAGGGCGAGCTAAATTCCAAGAGCGATTTAAATTCCAACGATGGTTCAAATTCTAAAGGCGCTTTAAATTCCAATAGCGAGCAGAGTTCCAAAGGCGGCTTAAATTCCGAAGGCGCTTTAAATTCCTGCGGCGCGCACGCTTTAAATTTAAAAGCCGCAAATTCCGCAGACGGTTTAAATTTAAGCGCTTCGATCCCGAGTAACTCGAACGCTTCAAATTTAAAAGCCGAAAGCCAAAAAGACGCGGGTGAAGATGAGATCTTTTGCGCGAGCGAAAACGAGCCTATCTGGGTGAAATCCTGCGCGAAATTTTCGCCCTCGGAGGTGAAATTTTACGATCAAAATATCCTGATGGACTATCCGCACTGGGACGAGGAGGGTTTTTTCGCCAACCGCAAAAGCCGCAAAATCGGTAAAATTTCGCCGATGATCTTTAGCGAAGGCGGCGTAAAATTCGGCATGTGTTTCGGCTACGAGGCGCATTTTGACGTATTTTGGCGCTATTTTATGCAGAAAAACGTCGGCTGCGTACTCGTACCGTGCGCCTCGACCTTCGAAAGCGGCGGGCGCTGGCGCGAGCTTTTGAAGATGCGCGCGTTTACGAACTCGCTCTACGTCATCCGCGCCAACCGCATCGGTGAGGCGAAATTCGGCGATAGCGAGTTTAAATTTTACGGCGAGAGCTTCGTCGTAACCCCCGGCGGCGAGATCGCAAACGAGCTGAAAAACGAAGAGGGCGTGCTGATGTGCGAAGTGGACGCAGACGAGATCGCTGCGGCGCGCGGGCTGTGGAAATTCCGCAAAAATTTAGTCAGCAGGGGGCTTTTATGAACTACTTTCACAGACAGATCCAGCTTTGGGGCGAGCAGACGCAGCGCGCGCTTGCGGACAAGCGCATCCTGATCATCGGCGCGGGCGGGCTTGGAAGCAGCCTTTCTTACGCTCTGGGCGCAAGCGGTATCGGGCGGATCAGCGTCGTAGATTTCGACACGGTGGCGCTTCACAACATCCACAGGCAAATTTTATTTACGCTCGAAGACGAGGGTAAATTTAAAGCGGACGTTTTTAAAAGTCGCACGGAAAGCCGCTACGACGGCGTGAGCGTAGAGGTGCATAAGAGTCGCGCGGAGGAATTTTTCGCTAGCGCGACCGCCTCGGGCGAGAAATTTGATCTCATTTTGGATGCGACCGATAATCTCGCCACGCGTGCGCAGATCGATGCATTTGCTAAGCAAATAGGCGTGCCGTGGGTGTTCGCGTCGGTAGACAGCTGGCAGTGCCAAGTCTGCTTCGTGCAGAATGCGGATTTTAAATTTTTCCCGAGCCTAAACGCGACGCCTGCGGGCATAACGGCTGCGATCGTGATGTTTGCGGCAAGCTTTGAGGCAAACCTCGCTCTGCGTTATCTGGCGGGGCTTGAGGTCGAAAAAGACCTGCTTTACTATGCGAACTTTTTTGGCGGCGAGCTGGAAGTTAAGAAGATAAAATTGTAGCCTGGGCTCGGGCTAGTTTAAATTTAAGCCCGAGCTTGTGGGTTGACTTTATATCAAAAAGCTAACTTTGAGTATGTTGATTTAACTCTTCTTCTGTCATTTCATTCTCCTTAATATCTAGTTTTCATAAGATTCTTTTATTGCATTTTTTATCTCATCGGATGAGATCTCATCTATATATTTATCTAGCTTTTTTAAATTATCTTTATACGGCCGATCAAGCTTACGACCGTCTTTATCTCTGGTATACATATGGATGGATACCGCTTCCATTTCATTTAACTCGCTTGCAAATTTCGTATATTCATAAACATCTTTAAATGTAGAATTTCTATCTTTGCAATATTTGCGATATACCGTCGTTATAAGCGAAATTTCACTTTTAGGTATATAATAAGTTGCATCGTAGTTTATTTTATAATAACTATCCAAACTATATATATATATATATAGTTTCTATGACAATCATCATATTTTCGTTTTAGAAATTCCGGACTCGGTTGTCCACCTACGTTATACTGCATAAGCAGCTTTAAAATCGGTTCGTAATTTGGAGTGCCCGGAAATGTATCATATAACGAAAAATCATATTCGGTAATATCAAATCCATCCGTCGGTTCCGCTTTATCATTTAATATTCCCTCAGGCACGACCTTCTTGATATCGTTTCCGTACCTTAGACCCACCGTAGAGTTTTGAAATTTCCAAATATATGGCTTGTAGCCGCTTTCTAATGCCATCTTTGCTATCTCATACATATTCGTATTCGTAAGATATGAAAAGAAATAATTCGGCTCTCCTATACTAATCATAGGGTAGTCGGTATCATAAATCAACGTAAAATTTCCGTCATCACTTATTTGTAGGGATTTTATATGGTTATAATTCGGCGGAAGCAGTCTGTTTCTAACGACTTCCGCCTCTTCAAATTTAACCCCGTTGTCTAAAAGCAGTCTTACCGCTTTAGTAGCATTATTTTCTATAGCATAAGCCATAGCGGATAGTTTGTATTTGTCTTTTTTATGTATATCCGCACCTAGCTTTATAAGCTCTTGGGTAGTATTCGTATCATTCCAAAAGCTAGAATACATCACGGGCGTTACCCCTCCGTGCATAATATGATCGACGGATAGATTGTTATCTTTCATAAATTTTAAAATTTTATCAGTTTGCTTGCTTTTTAAAAGCCTTTTTAGCTCTACGTCTATGGCGGGTTCTTTAAATACGTTTTTCGGGTTTGAATTGTAATCTATATCCCAGTAGCGAAATGCGAAGCTATCGACCTCTTCTTGGGTTACGTATTTGCTAAGACCCGGCACTTTGGAAACATTAGTATCTGAAGTAACGGTGAAATGGG
>NZ_CALHII010000133.1 GCF_938030815.1 uncultured Campylobacter sp.
GCGCAAAACCTTGCTCGAGCCGCTTTGTAACGGCATGTGCATCGATTTGCAAATTTTAGGATTATTGCAAAAAACGTCCAAAAATTTATCATCCATATGCAGCGGATGGGGGCTCGTAAAGCGAATGCGCTCGATGCCCTCTATCTCACTAAGGTGCACGAGCAGGTCGCTGAAGTCGATTTTTTCGTGCGCATTAGAAAAGCGTTTGCCGTAGTTATTGACGTTTTGACCGAGCAAAAATATCTCTTTGGCGCCGCGAGCTGCGGATCTTTCGGCTTCACGCAAGATAATTTGAGCGGGGATCGAAATTTCATCGCCTCTAGTCTGCGGCACGATGCAGTAGGAGCACTTTTTGTCGCAGCCGATCATTATGTTTATGAAGGATTTATATGGCGAGCCCGCAAAATCGCCGAATGCAAACTCGCTCTCGTCGTAGTTTATGTCGGTGCTGATAAATTTTGGCGTACGTACGGCTTGTGAAATTTTAGATACGTTCCGTGCTCCAAGAACGAAATCCACGAATGGCGCGCGCTTAAAAATCTCTCCGCCCAGATGGCTTGCGGTGCAGCCGCAAACGCCGATTTTAGAGCCTTTTTTTCGCGCCTTATCAAAAGCTCCGATCTCGCTGAAAAGCTTATGCACGGGCTTTTCGCGTACGGAGCAGGTATTTATTAAGATCAGATCCGCAATATTTACGTCGTCGGTGATCTCGTAATCTTGCTCTTTTAGCTGCGCGATAATATGCTCGCTATCGCGCACGTTCATCGCGCAACCTAGGGTCTGGATGAAGAGGAGTTTACTCAAAGGATATGCACCTCGTACATATACTCGTTTTCGTTCAGCCCGTATCGCACTATGCGCTGATACACGCTAAAACCCTTAGTGTCGAAAAAATCCACCAAAGCGGCTAAATCTTTTTGAGAATTTTCTCTATCCAGATAAAATATTTTTTGTCCGCTCTTTTCTACTTGGGCTTGCAAATCCTCGATCTTAACGCTTTTTGGCTTAGAAGCAAGCTCCGTTCTGGCAAGTTTTAGCTGCATGATCTATCCTTTCATTTATGTTTTAAACCCGCGAGTTTAGCGAAATTTAGATAATAATTCGTTTAAATAAAAATAAAGTCAAAATTCCATATAATACCGCACTTCAAAATTTAAAATCCAAAATTTAGTAGCACGAAATCAAATCTTAAGGAAAATTTATGGAAAAAATCACCGACATCATCGAGTCGATTG
>NZ_CALHII010000134.1 GCF_938030815.1 uncultured Campylobacter sp.
TCGGCGAAGCTTTGAAGCGATGAAATTTCAAAATCGGCACTACTGAAATTATCCAGAAAAAGCGATGAAATTTGCTCGTTGGTGGCTAAAAATTCTTTGATCTTGCGGAAGAAATTCTCGCTCCTGTTTTTTATGCCACCCGACTCCGCATTTTTTGCGTTGTTTAAGCCGTTTGCGCTTTCATTTTTTGTATCTGTATTTTTTATGGCGGCGCGATAAAATTTATCTATATCCGAAATATCTGCATCGAGCGTAGTTTCTCCGCTTATTTCATTCTCATTTACTTCGCTGCCGTTTGTATTGTCCGCGCTATTTTTAACCGCAGCGATCGTGCCGCCCGCTACCATATCCTCAAGGCGTAGATCGGTTAAATTTAGATACAAAATTTCATCTTTTTTAAGTTCCGAAATTTCATTTTTCAGCACGGCGCTTTTGCCGGAATTTAGCACTCCGTAGATTATGGTTTTGGCAGAGCTGATACCTCTTTTGCGCGGGATAAAGCCCGCAAATTCCGGTGGATTTTCGTAAAAAAATTTTAGATCATTCATGGCGAGTATTTTAAAATTTTCCTTATTAAAAGGAAATAAATCTGAAAAATCCTATGAAATTTTTATATCTATTTCAAATTTATCTAAAATTTTTGTATTGAAAATTTCCAGCACCCTAAAAATTTTCGAAATTCTATATATTTTTCCTTATTAAAAGGAAATATTTCCATAAAATTTGGCTATTTTCTTGACAAAGCCGGAGCGCTTTTATATAATGTGCGTCTTTTGTTTGAAACAAAAGGTCGCGCGTTGCGACAAGTTCTTTATTAAGGAAAAGTGATGCAAAAAATTAGGTTAAAACTCAAGGCTTATGACCATCGAGTTTTAGATCGCACAGTTTCGGCTATCGTTGAAGCCGTAAAAAGAACAGGTGCGGACGTCAGAGGTCCCGTGCCTATGCCTACGAAGATTAAACGCTACACCGTTTTAAGATCTCCGCACGTAAATAAAGACTCCAGAGAGCAGTTTGAGATGAAAATTCACGCTCGTATGCTAGACATCGTAGCGGCTACGCCAGATACGGTTGATTCACTAACTAAGCTTGATTTGGCTCCGGAAGTCAACGTCGAAGTTCACGCGATGGGCAAATAAGGGGTAAAACAATGGAATATATCGTAGAAAAAATAGGTATGAGTAGGACGATCGACACGAGCAGCACGCCCGTGACTCTTTTGCGACTTATTAATACCAAAATTTGCGAAGTTTGCGATGAGAAAAAAGCTATTGTAGCCTACGCAGACGGCAAGGCGTATAACAAAGCTATCGCTGGAATTCAAAAGAAATATAGCCTAAGCAAGGAATTTAATAAATTTGCGACTCTAAGCTTAGAAAATGCCGAGCTTGGCGATCAAAATTTAGATGTTTTGAGCGGAGCTAAGATCGTAAAAGTAAGCTTCAGATCCAAGGGCAAGGGCTATCAGGGCGTTATTAAGCGCCATGGCTTTGCGGGCGGTCCTGCAGCGCACGGTAGCCGCTTCCACCGAAGACCTGGTTCTATTGGCAACTGCGAGTGGCCCGGTCGCGTTCAGCCTGGTATGAGGATGGCGGGACACACTGGAAACGAAACGATCACCGCTAAAAACGAAGTCGTAAGCTTTGATGCCGAGAATAAAATTTTAGTGCTTAAGGGCTCGGTTCCTGGATTTAACGGTGCAATGGGTAGAATAAGGATAGTAAAATGAGTAAAGTAAGCGTGCTTAACGAAAAACTGGAAAAAGCAAGCGAAATTGAAATTCCTGCGAAATTTTCGGAAGTCAATTCGCACAATCTATATTTGTACGTCAAATCTTACCTTGCTTCGCTTCGTGCAAATACGGCTAACGCTAAAACTCGCGCCGAGGTTAGCGGCGGCGGCAAAAAACCATGGCGACAAAAGGGTCGCGGCGGCGCACGCGCGGGCTCAACTAGAACTAACGTCTGGGTAGGCGGTGCGGTCGCATTCGGTCCGACTAACGAGCGAAATTACGAGCAGAAGGTCAATAAGAAGCAAAAACGCCTTGCGCTGGAATTTGCTATCAATGAGAAAGCAAACGAGGGTAAAATTTTTATATTCGATGATTTGGAGCTAAAAAGCGGTAAAACTAAAGATGCGGCAAATTTTATTAAGAAACTGGGCGTTAGAGATGCGCTGATCGTTAAAAACGAGCTAGACGCACAAACTCTTTTGGCCTATAGAAATCTTAAGAATTGCTATGTCATCGATGCAAGCGAGGTCAATGCTTACCTAATCGCAGTTTACGGCTCGGTCGTATTCGAAAAAGCGGCATTTGAATCAATAGTGAAAGAGGACTAAAATGGCAGATATAACAGATATCAAAACGATCCTTTATACGGAAAAGTCTCTCGGTCTTCAAGAAAACGGCGTGGTCGTTATCCAAACTAGCCCGTCGGTTACGAAAAACGGACTAAAGAGCGTTTTAAAAAACTATTTCGGGATTACTCCGCTAAAGATAAATTCTTTAAGACAGGATGGCAAAGTAAAAAGATTTAAAGGCAGAACTGGCGCTAGAAATGATGTGAAGAAATTCTACGTCAAACTACCTGAGGGCGCAAGCCTAGAAAGCGTGGAGGCGTAAAATGGCAATTAAAACTTATAAACCGTATACTCCAAGTAGAAGATTTATGACAGGGCTTAGCAGCGAGGATATCACTGCAAAAGCTAGCGTTAGAGGCTTGCTCGTTAAAATTCCTGCCGCAGCCGGAAGAAACAATAATGGTCGCATTACCAGCCGCCATAAACAAGCAGGAGCTGCTAAACTTTATAGAATTATCGATTTTAAGCGAAATAAATTCGGCGTTGCAGGCAAGGTCGAGGCGATCGAATACGATCCGAATCGCAACTGCCGTATCGCGCTGATCTCATACGCAGACGGTGAGAAGCGCTACATTATCAAGCCTAACGATCTTAAAGTGGGTGACGTAGTAGCCGCTGCCGAGGGCGGATTAGATATTAAACCTGGCAACGCGATGAAGATGAAAAACATCCCTGTGGGAACCATCCTGCATAATATTGAGTTAAAACCTGGCAAAGGTGCTCAAATGGCACGTAGCGCCGGAGGCTATGCTCAGCTTATGGGTAAAGAGGAAAAATACGTCATTTTACGTCTGCCTAGCGGTGAGATGAGAAGAGTGCTTGCAGAGTGTATGGCCAGTATCGGCGTAGTGGGTAACGAAGAGTGGGCAAACGTCGTCATTGGTAAAGCCGGACGTAACCGCCACAGAGGTATCCGTCCTCAAACCAGAGGTTCTGCGATGAACCCGGTTGATCACCCACACGGCGGTGGTGAGGGTAAGAAAAACTCCGGCCGCCATCCGGTAACTCCGTGGGGCAAACCGACGAAGGGCTATAAAACTCGCCATAAAAAAGCGAGCGATAAGCTTATAATTTCAAGAAGGAAAGGAAAATAAAAATGGCTAGATCGCTAAAAAAAGGTCCTTTCGTAGATGATCACGTAATGAAAAAAGTCGTTGCGGCGAAGAAAGCCGGCGATAACAAACCGATCAAGACTTGGTCGAGACGAAGCACGATCGTGCCTGAGATGATCGGACTTACGTTTAACGTTCATAACGGAAAGAATTTTATCCCGGTTTACGTCACCGAGCATCATATCGGTTATAAATTAGGCGAGTTCGCTCCTACACGCACTTTCAAGGGCCATAAGGGCTCCGTGCAGAAAAAGATCGGCAAGTAAGGATAGAATATGAGTAAATCAACTATTAAATTTGTTCGCCTTTCGCCGACAAAAGCAAGACTTATCGCAAAACAAATTCAAGGCATGAATGCGGAATTTGCCCTTGCTACTTTGGAATTTACGCCTAATCGCGGCGCGAAATATATCGCTACAGCGATTTCAAGTGCGGTCGCAAACGGCGGCTTTGAGCCTGAAGAGGTCGTAGTTACCAGCTGCCGAGTGGATGCAGGTCCGGTGCTTAAGAGATTTCGTCCGCGCGCCAGAGGTACGGCTAGCCGTATCCGCAAGCCTACTTCGCACATTATCGTCGAAGTAGCAAAACCAAGTAAGAAGGAAGCGTAAATGGGACAGAAAGTAAATCCGATCGGTTTAAGATTAGGAATTAATCGAAATTGGGAGTCTAGATGGTTTCCTTCTAAAGCGACGCTTTCCGAGAGTATCGGCGAGGATTACAAGATCCGTAAATTTTTAAAAGCTAAGCTTTATTATGCGGGAATTAGCCAAATTCTTATCGAAAGAACGGCTAAGAAAATTCGCGTAACGATCGTAGCCGCAAGACCGGGCATCATCATCGGTAAAAAAGGCGGCGAGGTCGAAAATTTAAGAAGTGAAGTCGTTAAGCTAGTCAATAAAGACATAGCCATCAATATCAAAGAGGAGCGCAAAGTAGGCTCGAACGCGCTTTTGGCTGCGGAAAACGTAGCTATGCAGCTAGAGCGCCGTGTTGCATTCCGCCGCGCTATGAAGAAGGTCATCCAAGGCGCTCAAAAAGCAGGCGCAAAGGGAATTAAAATTTGCGTCGCAGGTCGCTTAGGCGGCGCTGAGATGGCTAGAACCGAATGGTATTTGGAGGGACGCGTTCCACTTCATACTCTAAGGGCTAGGATCGATTACGGCTTTGCCGAAGCGCATACGACTTACGGTAATATCGGCATTAAGGTTTGGATCTTTAAGGGTGAAATTTTACAAAAAGGCATCCAGGCTGAAAAGACCGACGATGCGCCTAAAAAAACACGCAGACCAAGAAGAGGTAAATAGTCATGTTGATGCCAAAAAGAACAAAATACCGCAAGATGATGAAAGGTCGCAATCGCGGCTATGCGACGAGAGGAAATTCCTTGACGTTCGGCGATTTCGGTATCAAAGCGGTAGAGGCGGGTAGGGTAAATTCTCGCCAGATCGAAGCGGCTCGTGTCGCGATGACGCGCTTCGTGAATCGTCAAGCTAAAATTTGGATTAAGGTATTCCCAGACAAACCGCTTACCAAAAAACCTCTACAAACTCGTATGGGTAAGGGTAAGAGCGGCGTAGAAGAGTGGGTAATGAATATAAAACCGGGCAGGATCATTTTCGAGATGACCGGCGTTAGCGAAGAGGTTGCTAAAGAGGCGCTTATGCTTTCGATTCATAAACTACCTTTTAAAACGAAAATCGTAAGTAGGGAAAGCGAAAATGAAATATACTGATTTGAAAGATAAAGATTTGGCTGAGCTAAATTCTATGTTGAAACAAAGCAAGTTGCTTTTATTTACGGCTAGACAAAAGCTAAAAACTATGCAGCTAAGCAATCCTAACGAGATTCGCGCTATCAAAAAAGATATCGCTAGAATCAACACCGCTATTAAAGCGAAATAAGGATAGGTTATGGCATTTAAAAGAGAAATTCAAGGCGTAGTCGTAAAGAAGGCGGGCGATAAAACAGCTACCGTTTTGGTAGAAAGAAGGGTTATGCACCCTAGATATAGAAAGATCGTAAAAAGATTTAAAAAATATCTGATCCACGATGAAAACAACGTCGTAAAGATCGGCGATACCATATCTGCGATCGAGTGCAGACCGCTAAGCGCTAGAAAATCGTTTCGCTTAAAAGCGGTTTTGAAAACAGGAGTTGAATAATGATACAGAGTTTTACCAGACTTGCGGTAGCTGATAATAGCGGCGCAAAAGAACTTATGTGTATTAAAGTTTTGGGCGGCAGCAAAAGAAGATATGCCACAATCGGCGATATCATCGTTTGCTCTGTAAAAAAAGCGCTCCCTAACGGCAAGATTAAGCGCGGTCAAGTAGTAAAAGCCGTAGTCGTTCGTACGACTAAAGAGTTGCACAGAGGCAACGGCTCGCTAATTAGATTCGACGAGAACGCAGCCGTTATTTTGGATTCAAAAAAAGAGCCGATCGGTACTCGTATTTTCGGTCCTATCGGTAGAGAGGTCAGATACGGCGGTTTTATGAAGATCGTTTCGCTGGCTCCGGAGGTTTTATAATGGCAGTAAAATTTAAGATTAAAAAAGGCGATCAAGTAAAGATCATCGCAGGTGACGATAAGGGCAAAACAGGCACCGTTAAGGTCGTGTTTCCTAAAAAAGCTCAAGTTATCGTCGAGGGTTGTAAAATGGCTAAAAAGGCTATCAAACCAACCGAGCAAAATCCGCAAGGCGGCTTTACAAGCAAAGAGATGCCTATGGATATTTCAAACGTTGCGTTGGTAGAGGGTTGATTATGAGCAGACTAAAAGATAAATACGCTAATTCCATCAGAGCTGCTTTGCAGAAAGAATTTGATATAAAAAATCCTATGCTTATCCCGGCGCTTGAAAAGATCGTTATCAGCGTAGGAACGGGCGAGTCGAGCAAAGATCAAAAGGTGCTTCAAAATATGGCTGATACTATCTCGCTGATCGCAGGCCAAAAAGCGCTTATCGTCAATGCAAAAAAATCGGTTGCCGGCTTTAAAGTGCGCGAAGGTTTCCCGGTAGGTATAATGGTTACGTTACGAAAGGAGCAGATGTTTGCCTTTTTAGACAAACTGATCTCTATCGCGCTTCCTAGAGTTAAGGATTTCCGAGGACTACCTAGGGCGGGCTTTGACGGACGCGGCAATTATAACTTCGGCTTGCAAGAGCAGCTAATGTTCCCTGAGGTCGAATACGATCAAATTTTAAGAACTCACGGTATGAATATAACCGTTGTAACGACTACAAATAACGATAAAGAGGCATTTAAATTGCTAGAGCTATTCGGCATGCCTTTTGCAAAAGGAAAATGATATGGCAAAAAAATCAATGGTAGCCAAGGCGAAACGCCCCGCTAAATTTAGCACTCGCGCATATACCAGATGTCAAATTTGCGGTCGTCCGCACTCCGTTTATAAAGATTTTGGAATTTGTCGCGTTTGCCTTCGCAAGATGGCAAACGAGGGCTTGATCCCGGGTCTAAAAAAAGCAAGCTGGTAAGGAGAAGAGATGATTAACGATCTTATTTCAGATGGACTAACTCGCATCAGAAATGCTGCGATGCGAAGACTAGATACGACTAAGCTTTTTCACTCAAACGTCGTTGAGGCTATGCTTAAAATTTTAGCCGAGAAGGGCTATATCGAGAGCTACAACGTAGTAGAGGAAAACAATAAAAAGATCATCAACGTGGTGCTTAAATACGACGAAAAGGGCAGGAGCGTGATAAACGAAGTTAAAAGAATTTCGACTCCGGGTCGCCGCGTATATCAAGGCAAAGACGAAATCAAGCGCTTCAAAAACGGCTACGGAACCGTCGTCGTTAGCACAAGCAAAGGCGTTATGAGCGGTATTGACGCGCACAAAGCGGGCGTCGGCGGCGAAGTGCTTTGCACGATCTGGTAAGAAGTTTCTACTTTTTATGGCATTGTGGTATCCATTCGTAAAAGTAGACATACCCTAGACAAATAAAAAGGAAAATTATGTCAAGAATTGGTAAAAAACCGATCTCTATTCCAAACGGCTTAGAGGTCAAAATCGACGGCTCGTCGTTAAAATTTAAAAAATCTAATAACGAAAAAGAGCTTGATTTAAAAGGTCATGTCGATGTAAAAATCGAAGACGGAAAGATAGAATTCTCACCTAAGGGCGAGGATAGACAGAGCAGGGCGTATTGGGGAACATACCGCGCTTTAGCTAACAATATCGTCCTTGGTCTTACCGAGGGCTTTTCAAAGCAGCTTGAAATCAACGGCGTCGGCTACAGAGCCGCGATGAAGGGCAAGGTGCTTGAGCTAAATTTAGGCTTTTCGCATCCGATAAATTTTGAATCTCCAAAGGGGATTGAAATTTTCGTAGATAAAAACGTCGTAACCATCAAAGGCGACGACAAGCAGCAAGTAGGTCAAGTAGCAGCCGAGATCAGAGGATTCAGACCGCCTGAGCCATACAAAGGCAAGGGCATTAAGTATCTTGAAGAGCGCATTATCCGCAAAGCCGGAAAAACAGCTAAGAAATAAGGGTTGAGAAATGACACAGAACGTATTAAAAAGAAAGATCTCTTTACGAATCAAGAGAAAAAGAAGAATTCGCACTAAAATTTCAGGCGTCGCATCTTGCCCTAGAATTTCTATTTTCAAATCCAATAGAACCGTCTACGCTCAGGCTATCGACGATGTAGCGAGCGTAACTTTGTGCGCCAGCAGCGGTAAGGTTTTAAATTTAAAGGCGAACAAAGAGGGCGCGGCTAGCCTAGCTAAAGATTTGGCTTCCAAGCTAAAGGATAAAGGCATCTCCGAGGCGCTTTTCGATCGCAACGGCTATTTGTATCACGGTGTAATCGCAAGCTTTGCCGAGTCGCTACGCCAAAACGGCATCAAACTATAACCCAAAGGAATGATTGTGGAAAAGTATAATAGAGAAGAATTCGAAGAGGTAATCGTCAATATCGGTAGGGTTACGAAGGTCGTTAAGGGCGGTAGAAGGTTCAGATTTACCGCGCTCGTAGTGGTAGGCAATAGAAACGGTCTGGTGGGCTTTGGCTTCGGTAAATCCAAAGAGGTACCAGACGCGATTAAAAAGGCGGTAGACGATGCGTTTAAAAATATCATCAAGGTAAATTTAAACGGCTCTACCATCACTCACGATGTTGAAGTAAAATACAATGCGAGTAAAATTTTATTAAAGCCGGCGAGCGAAGGTACCGGCGTTATCGCGGGCGGCTCCGTGCGCCCGGTTTTAGAGCTTGCAGGCATTAGGGATATCCTAACCAAGTCGCTAGGCTCAAATAACGCATCCAACGTCGTAAGGGCTACTATGAAAGCTCTTAGTATCTTAAAACACTAGAAGGATAAAAGATGGGATTAGAAAATCTTAAAAAAGCCCCTGGCTCGACTCACGCCACCAAGCGCTTGGGTCGCGGTCAAGGAAGCGGCCTAGGTAAAACTGCGGGTCGCGGCGGCAAGGGTCAGACCGCACGCACCGGCTCTCATGAAAAAAGAGGCTTCGAAGGCGGTCAACAGCCGATTCAGCGAAGGCTTCCAAAGGTAGGTTTTACTTCTAAATTTGAAAAACCTTACGTGATCAATGTCGATAAAATCGAAGCTATCAAAGATCTTAGCGAGATCACGATCGAAAGCATCAAGTCGGTTCATAAAATTTCAAATTCCGTTAAAAAGATCAAGCTGATCGGCGTAGACGCAAAAGCGCTCGCTAGCAAGATCAAAGACGAGAACGTAAAATTTAGCGGACAAAAATAATGAATAAATCGCTACGCAACAAAATTCTCATTACTTTGGGCTTTCTTTTTGCCTATAGGTTGCTAGCTTACGTGCCAGTTCCGGGAGTGGACGTTGAGGTTATAAAGCAATTTTTTCAAAGCAATAGCAACAACGCTTTTGGAATGTTTAATATGTTTAGCGGTAACGCGGCGGAGCGATTCAGCGTTATCTCGCTAGGCATTATGCCTTATATTACCGCTTCGATCATTATGGAACTGCTCGCCGCGACCTTCCCAAATTTAGGCAAGCTCAAAAAAGAGCGCGACGGCATGCAGAAATATATGCAGATCATCCGATACGCCACCATCGCAATCGCCATGGTTCAATCCATCGGCGTTAGCATCGGTTTACAGGGTATCCACGGACAGACCGGAGCGCCTGCGATAATGGCGGAGAATACCAACGAGTTTGTTTTCATCTCGTGCATTTCGATGCTTGCAGGCACAATGCTTTTGATGTGGATCGGCGAGCAGATTACGCAGCGCGGCGTCGGTAACGGCACCAGCCTTATTATCTTTGCGGGTATCGTTAGCGCTATCCCTAGAGCGATCGGAAGTACCGTAAATTTAGTAAATACCGGCGAGATGAATATCTTGATCCTCGCCCTTATTATAGGGATTATTTTACTCACTATCGGAGTTATTATCTATATAGAGCTGGGCGAGCGCAGGATTCCAGTTTCGTTTTCGCGCAAGGTATTGATGGCAAATCAAAACAAGCGTATTATGAACTATGTGCCGATCAAGCTAAATTTAAGCGGCGTCATTCCGCCTATTTTTGCAAGCGCGATTTTGATGTTTCCGACCACTATTTTGCAGGCGAGCACCAATCCGATCATCCAAAAGATCCACGATTTCCTAAGCCCTAGCAATTACTTCTTTAACTTTTTGACCTTTGTGTTGGTTATATTTTTCGCTTATTTTTATGCGTCAATTGCTTTTAATTCCAAGGACATTAGTGAAAATTTAAAGAAGCAGGGCGGATTTATCCCGGGTATTCGTCCGGGCGAGGGAACGGCGAGCTTTTTAAACGAAGTCGCCAGCCGCCTTACGTTTTGGGGCTCGATCTATCTCGGTCTCGTAACCGTCATCCCGTGGCTGCTCGTTAAATTTATGGGCGTGCCGTTTTATTTCGGCGGCACCAGCGTGCTGATCGTCGTCTCCGTCGCTCTTGATACGATGAGACGCATAGAAGCGCAGATCTATATGAACAAATATCAGACCCTAAGCGCGGTCGGATTATAAATGGCGATTTTACTTAAAACAAAAAAAGATTTAGAGGGGCTTCGCGCGGCGAACAGGATCGTCGCGCAAGCCCTTGATTACGCAGCTTCATTCATAAAGCCGGGTCTTAGTCTGCTCGAAGTCGATAAGAAGATCGACGATTTCATCACCTCCAAGGGCGCGTATCCCGCTTTTAAAGGGCTATACGGCTTTCCAAACGCCGCGTGCCTCTCGCTAAACGAGGTCATTATCCACGGCATCCCAGACGAAACGATCTTGCAGGAGGGCGATATCTTAGGCGTCGATCTGGGCTCGAAGCTAAATGGATATTTCGGCGACAGCGCACGCACTCTGCCCGTCGGTAAAATTTCAAAAGCCGACAAGGAGCTTATCGCATGCAGCAAGGACACGCTGGAGTTTGCCATCAAAACGATCAGGGTAGGGATGCACTTTAAAGAGCTAAGCTTCGAGATCGAGAAATTTATCCGCGCGCGCGGCTTCGTGCCGCTATACGGCTTCTGCGGTCACGGCATCGGCAAACACCCGCACGAAGAGCCTGAGATCCCAAACTATCTGGAGGGCAACAATCCAAAATCGGGCCCCAAAATCAAAAACGGCATGGTCTTTTGCATCGAGCCGATGATCTGCCAAAAGGACGGCACGCCGGTCATCGCCGAGGATAAGTGGAGCACGAGAAGCAAGGACGGACTTCGCACTAGCCACTACGAGCATTGCATGGCGGTTTTCGATGATAAGGTCGAAGTCCTAAGCGTCGCGTAGATTTCGCACAAAAGGCGACTTGGGCTAGTTAAAATTTTACACTTTTGCCAAGGTGAAATTCCGCCCGCGATTAGCTTTCGACAATTTTACATCGCTCGCGTCTTGGAATTTTACCTCAGCCGCTTCATGCATAAATTTTATCCAAAGGAAACCTATCGCGCTAGAAATTTTAAAATCTATCGCGACGGTTTGTAGCC
>NZ_CALHII010000135.1 GCF_938030815.1 uncultured Campylobacter sp.
GCCGCTTATTTCAGAGATATCGTTTTTTAGGTCGTTTATGGCGTCAAAAATGACTTTGGCTTTACTAGCATAAATTTTTCCCGCGTGCGTAAGCGAAATGGGATTACTCGTGCGGTTAAAAAGCTGCGCTCCAAGCTCACGTTCCAGTGATAAAATGCTCTGTGATAGCGACGGCTGCGGGATTTTAAGTGCCTCGGCAGCCTTAGTAAAGCTACGGAATTCTGCTACTTTTAATACTAGCTCCATGCGATGCAAATTCATTTAGCCTCTCCAATTGATAATCTAATTCTTATGAAATGATACACTAAATAATATTTGACTTATGTTAAAAATGAAACTAAAATTACGCTTTTAGTTTAGAACTTTAAACTTAAGCTAAGAATTTCTCAAATGGAGAGGAAAATGAGTGAATCAAATTTCAACAGACGCGATTTCTTAAAATCGGCCTGTATCAGCGTCGGCGCGCTTAGCCTTAGCGGCTGCGTGGATACCGACAAAAGTAAAAACGGAGGCGGCGGCAACGAAGGCGGCCTTCCTAGTGTGGATGTACTCGTTATCGGCTCGGGAGGCGCGGGTCTGCGTGCAGCCGTAGCGGTAAGAAAGAGTAATCCAAATCTCAGCGTAGTCGTGGCTACAAAGATGATGCCTTCGCGCAACGCGACCTGTATGGCAGAAGGCGGTATCAACGGAGTTACGAGTTTCAGTGGTGGCGATTCATACAAGCTTCACGCCTACGATACCGTAAAGGGCGGTGCATATCTCGTAGATCAGGACGCCGCGATTAAATTTTGCGAGCTTGCAGGCCCTACGATTGCCGAGATGGATTATATCGGCACGCTGTTTTCCAGAAACGCCAGCGGCGGCGTGGACGGCAAAGAAAGCGGCGTCCCGGGCGGTGTAGCACAGCGCTTTATGGGCGGTGCGTCTAAAAAACGATGCAACTACTCCGCCGATAAGACGGGTCATATCTTGATGCATGCCTGTTTTGACGATGCGGTTAGCAACGGCGTAAAATTTTTAATCGATCACGAGTTGCTTGAGATCAGCGCGCCTGACGGTAAATGCGAGGGCGTCGTGCTTAGAAATATCCAAACCGGCGATTTTTATCCGGTGCTTTGCAAAGCCTTGGTAATCGCAACGGGCGGATATACGAGGATGTTTTACAATCGCACCTCGGTGCCTTATATCGCTACCGGCGACGGTATCGCGGCTGCACTGCGCGCGGGTCTTGGATTCAGCGATCCAGAGATGGTACAGTTTCATCCCACAGGCATCAAAAGCGGCGGCGCGCTCATTACCGAAGCTGCGCGCGGTGAGGGCGGATATCTGCTCAATAACAAAGGCGAGCGCTTTATGAAAAACTACCACGAAAAGATGGAGCTTGCGCCGCGCGATGTCGTAGCTCGCGCGATCGAAACCGAGATCCGCGAGGGTAGGGGATACGGCGAGGGGCTAGGCGCATACGTGCTGCTTGACGTAAGACATCTTGGAAAAGATAAAATTTTAAAAGCCCTTCCTAAGATCAGACACACCGCCATTTTGTTTGAGGGTATTGATCTAATCGAGGAGCCGATTCCGATTCGTCCGACCGCACACTACTCGATGGGCGGCATTGAAGTCACAAAATTTGACGATATGAGCACTAAAATTTCGGGGCTTTATACCGCGGGCGAGGCGTCTTGTATCTCGATTCACGGCGCAAACCGCTTGGGCGGAAATTCTTTAACCGACGCCGTCGTAACGGGTAAGCTCGCAGGGCTCGGCGCAGCGGATTATGCCGCGAAGCAGGAAGGCTTCGGCTCAGGCAAAAGAGCGAGTGAGCTGGCGCAAAAATGGCAGGCTAAATTTAAGCAGATCGCAAACGGCTCGGGCAAGGCAAACGAGATGTATGAGTTGCGCGAAGAGCTAGGCGCGCAGCTTTGGGACAATATGGGTATCTTTAGAACCGGCGAGAAGCTCGATCTGCTTTCGCAAAATTTAGAGGGTATCAAAGCGCGCTACGACGAGCTGCATGTTGCGGATACAAATCCGGTTATGAATACCGCATTTACCGACTACGTCGAGCTTGGAAATTTGATCCTGCTTGCGCGTTGTGCGTGTTTGGCTGCGCAAAAGAGGCTGGAAAGCCGCGGCGCGCATACCAGAGAGGATTATCCGAAGCGCGACGATAAAAATTTCTTAAAGCACAGTATTGTGACGATGAACGATGCAGGCGAGCTAAGCTTGGGCTACAAAGAGGTCGTCGTTACGGAATTCTCTCTTGACGGAAGGAAACCTCAATGAAATTTATCATAGACCGCTTCGACGGAAGCAAAAATTATAAGCAAGCCTATGAGCTTAGTTTGGAGCAGATCAAAGGAAAGACCCTGCTTGGAGTCTTGCAATTTATTAAGCAAAATTTAGACATCACTTTAAATTTTACCGCAGCGTGCCGTATGGCGATATGCGGAGCCTGTGCCGTGAGGGTAAACGGGCACTCATATCTCGCCTGCGATACCAAGATGGAGGCTCTGCTTGCGGAGTATGAAAACCCCGATAGCTTTACGATCTCGCCGCTAAATAATTTCCGAGTGATTTCGGATCTAGTGGTGGATTGGGAGCCAAGTATCGAGAATTTAAGAAAAATCAAACCTACGATCACGCCTAAGAAAGAATTTAGCGCAGAGAAAGGCTGTAAGCAAAGCCCTGAGCAGATGGAACGCGTAAAAAAGCAGTGGGATTGCATACTTTGCGGCTGCAGCGCTAGCGAATGCAATAAGCTTGGAGCCGATGCGAGCGATTATATGCAGCCCTTTGTTTTTACTCATGCAAACCGCGCAGTATTTGATTCAAGAAGCAAGGACGCTATGCCTCATCTAAAGCCTGCGGTGCTAAACGGATTATGGCTATGCGTACACTGCCAAGAGTGCGCCGATCGTTGCCCTAAAGGCATAAGCGCTCAAAGCGACATCACCGCACTTCGCGCCTTAGCGATGAAAAAAGGACTTACCGCAGGAAGCGGTCCAGCTCATGCAGAGGCGTTCCTGCTAGACATCGTAGAGGGAAGCGGAAGATTAAACGAGATCAAGCTCGCTTTAAGAAGCGAAGGAGTATTTGCAAATATGGGCAAGATGGATGTAGCGGCAAATTTAATGGCTGCGGGCAAGATGAATCCTTTGCACGTATTCGGAGGCGAGGAGATCGAGGGTCATGCAGGGCTCGTTAAGATGATAGAGGCCGCACGCAAAGCTCAAGCTAGCGGCGAGATAGAATAAGGAGGAGAGGATGAATAACGAATTTGCATTTTTCCCGGGTTGCGTTTTAAGTCAAGCCGCAAAGGAATCTAAAATTTCACTTGAAGCGATCGCTCCGGTGTTGGGTATTAAACTTCACGAGATAAAAGGCTGGAGCTGCTGTGGGGCTAGTCAAGCTCAATGCGTCGATCCTATGGCAAGCTTAGTAGCTAATGCCAGAAACATCGCGCTAGCCGAGGGTATGAATATGCCTCTGCTAACTACCTGCTCCACCTGTATGCTAACTCTAACTAAAGCAAAGCTAGCTTTGGATAAGGGAGCCAAAAGCTATATCAATACCTTTTTAAAAGAGGGCGGTATGCAGTATCAGGGAAGTACCGAGATAACAAGTCTGCTTTGGGTGCTATATCAAAGCTTAGACACGTTAAAAGCTAAAGTCGTAAGACCACTAACAAACTTAAAAGTAGCTCTATTTTACGGCTGCCATTCATTAAGACCGGAGCGTGAGCTTAAAAAGGAAAGCTCAACCAATCCGAAAAGCTTTGAAGCGGTAGTTAGCGCACTTGGTGCTCAGATAGTGCCTTTTGAAAAACGCCTTGATTGCTGCGGCTTTCACGCTAGCTATCCTGCGGTAAAATCGGTATCTAAAATGTCAAGCGAGATCGTAAATGACGCTGCCGAGCACGGAGCCGACGTTGTAGTTACCCCTTGTCCGCTATGCCAGATGCAGTTAGATATCTATCAGGAGCGATACCAAGAAGCGACGAATTCTAAAGCAAGAAAGCCGATCATCCACCTATCTCAGCTGGTAGGCCTTGCACTTGGGCTAAACAATGAGCAGCTTGGGCTAAATATCAATATCCAAGATGCAACGAGATTGGTAAGCTGATCCTTGGAAATTTTCTAAAATTTAACGGATGATTTTACAAAAATACTTCGCTGCGGCGCACACATAGTGCGCCTGCTAGTATCGCACAAAATCATCCAACCTACGCCTGCTTTATCTTGAACTGCTTTTCGCTACTATAAAATTCTTGGATGAAATTTCACTGCTTCGTAAATTTTAATGCTTCATAAAATTTAATGCTTTCTCTGTCGTAATTTAACGTTTCGTCCGCCGCGCTAAATTTTTAATCCGCCTTTTATTTTTAAATTTAAAACCCATTAGACAATGAATAAATATAAAATTTTAATTAAATATAACGAAATTTAAGGTGCATAAATTCTAAATTTTGATAGAATGCCATTTAAAAATATCCTAAATTTCAGGAGGACATTATGGTTGATTTAGCTCAAATTTCGGCTAGACTTGATGCCGTTGAGCGTTTACCGCGAATAAAAGCGGATGAGAGCATACAAGAAAGGCTTAAGAGCAAGGGTTTTTCGCGCCGCGATTTTATAAAATGGAGCGGAGCGATGACCGCGATGCTAGGGCTTCCGGCCGCATTTGCGCCGAGCGTGGCGCGAGCTGCGGAGCTTGCTGATCGCCTGCCGGTGATCTGGCTTCATATGGCGGAGTGCACGGGCTGTAGCGAGAGCTTGCTACGCACCGATACGCCTACGATCGACAGTCTCATATTCGATTACATCAGCCTAGAATACCACGAGACGATAATGGCTGCCGCAGGCTGGCAAGCCGAGGAAAATTTAGAGGGCGCGATCGAAAAATACAAGGGGCGCTATATCTTGATGGTAGAGGGTGGAATTCCAAGCGGCGAGAATGAATTTTTCCTAACCGTGGGTCCTGAGGGCAAGAGCGGAGCTCAGCACTGCAAGCACGCTGCCGAAGGAGCTGCGGCAATATTTGCGATCGGCACCTGTTCGAGCTTCGGCGGCATCCAAGCCGCGGCCCCGAATCCGACCGGCGCCGTAGGTTTGGACAAAATCATAAACAAACCCGTCATCAACATCCCGGGCTGTCCGCCTAGCGAAAAAAATATCGTCGGCAATGTGCTAAATTTTATCCTTTTCGGCACACTTCCAAGCCTGGACGTTTATAACAGGCCTAAATGGGCTTACGGGCTGCGAATACATGATCTGTGCGAGCGCCGCGGACATTTCGACGCGGGCGAGTTTGTAGAAAGCTTCGGCGATGCGGGCGCGAAGGACGGATACTGCCTTTATAAAGTAGGCTGCAAGGGTCCTTACACGTTTAACAACTGCTCGCGCGAGCGTTTTAACTCCCATACTAGCTGGCCGGTACAAGCGGGTCACGGCTGTATAGGCTGCTCGGAGCCTGATTTTTGGGATCATATGGGACCTTTTGAGGAGCCTTTGGCGGATCGCCTTTACGAAAGCGTTTTCGGCGGGCTCGGCGCTGATGCTACCGCAGATAAGATAGGTGTCGGAATTTTAACGATCACGGGTGTTGCGGTAGCGGCACACGCGGCGATTGCGTCATTTAAGAAAGATAAAGGGGAATAATCATGTCGCAAAGAATCGTAATAGATCCGATAACCAGAATAGAAGGACATTTAAGAATAGAGGTCGTAGTGGATGATGAAAACGTCGTCCGCGAGGCTTATAGTAGCTCCACTTTATGGCGCGGGCTTGAGACCATAGTAAAAAACAGAGATCCGCGCGACGCGGGATTTTTTATGCAAAGAATTTGCGGCGTCTGCACCTTCTCGCACTACAAAGCGGGTATCGTCGCGGTAGAAAACGCCCTTGGTATCACTCCGCCACTAAATGCCTTACTAACGCGCACGCTGATGGCTAACGCGCTATTTTTGCACGATCATCCGGTGCATTTTTATCAACTCCACGGACTTGATTTCGTAGACGTCGTAAGCGCTCTTAGCGCCGATCCTAAAAAAGCGAGCGAGGAGGCATTTAAATACTGCGATACCCCTTATGCGTGCGGTGCGGATAAACTAAAAGAGGTGCAAGATCGCGTGGGCGCTTTTGTTAAGAAAGGCGCTTTAGGGCCTTTTGCCAACGCCTACTTCGGACACCCTACATATAAGCTTAGCCCGGAGCAAAATTTAATCGCTCTTTCGCACTATCTTGAGTGTTTGCGCATTCAGCGTACGGCGGCTCAGATGATGGCGATATTTGGTGCGAAGCAGCCTCATCCGCAAAGCCTCACCGTAGGCGGCGTCACCTGCGTGATGGATATCCTAAGCCCTGCGAGACTGGGCGAATATATGTCTAAATTTAAAGAGGTCGCGGACTTCGTAAATCGCGCCTACTATCCTGATCTCGTAATGGCTGCGAAGGCTTACGGCAACGAGCCTAGCGTGCTAAACGATATCGGCGTGGCAAATTTATGGACTCATCAAGAATTTCAGCTTTCAAAGAACGAATGGCTATTTGAAAGCGGCATGATCCTTGACGGCGATATTAGCAAGGTTTTGGAGCTTGATGAGAACAAGATTACCGAGGAGGCAACGCATGCGTGGTATAAAAACGATGCGCCGCTCCATCCTTACGATGGCGAGCAAGAGCCGAATTATACGGGTCTTCAGGACGGACAGAGCATCGACGCGCACGGCAAAGAAGCGCATACGAAGGTGCTCGATACTCAGGGCAAATACACCTGGATCAAGGCTCCGCGCTATGACGGCAAACCGCTTCAGGTAGGACCGCTTGCAAATATCGTGGTAAATTACGCTAAGAAAAACGAGCGCGTAGTAAAGGTCGTGGATCAATTCCTAAAAGACGCCGGCTTGCCGCTTGAAGCGGTATTTTCGACGCTTGGACGAACGGCGTGTCGTATGATCGAAGCTAAAGTCGTTGCCGACAACGGACTGATCGCACTAGAAAATTTGATCGCAAACATCAAAAGCGGCGATACGCAGACCTGCGCAAAATATGTAATCGATAACTCCAAAGAGTACAAAGGTCGCTATATCGGTCACGTGCCGCGCGGCGCACTTAGCCACTGGTGCAGGATCGAAAAGGGCGTCATCAAAAACTGGCAGGCGGTCGTACCTTCTACTTGGAACGCCACACCGAAGGATAAAGACGGCGCTATGGGTGCTTACGAATCCTGCTTGATCGGACTTAAACTTGCCGATCTTTCCAAGCCACTAGAGATCATCCGCCGCATCCACTCTTTCGATCCTTGCATCGCTTGCGCCGTGCACGTAATGGACGCCAAAGGAGTGGAGCTTGGCTGCTATAGGGTAGATCCCAGCAAAGGATAAATCATGAAAAAAAGATTTGCGGAATACGAGTTCTCAATCGGTCTTAGGCTCACGCACTGGCTGCGTGCGCTTTGCATTACGATTTTGGTGATCACCGGATATTACATCGCCTTTGTTTTCACCGCGCCCGAGGTGAGTTCCGAGCCGGTGCTTTTCATGCAGGCTAAATTTAGATTCGTGCATCTGATCTTTGGCTTTGCGATGATCGGCGCGGCGATCTTTAAAACTTATCTTTTCTTCTTCGATAAAAAGAGCAGAAAAGAGCTTTTGAGTATCAAGGATTTTTTTAGCCCGCGCGTCTGGATCGCTCAGATCAAATACTATATCTTTTTGGGCGAGCACCCGCATCTTCGCGGCGTTTATAACCCATTGCAGTTCATCTCTTATCTGGGCTTTTATCTAGTGCTGTTCGTAATCTGCCTAACCGGAATGATCCTATACGTTCACGTCTATCACGAGGGGTTAGGCGGCGCGCTATACGGGCTCTTGCGCCCGCTGGAAGCGGCGATGGGCGGTCTAAGCGAAGTGCGAATGATACATCATCTTTGCATGAATATCATCATAATCTTCGTGCCGATCCACGTCTATATGGCGGTCTTTAACGCCGTCAAGGGCAGGGATGGCGCGATGGATGCGATTGTAAGCGGTTATAAATTTAAAAAGGAAGAGCACGCTTGAGAGTGCTGGTACTGGGTATCGGCAACGTCATCTACGCGGACGAGGGCATAGGCGTGCACTTCGTCCGCGCGCTCGCGCAGAACTATAAATTTTATCCTAAAGCTAGCGCGCGAAATTCTATGGCGGGCGAGGATTTCGCGGCGCAGAATTTTACTCAAAATTCCATAAAGCACGACTCCGAGCAAAATTCTGCGAATGAAAATTCTATCTCCGAGCAAAATTTCGCGGCAGTGAATTCTCTCCGAAATTCTACGGCGGTAAATTTAGATCGAAATTCCGCCGCACAAATTTCCACGGCGCAAAATTCCGCTTCAAATTCTACTTCGCAAAATTCCCTTATAAATTCCGCAGCACAAAGCTCTATTAATGCAGACTTTGTCGCCGAAAATCCCGCCGCGCCGAGCCGGAGCGCGGATCAGATCCGCTTTATCGACGGCGGAACGCTGGCTAGCTTTTTGATGCCTACGATGGCGGAATTTGATGAAATTTTGCTCGTAGATTGCATAGACGCGGAGGGCGCAAAGGGCGGCGAGGTGTATTTTTTCGACTACGACGCGATGCCTAAGCAAATCAGCTGGAGCGGTTCGGCACACGAGGTCGAAATGCTTCAAACTCTGCAGATGATGGATCTTTGCGGCGATCTGCCTCACGTTAAAATTCTAGCGGTCGTGCCGCAGCGCATCAAGGAAGCGACCTTTAAGCTAAGCTCCGTGATTTTAGAGTCCTCAAAAACCATGGAAAAAACGGCGCTTAAGTACTTATCGGATCTTGGTTTCGCGCATGAAAAAATCGCCGATCTTAGCGCCCAAGATATCGCGGATCGATTTGCAAAAAGGGGGCGAGATGATAGTAGCATATGAGTTTAAATACCTTAATGAAAACGCGCTGATAGCGCACTTTTTGCTGTTTTATGCCCGCAAAAGCACGCTGGAGTTTTGCCTGAAAAAAGAGGCGAGCTTAATAAGCCTTTTCGTGCGCGGCGGCGAGGATGAAATTTTAAAATTTAGCGACGAGGCGATGCCTCTGATTCCAAACTCTATATTTTTGGCAAAATCCTCCGTGCGCGTGGTGGACGAGGACGGTGTCGAAGCAAAAACGCTGAAATTTAACAGCACGTTTGAAGATACCTCCTCGGGCGATTTAAGCAAATTTTTAGAGGATGAAATTTCAAACGCAGCCAGTCAGGCTAAATTTAATAACTTTACCCCGCGAGTGATGAAAGAATACCTCGCTCACGCCGAGCCGTCTCAAAACGAATTCGAAATAATAAGCGGCGCTAGCGTGCTTTATGACGGAAAATTTGAAGCGGTAAGCAGGGAGAATTTTGCCCGCTTACTAGAGTTTTGCCGCATAAACTTATTTCATGCTCAGCAGGTGCAGATTAAGCGCGGCGGCGCAACTTTCACGCTCAAAGCGGACGTGGATTTTAGCGCCGATTTTTTGATAGCCGCGGGAGTGGGCGCGCTGGATGGGATTTTTGTGAGCGATGAAAAGAGCAAAATCGCGCTCGCAGCCTTCGAAAAGCCGCTCATAAGCCTAAAAACCAATGCAATCTTTAGAAAAAATCACGAGGATGCGCCTAGATTTTTTGACGTAAAGCTTGCGGGCGACATATTTGTGTTTGCGCTGGGGCGCGCTTTGGCAAGCGACGGGATCTATTTTTTAAGCGCAAAATGCGAAAATGCGGCGCAAAAAGATAAAATTTTTAAAGTCGCGCCGCTGCAAAACGGCTTTTTGATCGTGCAAAACGAGGATTTTTTAAGCGACAGCGCAAGCTCTTATCTGAAAAACTCAAACGACAAAAACTCCGCTCTTTTTGCGCTTACGTGCCGCGAAAAGGGGCTTTTAAATGACCAAAAAAAACGGGTTTTGCGCTGCTTTTTGGGCGCGGGCGCGGATGATGAGATCGCAATTTATGGCGAAAGCTCCAAAAAAATTCTGCTTAAATTTAATCTGCCGCGCAGTTTTGGCGAGCTTAAGGCGCAAATTTGCGCCGACGAAACGGGCGCTAAGCTGCTTGAAAATTATAGCGCCAAATTTAACGTAAACGCCGCAAAAATCGATGAAATTTTAAAAAGCACAAACGCCGGATTTCACGGTATCTTTAGCGTGGCTGCGCAGCTCATTTGGGGGCGCGATGCGGCGTTTTTGATCGCGGCTGCGGAGGATTTTGCGGGCGGCAAAGGGGTACGGCTTGATTTTTGCACGGACGAGCGCGGCTGCGTGCAAGCGAATAAAATTTTGCGTTCGGCGATGAGCTATGCGCTCGCAGGAGCCAATGAAAAGCTGTTTGCGTTCGGATTTTTCGATAGTTTGGGCTATTTTTTAAGCGATCTGGCGGATGAGCGCAAAGAGGATTTTGACGTTTTGATCCTCGGCGGCGCGATGTTTGGCGGGCGCAAATTTGCGGATTTAATGCTTAAGCTTTGCAAAAATTTTGACGCGAGCTTTAGCGACAGCTACGCGCTTCAAGCTCGCTAGATCGGGTGTATATGCGAATTTTCGGCAAAGCTTTGAAGCCTTATTCGCAAAACGGCGAGTTGCGCGGGCATTGCGGTGCCGATAGCTGCGCCATACGGGCTAAGCTTAGCGCAAACGAGACCTTGCGAAATTTCAAAAAAGCGGCAAAGGGCGCGAGCGTGAAGGAACAAATTTTATTAAATTTAGAGCATATTTTGAGGCGCCCGGTACGTTTTATCCGCCCGCTGCGAGCGCAACTTGCTTGCAAAACGGCTCCGGCGTCGCGCAATTTATGACGGTACGCGCATGAAAGTGGCTAAATTTGAGGTTTTCGGAGCGGTGCAGGGGGTCGGGTTTCGCCCGTTCGTCTACAAGCTCGCCGTGGATTTGGGGCTGAAAGGCGAGGTTTATAACGACGGCGAGGGCGTTAAAATCATCGTTTGCGCAGACCTTTCCGAGCCGCAAAAAGGCTTGATTGATAAAAATTCCGCCCTTTTAAATTTAGATGAGCTAAATTTGAGCGAAACCGTAAGTTTGTCACGAAATTTTGCAAGTTCAAATTTAAACGAGAGTTTCTTTTCGACACAGAGCACACCGAGCTTGCCAAATGATTCGGTCGGCTTGCCGCGCGATTTGGCGAATGGTTTAGCTGGTGTGTCTGATTTGACGGATGATTTGCAAGCCGCAGCGAGCGAGAAATTTTTACCAAACTTATTCGAGACCGATCTAAACGAGCAGGGCTCCATTTTGCCAGCTTCGTCGGATCAAAATTTCATCGTGCAAAATTCGTCGCAGCAGCGCGGTATGTCGCAGAATGAATCGTTGCAAGACTTGCAAAATACTAAGCGCGACTTGCAAAGCGCGAAGGGGGATTTACAGGGCTTTAAACGCAATCCGCAAAACGTCGAGCAAGATCTGCGCGAAGAAGAAATTTTAAAAATTTTCGAACAACGCCTTCGCAGCGAGACGCCGCCGCTTTGTCGTATCGATAAAATTATACGCACCGATCTAAATACGCAAGATTTTACGCAGAATTTTACTGATTTTAAGATCACGCAATCCAAGGAGGGGCGTAAATTTAATCCGATTTTGCCCGATTTCGCGATCTGCGATCAGTGCAAAAAAGAGTTTTATGACCCGCAAAATCCGCGCTTTCACTACCCATTTATCAACTGCACGGATTGCGGTCCGCGCCTTAGTATCATCGCAGCGCTGCCGTACGACCGCGCAAACACCACGATGAGGGCGTTTGAGATGTGCGAGTTCTGCCGCGGCGAATACACGGACCCGCTTACGCGCCGCTATCACGCCGAGCCGATCTCCTGCCCGCACTGCGGTCCGCAGCTGTTTTTATGTGGCGCGGGCGGCGAAATTTTATCAAGCAGCGAGGAGGCAATAGCGCGCACGGCGGAGCTTTTGCGGCGTGGACAGATCGGCGCGATCAAGGGGATGGGCGGCTTTCATATCGTTTGCGATGCGACAAACGAGCGCGCGGTACGCATGCTACGAACGCTAAAAAAACGCCCGAGCAAGCCCTTTGCGATCATGTGTCGCGACGCAGCGCAGGCAGGGCGCGCGGCAAGCTTAAGCGCAAAGGAAAAGTCGCTGATAGATTGCAATGTCAAGCCGATCGTGATTTTAAAAAAGCGCGAGTTTTCTTGGCGCACGCTGACGGACTTAGCAGCGGATTTCGGCACGCAAAATTTAAAGACGCGAGGCGAAAATTCTATATCGCCGAGATTTGCAGGCGAGCAAGAAGAAGCGGCGCAAGAGCAGGACTCTGAGCTACAAAATTTACGCAATTTTGCGGCGCAAAAATTTAGTACGCAAAGCGCTGAAGATTATGTGGAGCAGGGCGGATTGCAGAATGCGCAAATTTTCAGTAAAACGGCGCACCGTAATTTCGCCTGCGACATGCTAACGGCAGACGATTTGCAGAGCGCGACAAACGAGCTAGAGCGCGCATACGATGGGTCTGATTTGCAACGCGTGGCTAAAAATTTGAGCTCGCCGCAAGCAGAAGGCGAGGCGGAGCTGCGATATACGACTAATAATTTAAATTTGCAGTCCGCAGTTGATAGCAGAGACTCACGATGCGTGGCGAATGGGCCTGATTCTAGGTTTGCGACGGACGAGTCTATTTCGCAAAATTCGGCGAATATTCAGGGCTTGCGACATGCTGCAAATAAGGCAGACTTACAGCGCTCGGCGAGCGAGCCGAGTCCGCAACAGACGATAAATTCGCAAGACTCATGCTCTGCGCAGGCGGGCTCGACGGACGCGCGCGATGCCCATTCCGATAGCGAGGTCGATTTCGTGCGTTTGCCCGCAAGCTTTTCGACGATTTTTAGAGCAGGCGCGATTTTTATCGCTCCAAGCGTGGCGCCGGACCTTAATAAAATCGGCATTTTCCTAGCCAACACCGGCGTGCATCTGCTGCTTTTTGAATACTTTGATCGCCCGATCGTCGCCACAAGCGCCAACATTAGCGGCGAGCCCATTATTTTTAGCAGCGAGGAGTTGCGCGCGAAGCTGGACAGCGTCATCTCGTTTTACCTGGATAACGACCGCGAAATTTTAACGCCGAGCGACGATAGCATCGCCTTTTTACCGCAGTTTGAAGCGCGGGCTTCGGCGCCTTCTTCAAAAATGGCTCGCAGTTTAAGCAAAATTTCCGCGCCACTTCCGACCTGCACCGAGATGAAAAACTCCGCGCAAAATTCTATTCTAGCGCAAAATTCTGTCATAAATTCCGCGGACGCACAAACCCTTACCGAGCCGCAAAATTTTAAGAAAAATTCCGCGTGCGGGCGGAATTTCGAGAGCTCGCAAAGAGTTTTTGATACAGATACAAGTTGCGACGCCGTAAATTTTACTTCCAAAAACAACTCCAACGCCATAAATTCAGCGCCTCAAAAAAACCAGAACGATGCAAATTCTGTCGCCGAAGCGAAACCTGTTTGCGAAACGAAATCCGCCTGCGCCGCAGATCTCGCAAATTTAGCAAACGAAGTAAATTTAACAAGCTCCGCAAATTTCGCAAATGCCGCAAAACCGGCAAGTACCAGTACCGCGAATTTGGCGAGCTACACAAATCTTTCCGCCGAAGCGGACGCTTTAGATCGCGCTCTGTTTTTGCGAACATCTCGCGGAATGAATCCAAAAATTTTCCCTAGCAAATTCCGGCTAAAAGGCACTTTCCTGGCGCTCGGAGCGGAGCTTAAAAATCAGTTTTCGATCTACAAAGACGGGCAAATTTTCATCTCGCCCTACATCGGCGATCTTAAAAATGTTGCCACGAATGAGCGATTTTTCGCGCTTTTGGATATGTTTGTGCGCGCCTATGAGCTGAAGTTCGACGCCGTCATCGCGGACCTGCACCCGCAGTTTTCGCACACGCGATTTTTCGAACAGCGCGGATACCCCATGATCCGCTACCAGCACCATTTCGCGCATCTGGTGTCGAATCTAGCGCAAAACGATCTTCTTTTTAGTGGCAAAAAATACCTCGGCTTCTGCTTCGACGGCACCGGCTACGGCACGGACGGCACGATCTGGGGCGGCGAGGTTATGATCTTTGATCCGCACGGCTACCGTCGCGTGGCGAAATTCGACGAAATCGCCCTGCTAGGCGGCGAGAATGCGATCAAAAACATCTACAAACTTGCGCTCGCGCTCGTGTTTAAATTTAATGCGAAGGACGCCGCGCGCGAGTTTTTGGCAAAATTTAATGCAAGCGAAGTCACAAATTTAGAAAAAATCGCACCGCGTGCCGTCCGCTCAAGCTCGCTAGGGCGGCTGTTCGACGCGTTTGCGGCGGTGATCTGCGGCCTGCGAACCGTAAGCTTCGACGGCGAAGCTGGCATGCGACTTGAGAACCTCTATATCCAGGGCTGCGAGCAGAGCTATAAATTCGCGCTAAAAAAGGCGGACGCGGCAAGCGAAGCGGGGATTTTTGACGAGATAAAAAGCTCTATCGACTCTGCGGTGCGCATGCCCGAGAAATTTGGCGCGGCAAAAAATCCTATCCGCAGTGCAGAACGCGAAGATAAAAGCGGCGTCTGCAGAGGAAATTCTATCGATGCCGCGGTGCGAATAGCGGAAAATTTTAGCGGCTCGATAAATCGCGATAGCCGCGCGACGAATTCTAATAGCGGTGAAAGATTTGCAGCCACGAACGCCGCGAACGTTTGCGGCTCGGCTAGCGACGCGGAAAATTCCGCGGCAAATTCCACAATCGGCGATCCCGAGCAAAATTTTGCCTATGCGCCGAATTCGACAAACGCTCGTAGTTTAAATTCCGCGGGCGAGATAAATTATGATTTATCAATAAACACAGCGAATTCTACGGCGAATTCCATATCAAATGCCGAAGCGAATTCTGCACTAAATTTCACGACAAATTCCACGGGCGGCGGAGTACCGTGGGGCCTTGAGGGCGAATGTTATGCGATCGATTACGAAGATGCGTTTTTACAGGCTTTGCGCGATGAGCCGCGCTTGGCCGCGACGAAATTTATAAACGCCATCGCAAATTTCATCACCGATTTCGCCGAGGGCTTAGGTCTCGAGGTCGCGCTAAGCGGCGGGGTCTTTCAAAACGCGACGCTTCTAAATCTTACGTGCGAAAAGCTGCGCGCGCGGGGCATCAAATTTCATCTAAACCGCGAGATTCCGTGCAACGACAGCGGCATCGCATACGGGCAGCTCGCGGCGTATCTAAGCGAAATTTCGCGCTAAGCTCGTCCACAAAAAAACGCAATTATAGCCGTTAAGCTCGCTCTTTGTAAAATTTATTAGTCTCATCTCACCGCTAAATTTATGAACTCTGCACCCTGCTTGCGCTTTGCGCAAATTCTAACGCTACGGCGATAAAATCACGCAGCTAGCTTTTCTAAAATCGCAAAATTAGCGAACAAATTTACGCCTTGCCGTCTTCATATGTCGTAGCCGAAACGTTAAAATTTTAAAATTTAACGGCGCGCCCACGCTATCGCTATAGCATCACGCGCACCACTATGGTAATCGATGCAAAATTCTACCGCGGCGCGTAGCTAGATACTGCGCAAATCCCAAGCCAAGACGCTATTTAGCGCCCGCCTCTTAAATTTGGGCGTAAAATCGCGATGCGGTAGAATTTAAAACAACTTAGCGCCATAAAATTTCATCGCGCTAGCACTAAAATACAACGCGAAATCGCGAGCAAAATTTCAAAATACGCACGATGCTTTGGAGCTTTAAATTTTAAAAAATAGGTCGAATTAGCGCCCAAAATTCTTACTATTTGAGCGTAATTTCGGTAAAATTACATTCAAAATACGCGAAATAGGGGGAGCTATGAAAAAAGAGGAAAAAGAGGGCGCCGTAAGATTTAGCATTTCGCTGCCGACGAAGCTTTTTGAGGATCTCGATGAGATGGTGCGCGCTAAGCAATACCTAAGCCGCAGCGAGTTTATCCGCGATCTCATACGCGAAAAGATGGTCGAGGGCGTGCTTCACGGAGATGGCGAGGATGATTGCGTGGGCGTGCTTTGCATCGCTTACGATCATCACCAAAGCGATCTGATCGAGCAGCTCGTAGAGATCGAGCACCACGCAAACGTCACCATCATCAGTACCAGCCACTTCCACATCGACGAGCGCCACTGCTTCGAGGAGATCACGATGCGGGATAAAATTTCAAAGATCGAGCGGCTCGGCGCCAAAATCGGCGCGCTAAAAGGGGTGAAATTTTCCAAGCTCGTAAAGGCGGTTATCACCGAAGCGTAGGGCTTTTGCATGTTTTTGAAAACAGCGCGTCGCGTTAAATTTGCGCGCTTCTATTCGTGCGCTTCTAAATTTAAACGCAGGCTGCGCGACTTTTTTTGCGAGTTGTGCAGCGCGATTCTCGATCGAGTGGAGAATTCGGGTGGCGCGGCTGCGCAAGGCGTGCAAATAAAATTTGTTTAAATTTTACGCGGCAAACGAAAGCGCAAATTTTATAAATTTTAATCAAAAGCGCTCTTGCCGCGGGTTGAAATTTACGCACTGGCGCAAGATCGGCGCAGCTCGCGACTAAATTTTATAGGCGCCGCTTTCGTGTCGCATTTGCAAAGCCGAGCTAGCGTAAAATCTATATTAAAATGGTCGCTGCATTGATATTCGGCACGCCTGCGATCACGCGCGAGATTTAGAGCGCCGGATAAAATCAGCTCGCAAGCCCTGAATTTCGCTCCCCTATCTACAGCGATCTTTAAGTTTGTTTGAACCCTTGCGAGCTGCGAGGTCTAAATTTAGAGAGCGCGGCTCTGCAATTTGCAGGTAGGCGATTCAATTTAAAGCAGTGCTTTACTCGCGAGCTTTAAAAATTTTACGTCGAGCCTTCGCAAACAACGCATGAAATTTAGATAAAACCGAAGCGCATAAATTTCAAGCCCGTTAAATTTCATAAAATTTCGCATCTTAATATAAAATTTATCAAATTTACGCCATTTAAAGCAAAAACGTGGTATTTTACGCGCAAAATTTATTATCCAAGGAGAAAAAATGTGTAAAGATTGCGGCTGTTCCATCGGCCACACTCACGAAGCGGGCACCCATTCGCACGCAGATATGACACACGAGCATGTCCATACCCACGCGGACGGCACCGTCCACTCCCACGCCCATATGCATGAGGCGGGGGTCGATCACGAGCACGACGCGCACGATAACATCCACGCAAATGCTGCTATCAGCGATGCCAAGACGATCGAGGTGATGAGTAAAATTTTAAGCGCCAACGACGCATTATGTGATGAAATTTCGCGCCGTTACGCCTACATCACGGTCGATGAGTATCAGGACACCAACGACATTCAATTCAAACTGCTGCAAAAGC
>NZ_CALHII010000136.1 GCF_938030815.1 uncultured Campylobacter sp.
TCGCCTCCTCCCGCACGCGTAACGTTTTGTGTCTTGCACGCGCAGCGCGAAATTTTGCTAAATTTAATCAAGCGGCGGTAAATTTTAAAATTTTATCTGCGCAGCGCACGCCAATGCGCGCATCGTGCGAACGTAGCGCAGAATTCAACGCTCGCAGCGGCAAATAAAGCGGTAAATTTTGACGCCTGCAAGCAAAGCGGTATAAATTTTTCGGCGCCGAGCAGCTTCACACCGCTTCACACCGCTTCACACAGCTTCACACAGCTTATTGTGCGGCGAAACGCAGTTAAATTTAAACGATCAGCGCTCAAAAAGTTGCAAAAAATATTTTAAATTTTGCCTCTCGGCCGCTAGGCTCGTGTTTGGGCCGTGCCCCGGATAGAGCGTAAAATCGCCCTTTATCTGTAAAATTTTATGCAAAGACTCTCTGATCTGCTCGCCGCTTGAAAAGGGAAAATCCCACCTGCCGATAGAGCCTTTGAATATGACGTCGCCGCTAAAGATCACGCCGTCCACTTCAATCATACAGCTGCCCGGCGTGTGTCCTGCAAAGAGGCTAAATTTAACGTTAAAGCCCGCTATTTCAAGGCTTTGCTCCTGCCCTTTTATGAGCACGTCCGCTTCTATGGATTCTGGCATCGTCCCAAAGGGATCGGTCTGCAGCATAAAGGCGTCGCTTTCATGGATATAAATTTTAGCGCCCGCCCTTTGCAGCTTCGCATCGTCGTAAACATGATCGAAATGCCCGTGCGTATTCAAAACCGCCGCGATCTTTCCCGTATTTTGCATCACCCAATCAAAACTGCCCTCGCCCGGATCGATCACTAGATCGCCCCGCTCGCCCTTTAGAATGTAACAGTTCGTCACGTATTCACCGAAAGCTTTTTTTAAAATTTGCATTTAAATCCTCCTTTTAAGCTTAAATTAAAGCCGTAATTTAGCCAAAAATAGTTAAAATTCGCGCAATTTAACGTAAAATTTTAAGGCTAAATATTATGTTTTTGGACGATTTGCTGCCGCAACTGACCGATTTTTTATCGGAGAGACTCGATGAAACGGGCGCGGACGCCTTTGTAGTGGGTATCAGCGGTGGGCTTGACAGCGCCGTGGTTTCTGCGCTTTGTGCGCTTACCGAGATCCCCACTTACGGGCTTATCCTACCTAGTGCGGGTTCAAATTTAGAAAATATGGCCGACGCGATCTTTCACTGCGAATCCTTTAATATCCCCTACGAAATCCAAGAGATCGCGCCATTTGTAGAAAATTTTACCGCTTTAAATCCCGGTGCAAGCGCTCTTCGCATCGGAAATTTCGCCGCGCGCGTGAGAATGAGCTTACTTTATGATTACAGCGCGCAAAAACGCGGCGTAGTCGTAGGCACGAGCAATCTTAGCGAGCGGATGCTCGGCTACGGCACGATCTACGGCGATCTGGCATGCGCGTTTAATCCGATCGGAGAAATTTTTAAAACCGATCTGTTTAAATTTGCAAAAATTTTATGCATAGACGATGCGATCATTAAAAAAGCCCCAAGCGCCGATCTATGGGAAAATCAAAGCGACGAACGTGAGCTTGGATACAGCTACGAGATTTTAGATAGCGTGCTAAGAGATATTTTTTCGCGGCCTAATCTAAGGGCCAAAATTCGCTCGGGCGAGCAGATCGGCGCGGACGATCTGAAATATCTGAAAAACTCGCGCCACAATCAAGAGCTGGTGAAATTTATCGTCCGTAGAATTCTTAAAAATAATTTTAAGCTTCGCGCGCCCGCGGTCGCTCGCATAGAGCCCGCACACTAAGGAGAGATTTATGAAAGAGATACCGTTTTATAAGGCTCAAATCGATAAAAAAGAGGAAGACTTAATTAAAAGCGCCCTCTACAACAGCGATATAAGATATAGCGAAATTTTTGAAGAGGATATTTGTAAATATTTCGGCGTAAAGCATGCCGTATCGACCACGAGCGGCACGACGGCGCTGCATCTGGCGCTTTGTGCAATGGATATTAAGCGCGGAGATAAAATTTTATGCTCCGTAAATTCCTTCCCCAACGTTGCCGAAGTGATCCGCCACTTCGACGCCGAGCCCGTTTTCGTAGATATCGATCCGATAAGCTTTAATATCACGAGCGAAAGCCTTGCTCGCACGATAGATCAAAACCGCCACAAGAAGCTAAAATGCGCTTTCATCTCGCACATCGCGGGACTTGCTGCGGATATAGACGCCATCAGCGAGGTCGCCAAAAGCGAAAATATCATCCTCATCGACGATGCGTGCCGAGCTATGGGCGCTACCTATAAGGGCGCAAAAATTGGAGCGCTTAAAAGCTCGCTCATATCGTGCTTTCAGATCAATCCTCAAGCGCAAGACGCGATCTCTACGGCGGGCTTTTTCGTCACGAACGACGATGAGATCGCAAACGCCGCACAAATTTTAAGAAACGGCGGCATTGTGGGAGATGCCTTTTACAAAGACGGCAATATGTCCTTTACCTACGACGTCGATCGCATCGGTCAAAAATACGATCTTAACGCCATAAATTCCGCCTACGCCATCGCCCAGTTTGAAAAAACCGACGCCTTTATAAAGCGCCGCAAGCAGATCGCTGCAGCGTATCGCGAGCAGCTCGCGAACTGCCCTCACGTGACGCTTCCAAGCGACAGCGAGGAGCATATCTATACTCAGTTCATCGTAAAGATCGACAAAAACCGCGACGATTTTGCCAAGGCGCTGATCGCGCGCGGAGTAAGCGTCTCGCTGCACTACGTGCCGGTGCATCTGCTAAGCTACTATAAAAGCAAATATAATTACAAGGTCAATGATTTCCCGAATGCGCTTAAAAACTATCAGCAAATTTTATCCCTGCCGATCTATACGGCGCTTAGCGACGACGATGTGAGCTACATTTGCGAGCAGATCAAAGAGATAGCGCAAAATCGTGTTTAAACTCCTAATCGAGCGAAACTTATACGACCCGAGCCCCGCATGGCTTGCGCTCGGAGTGATTTTAGCGCCGTTATCGCTGCTTTATACGCTTATCGTCTGCCTAAAAAGGCTCTTTGCTAAGCCGCAAAAACTTAAAATTCCAATAATCAGCGTCGGAAATTTAACCCTCGGCGGAAGCGGCAAAACCCCGCTAGTGCGGGCGCTTTTTAAAGAATTTAACGGGGAGCTCAAAACCTGCATCATCCTTCGCGGATACGGACGCAAAAGCAGAGGCTTGCTCGAAGTAGCGCTCGGCGGACGGGTACTTTGCGACGTGCGGCAAAGCGGAGATGAGGCAATGGAATACGCGCTGTTTCTGCGCGGCGCAAACGTAATCGTTAGCGAAGATCGCGCCGCAGGGATTTTGCGCGCGCAAACTCTCGGCTTTGAGCTGGTGATCTTGGACGACGGATTTTCTAAATTTAATATCTCTAAATTTGATATCTTGCTGCGCCCGCAAAGCGCACCGAAGCTGCGCTTTTGCCTGCCCTTAGCCGCATATCGCTACCCGCCGTTTTTTTATAAATTTGCAGATTTCATACCCGCGCCGAGCGACATTTCGCAGGGCTTTAAGATCGTTTCGGCGGCGGATCTGCAAGAGGGGCTAAACGGCGCGGATGAAATTTCAAATTTAAACCCCGCTGCGGATAAAATTTTAAATTCTAAAGAGGCTGGTTTTGAAAAATCCCGCACGATCTTAATCAGCGCCATCGCCAAACCTTGGCGCTTACAAGAGTTTTTGCCGCTCGCAAAAGCCCACGCATTTTTCCCCGATCATTATGATTTCAAAAAAGAGCAGATTTTAGAGCTGCTAAGGCGCGAGGGCGCGGAGCATATCCTTTGCACGGCGAAAGATTACGTGAAATTAAGGGATTTGGGCGCGAAAA
This sequence comes from uncultured Campylobacter sp., assembly GCF_938030815.1. Taxonomy (GTDB): domain Bacteria; phylum Campylobacterota; class Campylobacteria; order Campylobacterales; family Campylobacteraceae; genus Campylobacter_B. The sequence goes on from NZ_CALHII010000136.1 coordinate 3,873, forward strand.
TTTCGGTGATTTTGCTAAATTTAAAGCTAAGCGAAAACTTTATCCGAAAAATTCAAAACTACATAAACCAAGCTATGATAAAATAAGTTTTTTAAAGGAATTTTATGATAAAAAAGAGCAAAACCGCCGAAGTAATCATTTCCGCGCTACCCTATATCCGTAAATTTAGAGATAAAATTTTCGTCGTCAAATACGGCGGCGCAGCGCAAACAGACGATGCGCTCAAGCTTGATTTTGCCCGCGACATCGTGCTTTTGCATATGGTCGGCATCAAGATCATCGTCGTGCACGGCGGCGGCAAAAAGATCAATCAGACCCTGGATAAGATCGGCGTGCAGAGCGAGTTTCGCGATGGACTTCGCATAACGAGTAAAGATGCGATCGAAATCACCGAGATGGTGCTAAGCGGCGCGGTAAATAAAGAGATCACGGCGCTTTTGAACCAAAACGGCGCGCCAGCGATCGGCATCAGCGGCAAGGACGGCGGGCTTTTGAGGGCAAAATTCCTAGATGAGAAAAAATACGGCTTCGTAGGCGAGATCACCGAGGTAAATACCAAGCTGATAAATGACCTACTGCAAAAGGACTATCTGCCGGTAATCGCCCCGCTTGCGGGCGGCGAGACGGACGAAAACGTGAGCTTTAATATCAACGCCGATCTCTGCGCCAGCAGGATCGCAGCCGCGCTAAAAGCGAGCAAGGCGATATTTTTAAGCGACATTGACGGCGTGCTTGATAAAGAGGGAAATTTAATCAGCAAACTCGATGCCGCGCTCATTTCGAAGCTTAAAAATGACGGCACGATCGCAGGCGGCATGATCCCAAAGGTCGATGCGTGCCTGCAATGCGTGCGAAACGGCGCAAATGCCGCGCATATCATCAACGGCAAAATTCCGCACTCGATCCTGCTTGAGCTTTTCACGGACGGCGGCATAGGAAGTTTGATAAAGGAAGAAATTTAGGCGCGAGCGCGGAGGCGGCAGGTTTAAAGCGGCAATGCCGCAAGTCCGCGCAAGCAGCCTAAGCGATCAAATTTAAAGCGCCTAGGCGGGCGTAAATTTTAAAATTTTAAAAAGGAAAAAGATGAAACTGGTTTCAACGAGAGATTTTTCGCAAAAAGCGGATCTTAGCTACGCGCTGCTAAATCCGAGCGCGCGCGGCGGCGGGCTTTTCAGCCCAGAGCGGCTGCCGCTTTTGAGCGAGGATTTTTTTAAGCAGTGCGAGGATCTGAGCTACAAACAGATCGCGCTTAAAATCATCAAGAGCTTCGATTTTGACGTAAGCAGCGAGGTCTTTGAGAGCGCGCTAAAGCGCTACGATAAATTTGAAAACCCGGCCTGCCCCGCCCAGATCAAAAAACTAAGCGAAAACGCCTATATTTTAGAGCTTTACCACGGCCCGACGCTTGCATTTAAGGATATGGCGCTACAGCCCTTCGGCGCGCTTTTAAAAAGCATCGCAAAAGCTAGAAATGAAAAATTTTTAATAATGTGCGCCACGAGCGGCGACACGGGGCCTGCGACGCTGGAGGCATTTGCGAACGACGAGAATATTAAAGCGGTCTGCCTCTATCCGCAGGGCGGCACGAGCGAGATACAGCGCCAGCAGATGGTCAAACAAAGCGCGGCAAATCTTAAAATTTTAGGCGTGCGCGGCAACTTCGACGATACGCAGCGCGCGCTAAAATCGCTGCTGGCAGACGAGGATTTCAAAAACGAGCTCGCGCGCGCAAATTTAAATCTAAGCGCCGCAAACTCGGTAAATTTCGGCAGAATTTTATTTCAGATCATCTACTACCTCTATGCTAGTATCTATTTCTCAAAACACGGCGTATTGAGCCCCGAGCAAAATTTAAAGCAAAGCGATCAGTGCCCGGCGTGCGGTAAAAATTTAAACGCCTCGGGCAGCAAAAATTTTGGCGCGGCAGTGGGCGCAAACAGCGCGCAGAGCGTAAAACAGGGTTCTAAATTTAACACCTTCGACGTCATAGTGCCAAGCGGAAATTTCGGCAACGCGCTAGGAGCGTATTTCGCCAAAAAAATGGGCGCAAAGATCGGCAAAATCAAGATCGCTTCAAACGCGAACAATATTCTGACCGAGCTTTTTACGCGCGGCATCTACGATCTACGCGGGCGCGAGCTCATACGCACGATCAGCCCTGCGATGGATATTTTAGTTAGCTCCAACGTCGAGCGGCTGCTTAGCGATATGTTCGGCGATGCGCGCACGAGCGAGCTGATGCAAAGCCTGGCGCGAGATAAATTTTATAAGCTTAGCGCAAGCGAGCTTGCGAAGCTGCGCGAGGTTTTCGAGGCGAATTTTTGCGACGATGCGCAGTGCGCTAAATTTATCAAGCAAGAGAGCAGCCACGGCGTGCTGATCGATCCGCACACGGCGACCTGCTTTAAGCTGCTTGACGAAAGCCGCCTAAATCTCGTCATCTCGACCGCGAAGTGGATCAAATTTACGCCGTCGATGATCGGCGCGATTAAAGGTAGAGCTTGCGAGGACGAGCGAGCCGATATGATCGCGCTTTCGAAGGAATTTCGCAGCGACATTCCGCCGCAGATCTCGCGCCTTTTTAGCGCGCCGCAGGTGCATTCTAGCGTCGTGGAGCAAAGTGAGATCAAAAACGCCATAATGGAGTGGATCAAAAAATGATAGTAATCCCCGCGCGCCTTGCTTCGACGCGCTTTAAAAATAAAATTTTATGTGAGTTTGACGGCGTGCCGATGTTTATCAAAACGGCTCAAAATGCCGCCAAGGCAGACCGCGTGCTAATCGCCGTGGATGAACCGCAAATTTTAAAGATCGCACAAGATTACGGCTTTGACGCCGTTCTCACTGCGCGCGAACATCAAAGTGGCACCGATCGGATCAATGAAGCGGTCGCAAACGCGGCGCTTGCGGAGAACGAGATCATCATCAATATCCAAGCCGACGAGCCCTTTTTCGAGAGCGAAAATTTGATTAAATTTAAAGATTTCGCCCACGCCATGATCGCACAAAAGGGCGCATTTATGGCAAGCTGCTACAAATATATAAGCCCTCAGGCGGCAGAGGATCCGAATTTAGTCAAGCTAGTGCTTGATAACGCTGGCTTTGCGATCTATTTTTCGCGCTCGCTCATCCCCTACCCGCGCGCGGCATGCGAATGCTACCTCGGACACATCGGCATCTACGCATACAGCGTGCGGAATTTAAAGCGGTTTTGCGCCCTGCCCGCCTCAGCGCTGGAAGATACCGAAAAACTCGAGCAACTTCGCGCCATAAGCGCGGGCGAGAAGATCGCGATGCTTGGGATCGAAACCGCAAGCATCGGCATCGATACGCCGGCTGATTACGAGCGCGCGCTAAAGGAGTTCGGCAATGGAATTTAAAATTTACTCGTTATATGGCGCAATGTTTGGAGTGGAGAGACTAGCCGCGGAGCGTAAAATTCTAATGCGACGTAAAATTTTAGTGGAGCGCGGAATTTTAAAATTTAAAGATGCGAGCGCAAGATGAACTACGATGAATACAGATCCACGGTAGATACGCTAAATGCGTGGGCGCGGGCATATTACACCGACGATAAGCCGATCGCGAGCGACGAGGAGTACGACGAGCTTTATTCGCAAGTGGAGAAATTCGAGGAGCAAAACCCCGCGCTGGCGCTGCCGTACTCGCCTACACGGCGCATCGGAGGCGCGATCAGCGAGGGCTTTTCCAAGCTCGCTCACGGCGCGCAGATGTGGTCGATGGAGGATATTTTTGGCGACGCGGACCTTTTGGCGTGGCTAGCTCGCGGCGAAAAGGGCGGCGCGCAGTTTTACGTCGAGCCGAAATTTGACGGCGCGAGCTTAAATTTGACCTACGAAGGCGGCGTGCTGATAAGCGCGGCGACGCGCGGCGACGGGCTTATAGGCGAGGACGTGACGCAAAACGCAAGAGCTATCAAATCGGTGCCGCTTCAGATCCCCTACGCGGGAAGGATCGAGATCCGCGGCGAGACGCTGATCGCAAAGAGCGATTTTGACGCGCTAAACGATGAGCGCGCCGCAAACGGCGAGAGCCTGTTTTCAAACCCGCGCAACGCCGCCGCAGGCAGCCTGCGCCAGCTGGATAGCGCGATCGTAGCGAAGCGGAAGCTAAAATTTATCCCGTGGGGGGTGGGCGAGCATTCGTTAAGCTTTGCGCTGCACTCGCAGATAATGGAGTTCGTGCGCAGTCTCGGCTTTTTGCGCGACGAGTTTTGCCGTATCTGCTCGGATGTAAGCGAGATCAGGAGCGCATACGAGGCGCTGCACATGCTGCGCGCGAGCAAAGATCTGATGCTTGACGGCATGGTAATCCGAGTAAATGAGCTTTCAAAGTGCGCACAGATGGGCTATACGGTGAAATTTCCGCGCTTTATGGTCGCGTATAAATTCCCCGCGGTCGAAAAGGTAACGCGGCTGCGCGAGATCAATCTGCAGGTCGGCCGCACCGGCGCGGTAACCCCCGTAGCCGTCGTAGATAGCGTAAACATCGACGGCGCGAACGTTTCAAACGCGACGCTTCATAATTTCGACGAGATCGCGCGGCTGGGGCTGATGAAAAACGACTTCGTGGGCATCATCCGCAGCGGCGACGTGATCCCGAAGATCACGAGCGTTTACAAACAGCGCAGAGACGGCACGCAGAGCGAAATTTCGCGCCCGGATCACTGCCCGGTTTGTGGCGAGAGGCTGCTTGACGAAGGCGCGCTCATAAAGTGTCAAAACCTCGATTGCAAGGCGCGAGTGATAGGCTCGCTGATCTATTTCTGCTCTAAAAAATGCATGAATATCGAAGGCTTAAGCGACGCGACGATCACGCAGCTTTTTGAAAGCGGCAAAATTTCAAAGATTGGCGACATTTACGCCCTCGGCGCGCAGGATTTGGCGGATCTTGAGGGCTTCGCGGATAAAAAAATTTCAAACCTTTTGGGCGCGATAAATGCAAGCAAAAATGCGCCACTTGAGCGCTTCATCGCTTCTTTGGGGATCGAGCACATCGGCGAGGTGGCCGCGCGCAAGATAGCCGCGGCGTTTGGGCAGGATTGGCTGGATGCGAGCGAGGATGAAATTTTGCGCCTGGAGGGCTTTGGAGAGGCGATGGCAAGGAGCCTAGCGGAGTTTTGCAAGATAAATCGCGAAAAAATTCTAAATTTAAGCGAAATCATCAACCCGCGCCCGCCCGAGATACAGACTACCAAAAGCGCTTTCACGGACCGCAGCGTCGTTATCACCGGCACGCTCAGCCGTCCGCGCGACGAGTTTAAGACCAGGCTTTTGGCGATGGGCGCGAAGGTGCAGGGCTCGGTATCTGCTAAGACCGACTTCGTGCTTGCGGGAGAGGACGCCGGCTCCAAGCTGCAAAAAGCTCACTCACTCGGCGTGCGGGTGATCGACGAGAGCGAGTTTGAAACGCTTGCGAGCCCAGCGACGCCCGGCGCAAATTCACCCGACAAGAGCGAGCCTGAAGCGCTCGCGGGGAGCGGCGAGTGAAGGTATTTTGTTGGGTGTCGAACCCGCACTCAGACGGCGCAGGATTAAATTTTAAAAGCAATCTCCGCCCTGCGGCGCTTGCGTGTTTTACGAAACGCGAGAATTTTAAAAATTTTGTAGCGCACGAGCAAGCGGCAAAAGCGACAAATCGAGAGGCGGTTTCTACGAGACGTACGAGCTATACCTGCAGCGGCGCTAAAACGGCGCGCACGATGCCGATAGATACGGCTGCAAGCAAGAATATCTCAAATTTTGCGCCGCTCAAACACTGCGCCGATAGGAAAAATTTTAAAATTTTCGCTAGCGGCAAGATAAAATTTACAACGCACGGCGAGCTAAAATTTACAATGCGCGGTATGGTTAAATTTACGGCGCGGCGCAGGCTAAAGTTTGAGCCTTGCGGCACTGCTACGCGCGACTTTGCTTTGTGCGATAGAATTTTAAACCCAAAGCCGCGCAAAAGCCGCGCAAGCTTTAAAATTTCATCGCGGCGCGGAGAAAAGACAAAATGAGATTTGATCTGCTCGTCGCAAACACGCTTAAAATCAGCAGAAATCAGGCCGCCGCGCTGATAAAACAGGATAAAATTTTGCTGCGTGGCGCCGTGCAAAACAGACCCTCCGCGCAGATCGCGCCCGAGCAGAGCGGCGAAATCAGCGCGATTGATCAAATTTACGTAAGCAGGGGCGCGCTCAAGCTTGCAGGCTTTTTGGACGAGCTTGCCGAAAACGGGCTTTTGGCAAGCTGCAGCGTAAATTTGCCTAACTCGGCGGCAGAAATTTCAAAGCCATGCAGCGGCGCAAAGAGCGCAGATAATAAATCGACAGCGACGCAAAGAGCGGGTGAGGTAACGACGCAAATTTCAAGCGCAGATTTTGCGGCTACGGATAAAATTTTAGGCGCGGACGAGACGACCGAAATTCTAAGCGCGACGGCGGCAAAGATCGCAGAAACAAATACCAAGGCGATCCGCAACGTAAAAACTAGCGCCGAGGCGGCGAAGCTTTTACAAACCGGTACAGGCAAGCACACGGTGGAATTTTTACAGATGAGCACAGGCGCCGAGACGGCAGGGCTTTTGCAAGCGAACGCAGGCGCCGAGACGGCAGAGATTTCAAATGCGGCAGAAGCCTCCAAATCGGGCGGCAAGGCGGGCGCGCGCTGCAGTGAAGGCAGCGCGAAGCTAGCACAAACAAAGCCCTCGCAAAAAGATATTTTAAATTTAGCGGGAGTCGATGTTTTGGACGTGGGCAGCAGCACGGGCGGATTCGTGCAGATTTTATTGCAGCGCGGTACAAAGATCGTAACCGCGCTTGATGTTGGCAGCTCTCAACTAAGCGAAATTTTGCGGCGCGATCCTCGCGTGATCGTACGCGAAAACACCGACATCAGGGAGTTTGAAAGTGAGAAAAAATTTGATCTAATTACCTGCGACGTGAGCTTCATCTCGCTAAATTTGATCCTAGAAAGCCTCGCGCGCCTTGCAAAAAGCGCTCTCATCGTGCTATTTAAGCCGCAATTTGAGGTGGGCGTGGAGATCAAGCGAAATAAAAAAGGCGTGCTTAAGGACGAAAAAGCGGTGCGTGCCGCGCGAGCAAAATTTGAGCGGCTATGCGCCGAGCTGGGGCTTGCTGTGCTGCACGCTAGCGCCTGCAAAATCACGGGTAAAGAGGGAAATAGGGAATTTTTCTATCTTCTAAAAAGGATGAACGATGAAATTTAAAAACTTAATTATATTGGCGTTTTGCGCGCTATTTTTGGGCTCATGCGCTAAAAGCTTAAACCCCAAAGCGCCGATCGTAAAAAACTTCGACATAGCTAAATTTAGCGGCGGCTGGTATGAGATCGCCCGTATGAAGGGCGGCGGCGAGCTGCAAAACACCGCGTACGAGTGCTTTATCGATAAAAACTCCACGATCAATCTTTTAAAAACCGCCAAAACAAGCTCAGGTAAAATCGAAAACGAGCAGCACGTGTTGGAGTTTGCGGGCGATAAAAACGTAGGTCTGCTCTATCAAAAAGGTCTGATTTCCGACTCCCTCTACCGCGTGGCGCAGGTGGACGGCGACTATCGCTACGCCCTGATCTTCGGCGCCGATACGAGTGAGCTTTACATTCTCTCGCGCACCAAAACCCTGCCCGAGCCGATCCGCATCCTATATCTAAAAAAGGCGAAGCATAGCGGTTACGACACCAAAAAAATCGTCTGGACGAAGCAGCAATAATGGCTAATCAAAAATCATGTAAAGACCATACAGAGGCTTCATTGCGGAATTTTAAAGAGCAAAATTTTGTAGCGCAGAATTCCAGCTTGAAAAATTTTACGGAACAGAATTTCACAAGCAATGGAGAAAATTCATCTCAAAATATCAAACGCCCAAGGCAAGAGTTGAGTGAAAACAAAGCCGGCGATGCGCACCGCGCAGATGAAGCAGACACCGACACCTCTTGCAGCAATGAAACGACTTTTGGCAGTAAAACGGCTTATAACGACACTTGCAGCAATGACGTAGACGTGCAAGCTCAAGGCACGCTTCCTGCTTGTGCGGAAGTGCTGCGTGCGCGCATAAGCGAGCAGTTCACACGTGGCGAGATTTTCGCAACGCTACAAGGCGCAAACCGCGATAATGTGCACGCCGTAGCGATCGGTAACTTCGACGGCATGCACCTTGGACATCAAAAATTATTTGAGCACCTAGGCGAGCACGGCGCAATAATCGTAATCCTAGCAGGTGGTGGCACGAAGCTCACCCCTTTTGCGTCGCGGCAGGCTTTTACGGACAAAAAGATTTTTTATTGCGATCTACGCGCTATCAAAAGCCTTAGCGGAGGCGAATTTATCGCACTTTTAAGGCAGAATTTCATAAATTTACAAAAAATTGTCGTCGGTGAGGATTTTCGGTTCGGGCGCGACAGAGCGTGGGGTGCGGAGTTTTTGCGGCGCGAATTTAGCGGGCAAACCTGCGTCGTAGGGGAGTTTTGCTTAAGCGGCGGCGGCGTGCATTCAAGCAGGATCAAAGAGCTTTTATCGCGCGGACGGTGCGAAGAAGCGGCGGAACTTTTGGGGCGAGATTACGAGATCTGCGGGCGGATCGTGCGCGGTCAGGGGCGCGGGGCGCGGGAGTTCGTAGCGACGCTAAATCTTGATGCCAGCGGCTATTTTATGCCAAAAAGCGGCGTATATGCGACCATGGTGCGCGCCGGAAGCAAGGAATTTGCAAGCGTGAGCTTCTTGGGGCACAGGCTCAGCACCGACGGAGCTTTTGCGCTTGAAACGCACATTTTAAGGGACTTTGCGGGCTTTGAGGCGGGTTTAAATTCCGCACAAGATCGCGCGCCGTGCTGCGGGGGACAAGCCGCACATTTTGCGCAAAATTTAGATGAAATTTCGACGTGTAATTCAGTAGAAATTTCTACACAAAATTTTGCGGCGAGCGATAGCTTGGACGCCGAAAATAAAATTTTAGAGGCTGCGGACAAAAACAGCGGCGCGAAATTTGCTTGCGTGAAATTTATAAAGTTCCTACGTGAAAATCGCAAATTTAGCGATCTAGCGCAGCTTAAAGAGCAAATTTTAAAAGACGTTTCAGAGGCGGAGGCGGTACTACGAAGCCGTAAATTTTAATCTACGGCTTGTAAGCTTAAAGATGAAATTTGCGGGCTGTGCGCTTGATTTGATGCGTCTGCCCGCGTTTTGCATCTACGACGCATTAAATGAGCCGTCTGCGTCGTCCCGTATAAAAGTCGTGTGCCTGCCTCCGAGGATGCTTGGTGCACCGTCTGCGTCTGCGATGCCATATGGGAAGTGTACACAAAAGCGGCGCGCAAGCCGATAAAAAGTCGTTAAATTTTAACGGCGTGCCGCCTACATGGCTTTAACGCACCTTGGGCCTAGGCTTCATGCAAGGTGAGGCAAGTGCAAGCTGCGCCGAGAATTGAGAACGATAAAAAATCTTAGTTGTGCTGCAAAGCTTTAAAATTCGGCAGGGCTGAGCTTCCGAGCAAGAGCCAAGCGGCTAAATTATACGCCTAGCTAAACGCGGGATTTTGTTAAGGGGGTTCCATTTTACGGCGCGTAAAATCGCAAAATGGGCGCGAAATTCTACCAATATAGCTTTGGCTATGCTTTTAGTTTAAGTTCGTAATTAAAGAATTTAAAGGAGCTGTTTTGGCAGCGTGAGATTTGGCGACGTAAAATTAATGCTGCAAAAATACGGCGTAGAATTTTAAAGATGTATTTGCACGGCGCGGAATTTTAGAGTCTGTCAAGCAAGACGTGAAATTTAATCATGCATCGAGCGTATCTGGGCTAGAAGTGGGCACAAACTGAGATGCAGCTCGCTTGCATCAAAAGCGCCCATGCTGCGTTTATAAATTTAGGTATGCTTCGCGCGAGGCAAACTAAGCGCAAAAATTCCATGCGTAGCGATCGCAAATAGAGTGTCGCATAAATGCAGAAAGCACGACGTGAGAATTCTACGCTTAGCATGCGTAGGAAGTATAAATCGAGTGCTGCGCGAATAGCAAAACTAAAAGGAAACGGATGAAAGACGAAATTTTTAAAGAGCCTATCAAAAAACAGTTTGAGTTTGACGCCAGCGTCGCGTCGGTTTTTGATGATATGATCGGGCGCAGCGTGCCGTTTTATGAGGCTAGCACGCGGCTTAGCAGCGAGCTTTTAGCACGTATACTGCCGCAAAAGGCGCGCGTGATCGATCTTGGCTGCTCGACTGCGACCGCGCTGCTGGCGCTGTTTGCGCTGCGTCCCGATCTGCGGTTGTGCGGCATCGACAGCTCGGAGGCGATGATACAAAACGCCCGCGCCAAGGCGGCAGCATTCGGCGCGAAGCTCGAGCTTGGCGTATCGGACGTGCTGGATGCGAGCCTCGAAGACTGCGACGCCGTGATTTTAAACTACACCCTGCAGTTCATCAGACCGCCGCGCCGAGCCGCGCTCGTGAGCAAAATTTACGACGGATTGCGCGAGGGCGGGGTTTTGATCTTTAGCGAAAAGATTATCTACGAAGAGCCTGCGCTCGCGCGTCAGATGATCGAAATTTACGAGGATTACAAGCGCGCGCAGGGCTATTCGCGCTACGAGATCGCGCAAAAACGCGAGGCGCTTGAAAACGTGCTTGTGCCCTACACTGAGGCGGAAAACCGCGCCTTGGCGCTAAGCGCGGGCTTTAAGCGCGTCGAGAGCATCTTTAAATGGGCGAATTTTATGAGCTTTGCGGCGTTTAAATAAAAGTTCAAATTGCAAGAAGCAAAATTATTTTTAAAAAATTCCAAAAAACGGAATTCTACGAGCCGCCCTATTTTTGGCGGCATAGTAAAGCTTATCCAAATTTTTGGAATTTGACAATTAAATTTTGATACAAATAACGCGAATGTATAATTCTGGCTGTATGCAAGACGGCGCAGATAAAATTTATCGCCGCTCGTAATTTCAACATTCCGTAGCAGACGCGAACCATTGAAATTTCTATGAAATTTTAAAATTTCATAGCCCAAGCAGAATTCATAAATTTTACAAAATTCTCAAAAAATTCAAAGATTGAAAAAGTTTGGCTGTCTAAAATTCCAGGCATAAAAAAAGCGTCCGCCGTTTGACGGACGCCGTGTATAAATCGCGGGGCGAAATAAACGCCGCCGCGAGCAAAGGAGCTTATTTATCTCTTAAATTTAACTCGCTAACGAGCTTGGAGTAAACTGCGTAGTCTTTGTTTTTGAGATATTTCATCATTCTTTTGCGCTGACCTACTAGCTTTAGTAGTCCTAAGCGAGATGAAAAATCTTTCGGATTTGCTTGCAAATGAGTGGTAAGAAGCGTGATCCTCTCGGTAAGAAGCGCGATTTGCACCTCTGCAGAACCTGTATCTTTCTCTCTTCTAGCGAATTTCGCAACTATCTGTGCCTTTTGAGCCGTGTCTAAAGCCATGATGACCTCCTGATCGGTAAAATAGGAAGCGATTATACTTAATTAACCTAAATTTTTGCTTTCTTTGTGTAAAATGCACGCTTTGACACCAAAGGAGAGAATAAATGCTTTTTACAAAAGCAAGCGAATACGCCCTGCTTTCAATGATCTGTATCGCGGGCAAGGAGGAATCGATGGATGTCGATTCGATCTCTAGCGAGCTTGGAATTTCACGCAGCTTTTTGGCTAAAATTTTACAAAATTTAGCTCGTGCGGGGCTTCTAAATTCCTTCAAAGGCGCCAAGGGCGGCTTTGTGCTCGCGCGCAATGCGGACGAGATCACGCTAAGCGAGATCATCAAAAGCGCCGAAAGACGCAAGGCGACGGTATTTGACTGCACCGCCGAAGGGATCGACGCCTGCCCGAACGGTCGCACGCTATGCCGCGTCAATCTAATGTTTGGCGAGCTTCAAGAGAAAGTCGATGAGTATATGGATACGATCACGCTAGCAGACATCATCGGCAAAGAACGCAAATGAAAATATATCACCTAAGCCACACCGATCTAGACGGCTACGGCGCGCAGTTCATCGCGGCGCACTACTTGACGGACGTGGAATTTTTCAACGCCAACTACGGCAAGGAGATAAACGAAAAATTTGAACTCATCCTTGAGCGCATTGATGAGCGGCTTGCCGCAGACGCAGACGAGAAAAGCCTGGTTTTAATCACCGATCTAAATTTACTACCCGCGCAGTGCGAGAAATTTAGCGGCGAACTGGCGCGCCGCAACGCCCGCGTGATCCTTCTGGATCATCATCAAAGCGGACTTGAGTGCGCGAAAAAATTCCCGTGGTATTTTCTGGACTCGTCGCGTTGCGCCACGAAGATCACCTATGATTTTTTCAGCGCGATGTTCGGCGGCGAGACGCGGCTGGATAAGCTCGTGCGCGTCGTAAACGCCGTGGACATCTGGCTGAAGGAGCAGAGCGAGTTTGAGCTCGGCAAGGTCTGCCTCGGCATGGTCTCGGGCGCGAAAGAGATCAATAAGATCATGTTTGAGCGGGAGAGCAGGAATTATATCTTTTTCCTGTTAGAAAAAATTTTTAAATTTCAAGACGAGCCAAACGCGCACATAGCGCTAGATAGCGCGTTGCACGGCATAAAGAAGGAATTTTTTAAAAGCGAGCGCGACGATACGCTAAGCAACCTCGTCTCGCATTTCGTAGTCGCCCGCCTAAGCGCGCAAAAGCAGCGCTTTGAGATCAGCTACCTCGATAAAAAGGGCATTTTGACCTACAATATCGGCAACGTAAGCGTCATCGGCAACGACTTTTTGACGCAAAACCCCGATGTCGATTTTTTCATCGACGTAACGAGTAAAAAAACGCTTAGCTTCCGCGCCGACGGCAAGATCGACGTAAGCGAAATGGCAAAGCTACTCCTCGGCGGCGGCGGACACGTAAACGCGAGCGGCGGGATGTTTGCAGGCTTTAAAGACGCGAGCTCGTACGAAGCCGTAAAGGCGCAAATCGTGGATCTAATCGAGAAAAAAACTCAAATTTCAAAGGAAGAAGATGAAAAATAATGACGAAAAAATCGCCGAGCAGGACCTCATCTACGAGATTAATATCCTGCTTGACGCGATGCTGCTTTATGCGGGCGTGAAGCGCGAGCGGCTCGCCGATGCGGCGCAGCTGTATATCGAAAATATCGATACGGTGCTTGCGAACTCGGACACTAGCGGCGCGGATGAGGTGATAGCCGTGGTTGAGTTTTTGCGTAGCAAACACGCGGAGCTATTCGAAAATAAGGGCTAAGCGCGAAATTTTAAGCGAAATTCTGCGAGTTAGAATTTTACGAAGCGTAAACTTGTGGAGTAGAATTTCATTTAGCGCAAAAATTTATAGAGCGAGAGATCCGCGAGATAAAATTTTGCTAAATAGAATTTCAAAAACGCAAAATATGGAATTTTGCGGACTTAGGCTCAAAATTTTCAAATTT
>NZ_CALHII010000137.1 GCF_938030815.1 uncultured Campylobacter sp.
GTATCCCAACCCGCTCGCGCCTACAAAAACCCGCGAGCTTAGCAGCGGCGAAGTGGGTATCGTAGTAATGGGGCTAAAAAACGTCGCCGACGTGCAGGTGGGCGATACGATCACGCTTTTTAAAAATCGCGCCGCCGCTCCCGTGGGCGGCTTTGAGAAGGCCAAGCCCTTCGTGTTTGCGGGCATCTATCCCGTGCAGACCGATAAATTTGAAGATCTGCGCGACGCTTTGGACAAGCTCAGCTTAAACGACAGTTCGCTTAGCTACGAGCCCGAGACATCGCTAGCGCTAGGATTTGGCTTTCGCGTCGGGTTTTTGGGGCTACTGCATATGGAGGTCGTGAAGGAGCGGCTCGAGCGCGAGTTTGATCTCGATCTCATCGCCACGGCGCCGACCGTCACATACGCCGTGTATCTCACGGACGGTTCGTGCGTGCGGATACACAGCCCCAGCGAGCTTCCGGCGCCAAATTTCATCGAGCGCTTCCGATCTGGGCGCGGCACGCTGGCGCGCATCGTCGAGGTGGAGCCGCGGCGCACCGAGCTGAACCGCACCGCCGACGACACCGACCCGAGCGAGTTTTTGGGAAATCTCATCAGCCTTTTAAATTTGCGCCGCGGCATCCAAACCAAGATGGACTACATCACGCCGGAGCGCGTCCTACTCGAATACGACGTGCCGACAAACGAGATCATAATGGACTTTTACGACAAGCTCAAGTCCTGCACCAAGGGATATGCGAGCTTTGATTATGAGCCGATCGATTATAGGCGCGGCGATCTCGTAAAGCTCGACATCCGCGTCGCTGGCGAAGCGGTCGATGCGCTCTCGATCATCGTGCCCGCCTCAAAGGCCGAATCCAAGGGGCGCGACCTCGTCAAAGCGATGAAGGAGATCGTGCCGCGGCAGCTTTTTGAAGTCGCGATCCAAGCAAGCATCGGCAACAAGATCATCGCTCGCGAAAACGTCCGCGCCATGGGCAAAAACGTGACCGCCAAGTGCTACGGCGGCGACATCACGCGCAAGCGCAAGCTGCTCGAGAAACAAAAAGAGGGCAAGAAGCGTATGAAAGCGATCGGCAGAGTAAATTTGCCGAGCGAGGCGTTTTTGAGCGTGCTGAAGATCGATTAAATTTAGCGCGTGGGCGATCTAAATTTCATCTTTTAACATGCAGCGGTAAAATTTCGCCTTTCAAATTTAACGATCGCTCGGGCGGTTTAAATTTAGCGGCTCGTCGTTAGGCATAAAATTTCGTCTTTAAATTTCACGATCTTAAGAGGCGATTTAAATTTTATGACTGCACGGCGTTTAAACTCTATCGCTCGTGCTCAAGCTGATACATTCGCTGTTGCGCGCCGGTTTTGCACCGCTTTAAGCTCTAGCGTTCACTGCTCGGTCGTAGAATTCTGCTGCTTGCCGTTAGGCTAAAATTTCATCTTTCAAATTTAACATCCCGTGAGCGGTTTAAATTTTATGTCCGCCAGCCGATTATTGCGGTCGCGCCCGCAGCTCGGCTACAAAATTTTATCCATGCGGCGTTCTGATATGAAATTTTATCCGCTGCGACTTTATAAAATTTGATTAAATTTTACTGCGCGCCGCATGAAATCGTCATAGCGTAGGCGGCAGATAATTATTTTTGTAGAATTCCATAGCCAAGTGCGGCGCATAATAGGGCGCGCCGATAAATTCCACAAAAGCGCTAAATTTATCGGCGCGAGATCAAAGGAGTAAAAATGAAATTTTTAGACCGCTTGGGCGTGGATAGGAGCAGCTTTATTGATCTGTTTTCGGCGTGTTTAGGTTGCGGCGCAAGGGTGCAAGAGGCGGGCTCGAAGCTGATCGTAAAGAGCAGGCGCTGGTCTGTGGATCTAAAGCGCGGCGAGATCAGTTTCGGCGATGATGCGCCGCGCGCCATCTGGTATATCGGCAGCGAAGCAAACGCCAGCCGCACGTGGCTGTGGGGATACGAAAATATAAACCGCCTAGGTGAGCGGCTGCTCACCCTTGCGCGAGATGTGCGCGACTTCGGCTTGCGGCACGGGCTAGAGGAGCTTAGCACGCCTAAGCTCGCACTAAGCGCGGAGATAAACGGCCACGCTCTAAGCGCGATCGCGTGCGGATTATCGCAGGAACCGGTATGTTACTACCGCTGTCCGCACGCAGGCGGAGCGGTGTTTGTGGCGTTCGCGGCGGGCGAGTGCGTGAGCTCCGATGGCACGATCAAGCTCAGCATGGACGCAAGGGGGCTCATCTCTTTAGCGCGCGATTATATAGGCACATTTCAGTTAAATCACGCCGTTTTTATTAAGGCGCTTTTACTTAGAAACGGTACGAAATTTAGCGAAGCGGCGGACAAGATCGTAGCAAATTTTAAAAATGACGCACTCTTTTCGTTTGATAATTTGGGGCGGCTAAGCGAGGTGAAGTTCGCCGTATAGAGCCGCAAATATTGCGGCATGCATTCGAGGCTTTGAAATTTACGCCGTGAAATTCTTCTTCGTAAATTTTATATCTTAACATTTTCATCCTTAGAATTTTGCTCGGTAAAATTTAGACTGCGAAACTCCGTCGCGTGAAATTTTGTCTTAAATTTTTACGCCGTAAAATTCCGCTACAGGGTCTGCGTCTGAGCCTTTAAATTTTAAATCAAAATCAGCCGCCGTCGATGTCGAAGTCAAGATGCTCTTTGAAATAAGCGCG
This sequence comes from uncultured Campylobacter sp., assembly GCF_938030815.1. Classification (GTDB taxonomy): domain Bacteria; phylum Campylobacterota; class Campylobacteria; order Campylobacterales; family Campylobacteraceae; genus Campylobacter_B. The sequence goes on from NZ_CALHII010000137.1 coordinate 2,705, forward strand.
CAGTCTGCGGCGGTCGTTGCGGCCGGGCGTGATCGCAAACCACAGCACGCGGTCGTTTAGATCCTTGCCGCGGATCAGCACGGTGTCGCGCAGCAAGATGTCGTGAAAGTCGCCGTTTAGCCGCCATGACGAGAGCGCCTTGGCGAAGAAAAAGATCGCGACGCCCACGACCATTATCACGAACGCCATCCCCACGCGCTCGCTCATGGCGATACCGACTAGCCACAGCACGATTATAGACGCATACGCAAAGTTCAGAAACTTCTCGTATTTTACGTAGCGGGAGTGGCTAAGCGCCGTGTAGTTCGTGCAGGTGCGCAAAAAGCCCGGCGTGAGCCTAACGTAGTCGATATTAAAGAGCAGGATTTCGCTCTTGCCCGCACCCGAGACGAAGGTGATCGCGTGGTCGCTAAATTTAAACAGCCCGCCGCCGTCGCGCCCCTGATACCAAGCTACGCCCGCGATCAAAAGCCCCAAAATCCCGCCTCCGCCGCGACCGCGTCCGTTGCCTAAAAAAAATTTATCTAAATCAAGCCGGGCCGACACGCCGTAAAAAAATATAAAGACCATCATCGCAATGACGAAGATCACGATGAAGGAATTGTCGTTTTTGACGCTAAATCCGCCTGTGCTCGTGGTTCGTGAGCCGCGGCTGCGAAGGGCGGCTTTGTAGTCTTTGGTAGTAAAAGTAGGCAAAAGCTCCCTTTCTTTCGGGCTTGCGAAATAGCTTGCGCGCGCTTTTAAAGCCCGTTTAAAACAGCGGAATTTTATAAAATTTCAGATCAAATTCGGATTAAATTTCAAATTTGAAGAGGTTTTGAGATTTAAAGAGTTTCAAATTTAAAGGATTTGAAATTTAGCCGCCTAGCTACGCTTAAAATTTACGCTTTCTCTCAAATTTATAAAAATTTCAACGCATAGTGGCACCGAAAGATCGTAAATTTAGCCCGTGCTAAACCCCGTTTTTATATAATTTCATGAAATTTTAAAGGATAGAAAATGAAAAAATTTTTTGCTTTGCTTCTTGCGGCGTTGTTTTTCGCAGGTTGTGGACAGTCTCAACCGAAAGTGCCGATCGCAAGTGCGTATAAATTCAAGGGCATTACCTACCAACACTTCCAAAACCATAATCCGAAAAAATTTGTCTATCAATCGCCGGAAGCGGTCGAGAAAAAGTACAACGAGCAGCTTTTAGCGGCGCTAAAAGAAGCGAACCTGCTGGATCAAAACTCTACCGATGAGCTTAAAATTACAATAAAGCACCACAGGGGCTTTACGGGTGAAGCTACTCCGTTTCCTAGCGATAGAATCGGTGGCATAGAGTTTATTTATGAGGTTAAACTAGTAAGAAACGGCCAAATTTTAAGAAGCTACGTGCAAAATGACATCGAGCATTACGATCCGGGATTTTTCGGCAATATGAAAACCATAGCGTTGCAAAATACAGACGATAGCTATGAAAATGCCGCAATTACGGCTCTTGTCAAGCATTTAATGGAGATCATAAAGGGTTTTTAGTGGCTCAAGGGCTTACATCGCAAACTAAACTGCAGTAAAATTTTAAAGCACAACTGGCTGGCGTATATGGCGGTTCGCATGATCTAAACCATCATAAATAGTTTTCGGCGTCTTGCGGGTTTCTAAAACGCGGAATTTTAAAAAATCGCTGCGAGCTTGAGCGGTAAATTAAAGCGTAGTTTCGTAGAAATTAAGAAATCAATTGAAATTGCAGATGGTAGTCTTGTTGAGACAAATTCTGCTTCCTCGAAGTAAAATTCCGCGTTATAACGAAATCTTAAATGCTATAAATTTGAAATTCTGCGGTACAAAGCACTTGTTTATAGGCTATGAGCGCAGCCTTTTTTGCAAAGTCTTTATGTAGAGTACTGCGTGTTTTGCGTAATCTATCTTATAAACCTTTTTAAGCTCATCCAAAAACCGCTCGCGGCTAAAAACAAAAATGAAAGCGAAGATAGGCAAAATATAAGCTTGCCGATCTGCCCGAAAATTTCGCCCGAATGAATATCTAAAACTGCCATGCGTATCGTCATAAAACGCGGCATTTGCGCTTTCATATCGGCAAATTTAACGTCCCTTAAAATTTCGCCACTCGTAGCATTGATCGCGATCCTATTAAATTCATCGCTCTCGTCGCTCGCAATTCCGTATATCGCGCTATATACTCCGTCTTTTGGATTAAGCATTATGTTAAAAAATTTAAAATTTTCGCCATGCTTTCGGGTAAAAATTTCAAACACAGCATCGATCTCTTGCAGTTTGCTTGTATCCTTAAACCCAGACTTTTGGCTAGGTTCAAATTTTTCAGCTTTATAAATTTGCTCCTCGCCCAAAATTTTATTCGTTAATCTTGCTAGCCAGTCATAAGAAAAATATAGCCCGCTCGCGCTTATAGCAAAAAGTATTACAGCCGCATAGATGCCCGTGCATCCGTGGATCTGATAAAGCAGCGCGTAGCCGCGAAC
>NZ_CALHII010000138.1 GCF_938030815.1 uncultured Campylobacter sp.
GGGCTTTTTTACCGAGTTATTAGGCGCTCGCGTAGCCCTTGCGATCTGCGGCGCAATTAGCATTTTGCTACTGCTGGCGCTATTTTACGGCTTTAAAATACGGCGCAGGACGCATTTTATCTTTCGAGATAAAGTCTAAGCCAAAAGCTGCATTATCAAAATTAACCTTATTTTTACGATGAAGCCTTAGAATTCCTACCAAAATTTAAAGGTAAGGAGTTTTTATGAATAGACGAAATTTCCTAAAAAGCACCGCCGCAATCGGTACGCTAGCGACGCTAAATCTAAATTTAAACGCTAGCGCGGTTACCGGCGGGACGGAAAAGAAAGTCGCCAGCGTCTGCGAGATGTGCTCCTCGCGCTGTCCTATCGAAGTGACCGTAAAAACGGTCGCGGCGCTCTCATCGAGGGCAACCATCGCTTTTCAAACAAAACCTCGGTCTGCGCTCGCGGAGGCGCGGGCATAAATCAGCTCTACGACGATCAAAGGCTCATTAAGCCGCTCATTCGCGTGGGCGAACGCGGTGAGGGTAAATTTAAAGAGGCGAGCTGGGACGAGGCGCTTAAAATTTGCGCGCAGAAGCTTGGCGAGATTTCGCAAAAATACGGCCCGCAAAGCGTAGTTTTTACCTCTAAAACGGGCGAACACCACACTCAGATGATGAATTTCGCCTGTGCCTACGGCAGTCCGAACATCTACTCGCACTGGTCCTGTTGCCCGGTCACCTACAATATCGCCGTGCCACACACCTTCGGCGCCAATATGCAAAGAGACTACGGCGATGCAAAATATATCGTAAATTTCGGCCACAATCTCTTTGAAGGCATCGATATCTCAAAAACCAAAAAGCTCGCAAAAGCCGCAAGTAGAGAGGACGTAAAGCTTTTGGTACTCGATCCACGCTTTAGCGTCGTAGCTTCTAAAGCCGACGAGTGGCTGCCGATAAAGCCGGGAACTGATGCGGCGTTTTTGATGGCGCTGATTCACGTCTGGCTGCGCGATAACAAATACGACAAAAAATTTATCGAACAATACGCCGTGGGGCTAGAGGAGTTAAGGCGGTCCGTGAAGGATACGACGCCGCTTTGGCAAGAGGGCATCACGGGCATCAAGGCAGACAAAATCGAGCGCATCGCAAATGAAATTTACGCCGCGGCTCCCGCGGTCGTAATCGACTGGGGTCATAAAACCACGACCGCCAAAGCCGAATACGTCCGCACGCGCGCCATCGCGATCGCAAACGCGCTGATGGGAAACGTCGAGAAAAAGGGCGGAATTTACTTCTCTAAAGATTCCAAAACCTTCAACGCGCTTTGCAAAGAGGATCTATTCCCTACCATCTCAAACCCGGATAAAAATTTTAAAATTCCAAAGACCGCACGTATCGACGGCTGCGGCGAGGAAGGTAGCGAAAATTTCTTCGTGCCGCGCAAACACGGCGTTTTGATGCAGATCGCGCCTACGATTTTAAGCGAAAAGCCATATCCGGTAAAAGGCTGGGTCAGCACGCGCTTTAACCACCTCATCAACGTTGCGGGCGTGGATAAGAGCGTAGAAGCGATCAAAAAGCTAGACTTCGTGCTCGCAATCGACGTGTATATGAGCGACTTCGCGTGCCTAGCCGACGTGATCTTGCCCGAATCCACCTATTTGGAGCGCGATGAGTCGATTCAAAACAAAGGCGGCACCGCGCCGGGATTTGTGATGCGAAATAAAGCCGTCGAGCCGGTGGGCGATACGAAGTGCGGCTATGAAATTTTTAGAGAGCTTGCAAGGGTGATGAAGATTGATAAAGATTACACCTGGAATAACATCGACGAATACCGCATGCAGCAAGCCAAAGGCAACGCCGAGCTAATCGCAAATTTAATCAAAAACGGCTACGTAAGCTACAAAGTGCCGAAGCTGTATTACCGAGAGCCGAAGCTCGTAGCTAAATTTATCGATAAATATCCTGCCGCCGCGGAGTTCGTGGACGAAAACGGCGAGATGAGCTCGCAGATGAAATTTAAAACCCCAAGCGGCAAGATCGAGCTTTTCGCGCCGAAAGTGGAGGAACTTTTCGCAGGATACGGCTGCTTAAATACCGAGGGTATGGACGTATTCGGCGGGCACAAATACTGCCTCATGACCGGCAAGACCGCGCTTCACACCAACGGACATACGCAAAATGTCAAAATTTTAAACGATATGATGAGCGAATCGCCGGTTTGGATCAGCCCGGCTTCCGCAAAGGCGGAGGGGCTAAAGACGGGCGATATCGTGAAGCTCAAAAATAAATTCGGCGAGCAAAAAGCTAAAATTTTCGTCACGCAAGGCATCAGAGACGACTGCCTGTTTTTATACCACGGCTTTGGGCACGTAAGCCCGGGGTTAAAGCGCACGAACGGCATAGGCACCAACCAAAGCGTCCTTCTCGATCCGGCTGCGGGTCCTGTGGTAAGCACGATGGTAACCAACGTCGGCGTCGATATAGTTAAAATTTGAAAGGGGCAGTTATGAAAAAACTCATAATGATTCACGACGAAAATTTATGTATAGGTTGCCAAGCCTGTTCGGTTGCGTGCAGGAATGAAAACGGCGTACCGAGCGGCGTTTATAGGCTGCAGGTGCACGGCAAAACAAGCGGCGTTTTTCCGAATTTAAAACTTGATTATTCGCGCGCCAGCTGCGTTATGTGCGAGGACAGCCCCTGCGTGGACGTCTGCCCTACGGGAGCGAGCTTTAAAACCAAAGACGGCGTAACTCTTATAGACGAGAGACTTTGCGTCAGCTGCAAATACTGCATCCTAGCCTGTCCTTACGACGCGAGATTTGTAGATCCTATCACGCACGCTATCGGTAAATGCACCTTTTGCTACACTAACCGCACTAGCAAAGGCTTGCAGCCTGCCTGCGTAAGTGTGTGTCCGACCGACGCTTTAGTTTTCGGCGACGTAAATGACGTAAATTCCGAGGTAAGCAAGCTGCTAGCCAAAACGAGCGTAGAATATCCCAAAGCATATCTAAACACCAAGCCGCGCCTAGCGAATATCAAAAACAAAAAAGGAGGACGCTATGAATAATATGTGGGGCGATATGAGCCAATACTCTGAAATTTACTGGCCTTGGCCGATTGCGATTTATCTATTTTTGGCGGGTCTTAGCGCGGGAGCGACGATGGTGGCGCTTTTAGTTGAATGGAATCGCCACGAAAGCGAGCAAAATTCCATCTGGGATGCGATGATTAGAGCGGGTGCGATCACGGCGCCGCTTACGATCTGCGCGGGGCTTTTGCTTTTGATCTTTGATCTGGGCAAGCCTCTTACCTTCTATCTTTTGCTGATCAAATTTAACTTCGGCTCTGTAATGAGCCTCGGCGTGGCGGCGCTTTTAATCTACGTGCCGCTTAGCTTTGTATTTGCGCTATGCGTCTTCGGCGAGGAAATTTGTAAATTTAAACTACTTGCGTTCCTGCGACCTATCGTAAATTTACTAAGCTCATTCGCCAAAGCTTCCAAAGCTTTCGAGCAAGTTTTATTTATCCTTGCTCTTTGCGTGGGCGCATATACGGGCTTTTTGTTAAGCGCGGTGATGAAAATTCCGCTTTGGAATACTCCGGTGCTGCCGATTTTATTTTTGCTGTCGGGCTTTTCCAGCGGCATCGCGGCGAGCATTTTAGTGGGACTTCTGTTTTTTAAAGGCTCGTTAAACAAAGATAGCATAAAATACCTTTTGGTGCTTGATCTGCGCGCGATACTCTTTGAGATTCCGCTTTTATTCATTCTATTTGTCGGGATGTATTTCGAGGGCGGCACTAGCGCGCTTGCGGCACAGCAGGCTTTGACGCACGAGGTTTACGGTAAAATTTTCTGGATCGGCGTTTTGGGTACGGGGCTCATCGCTCCGATCATCATTGCCTTTACGGCTCTGAAAAACCACGCCTACAAGCCTGCGTTTATAGTTTTAAATTCTTTCGTCGTGCTTTGCGGCGTCATTCTGCTTCGCTACTACATCGTATATGCGGGGCAAATTTGCACGGGAGCGTAGTCTCGCTCCCGATTTAGGGAACGGGTTTGAAAATTTTACTTTTAGAAGACGATTTTGAATACAGAAGCAGCGTAAGCGAGTATCTGCAGGAGCTTGGCTACGAGGTGGACGAATGCGAAAGCGGCGACGCAGCCTGCGATAAGATCGCCGCGAATACCTACCACTTGCTGATCTTAGATATCAAGGTGCCGGAGGTCTCGGGCGAAGAGGTGCTTAGATACGCACGAAACCTCGGTCTTGGCACTCCCGTGATGATGATGACCTCGCTCGGCGACATCGACGATTTGAGCCAGTGCTACGAGCTAGGCTGCAACGAATATCTAAAAAAGCCCTTCCACCTAGCCGAGCTTAAATTTAGAGTAAGCGAGCTGATGCGAAAGTATTTCGGCGACGAAAAGGGCGCCGTCAAGATCGCGGATAAATTTCACTACTTCGCAAATTTAAAAATTTTAAAACGCGCGGACGAAGAGATATCGCTAAGCGCCAAAGAGATCAAGATTATAGAATTTCTGCTCGCCAATATCAAAAGATTCGTAAGCGTCGATGAACTCATCGCCGACGTATGGGACGGTGAAGCGGGCAGCGTCGATGTGCGCGTGCATATCAGCAATCTCCGCGCCAAAACGAGCAACGACTTCATCCTCTCCAGCCGCGGACTCGGATATAAGATCAATGCTTAAAGGGTTTAAATTTACGCTTTTTAGCGCGATTTTCATCATCGGCGCCTTTATAAGCGAGAGTCTTTATATCATCTATTTAAATTCCAAAATCGAGGAGAGCGCCGACGTCGCCGAGCTGATACAAAAAAGCGGCGAAGCCCTAGCCGGTGCGGATCTGAATCTAAAAGACGAGCTAATCTACGACTACGCGATCCTAAATGCAAACGGCGAAATTTTAAGATCAAACCTAAGCGTCCAGCCGCCCGATTTTGCGTTTATCACGCTGAAATTCGGCGGACGGGTATTTTTTAAGCGCCACTTTCTACATGAGGGCAAGCTGCATTTCTTCGTCATCTCAAAAAAGATAAGCTACGCAAAGATAGAATTTATCGCGATCTCTACGATCTTTATCACGATTTTTGTAGCGCTCATCATCGCGCTGTTTAACTACAAAATCATAAAAAATTTCTACGCGCAGCAAAGCAACCTCATCAAGGCGTTTTTCAACGACGCGATGCACGAGCTAAAGACCCCTCTGGGCGTCGCGCTCATCAACACCGAGATGCTTGGGTTGCGTGACAAACACACTGCGCGTATCAAATCCGCACTCAAGCAGATGGTAATTACTTACGAGGACGTGGAGTACTTCATCAAAAGCGGCAAGATGAGCCTAAAAAGCCGCCGCATCGATATGAGCGAGTTTTTGGGCGCTAGGATAAATTTCATCTATCTGGTCGCAAAAAGCAAAAACATAAGCCTACAATCGCGAATAGCGCCCGACGTGAGCGTTTTTATGGACGAGACCTCGCTTATGCGCCTCATCGATAACGCCCTAAGCAACGCCATAAAATACTCGCGCCCCGGCGGCAAGATCATCATCGGGCTGGAGAAAGGGGTGAGCATAGCGGTCTTTAGCGTGCAGGACTTCGGCATCGGCATAAAGGATACGAGCGCGATCTGGGATAGATACTCGCGCGAAAACACGGCTCTTGGCGGATTCGGTCTCGGGTTAAACATAATCGATAAAATTTGCAAGCGCTACGGAATCGCAAAAAGCGTCAGCTCGAAGCTCGGTGAGGGCAGCACCTTTTGCTACAAAATCCCGCTGTTTAAGCAGAAGCTTTTGGATTAAAACGGGCGCGCTAAATTTAGACGCAAATTTTAATGCTGCGGACGTTGATGAAATTTTAAATGGCGCGCGCGGTGCAGATGCAAATTTTAAAAACATACGTAGCGCGAGCGCGAATTTCAAAGGCGGGCAATCCGCAAGTCTAAATGTGAGCTTGGGCGTGAATACAGGCGAGGATGTAAACTCAAACGCAAATTTAGACTTAAGTCTGGGCGCATACTCGGCCTCAAGCCCGAACGCAAATTTAAACTCAAATTTAACCGCAAGTTCAGACCCTAATACAAGCGGCGAAAGTAAAAATCGGGGTCCGTGCGAGCGCGGCGCGGATAAAATTTCAACCATCAAAATTTACGGCCACACTCACTTTTTCGCCGCGGCGATAGATAAAAACGGCGCGCTTGTGCTAAA
>NZ_CALHII010000139.1 GCF_938030815.1 uncultured Campylobacter sp.
ATCGACAAGCTTTTCGGCGTGAAAAAGGACGATAACAGCAGCAAAAATGACGCGAAAAAGGAGCAATCAGACGTGATTAAAGGGCTGATAAATGGGCTATTTTAGCCCATCCGCCCCCATTTGACGTTTGGAATTTATGGATGCTGCTAAACGAGCGCGAAATTTAAAATTTTGAAATCTCGCGCAGTTTAAATTTTAAAATTTTATGCAGTTTAAAATTTAGAATTTTATGCAGTTTAAAATTTAGAATTTTGCGCTAGCCGGCGCAGACAAAGCCGCAAAATTTCAAAACTCGGCGCAAACTATTTATCAAAATTTTAAATCTCGTTTCGGTCTGTATTTTAATGACGCTCTGAATTTATCGCCGTAAACTTAGCCTGCTCGCGCCGCCGCTATCCGCAATGAAATGCACGCCGCAAGCCTAGTGCCTTTTAAAATACTTCGTATCGATACCGCGTGCCGTGTTTTCAGGTTATCCGATGCTAATTAAAATTCGCGGCGCAATGTTTATTGCAGTTGGCGCCATGCTTGATAAAATTTGCCCGCCACTATCACAAGAAAAATGAGCGTTAAAGCTCCAAATACCGTAGCCGTAAATTTATCATCCATCGTAGTGTATTTGTTATATCTGAATTTCATCAGATACTCGCGTTGCGACGGATCGACGCTTGCATTATAATCCAAAAATAAAACTTGATATGCCGTGCCGCGACTCTGAAACGGAAACGGACGGCTTTGATACCAAGCTTTAACTCGCTTGCCTTCCAGCCATTCGTATGCGATTAGCGAGATAGAAGGCTTAATATTTACGCCTTGCCACTCGTCCGCTCCTAAGCGCTTAAAATTAGCTTCCGCAATTGCCGCATTGAGCAAAATTTTATTTTTATAAAAGGAGGTTAAGTTATCCGTATCGCCATTTAAAAAGACTTTGATAAATTTGCGCTCATCCGTAAAAATCTGCATATATTCGCGCCCATCATCGCTTCTAACATCCATAATTATTCCATTTGCGATTTTCAGATCATCTAAGCTTTTCGGATTCAAGCTAAAAAGAAATCCGTACCACATCGCCGCCAAATAAAATGCGATCATAAATAGATCGAACTTGCGATCTAAGTTATACCAAATTTCGCCGAGCTTCATCGATCATTACATTGTAAGTTTCGCTGCAAGATACGGAATTTCACGGCTTTTATTATCGAGGGCTATATTCCTGCATCATCACCACGGGCAGAAACAGTACCGCTCCCACGATTACCACTGGTATAGCCACGATGATGCCTAGCGTATCCAACAGGGCGTTGCCCTCGCAGCGTTCGGGCCTAACCTCGATGTTTGCGGCTATCGGGGAGCGTAGCCTATCGCTTGGCTTCATTATTTCGCTAAGATTTTTGATCTGCACGACGCGCGCATCGAAGTAGAAAATCACTTCTATCTCGCCCTTTTTCTCATCGATTTCTATGCGATTTGCTAGAGCTTTGATTTTGGCGACGTCTGCTCCTGCGGCAGAGTTTAAAAAAGCACTGAAGCTACCGCGCGCCTCGCCGTTTTTAGCATCGGTTACTTCGATCTGCACAAACTCGCGCTTAAGCCCTTTGGCGTATCCGCCATCGTAAAATTCCGAGATATTCTTAAGCGATGAGCCGTCCGTCAGCACATAACTAAGTTTCTCGCCTACGATGTATTCCTTGCCATCGTTTATGAAAAATGCCGTGATCTTTTCGGGCGTTTCGTTCGCCCCAGGCACTACGTTTTGTTTGCACTGGCATCCCACAAGCAGGACGGCTAGTAAAACTGCGATAAATTTTTTCATGATGATCCTTTAAAATTTTAAATTAGCGTATGAATTCCGCAGCCCAAGCTCTATCTCAAAAAATTTCAGCAGCGAAATTTTACGCCTTAAATTTCACGCTCGGAATTTCAGTGCAAAATTCCGCGCTATAAAATCCCGACGCAGAATTTTGGGTGCGGAATTTCGATACGGAATTCTGCGTTCCGCAAAACTCCGCCAAGAAGCAAAGCCACGGCTTTTAAATTCCCGGCTCTACTTCAGTGCCGCTTTGACCGCCTCGCTTAGCCGCTTGCCGTCTACGCTTGAGCCGAGCGCTTCTTTGGCAGCTTTCATCACGCGCCCCATATCCTTTGCGCCGCTAGCGCCAAGCTGCGAGATTAGCGAGCTAACCGCGGCAGCAAGCTCGGCATCGCCTAGCTGCGCGGGCAGATAGGACGCGATGATCTCGATCTCGCCCTGCTCTTTTTGCACCAGATCGTCGCGACCGCCCGCGCGGTACTGCTCTACAGAGTCATTTCGGCGCTTGATCTCGCTTTGAAGGATGCTAAAGACGCGCTCATCGCTAAGGCTGATGCGCTCGTCCACCTCGACCTGCTTAAGCGCGGCGTTAAGCATCCGCAGGCTGTCTCTGCGGAAGTGATCGCCGCTTTTCATCGCCGTTTTAATGTCTTCTAAAATTTGCTCTCGCACACCCATTTTCTACTCCTTGAGATTAAAATTTCGGCGGTAATTTTAGCAAATTTAAAATTTGGCTTGGGTAAATTTAAGGGGATGAAATTTTAAAATTTTAAAGATTGATCGCGATTTGCGGCTAAATTTAAAACTAGCCGTGGGCATCGTCTGTGGCAAAGACTCGCGCGCAGCTCCCCTTTGCAGAAAAAAGCTCGCGCGAAGCGCGCTAAATTTAAAAAGCCTCGCAAGAACATAAAATTCCTTTGAGGCAAAGCGAGTAATAGAAGCTCGCGAAGGCTCTATTTAGCGCGTGAGAATATCATTCGCACGATTTGAAGCAAGAAGCACACGCTTCCTACCAAAAAGATCGTATCGCCGATGATGCGCGCCCAGCGGAGCCCGTAGAGGCTGTCTTTCTGCAAAAACTCCGCGCTTCTTGCGTACCACATACCAACGTCGATCGCCGCGAATGCCTGCAAAATTCCGACAGGTAATAGCGAAATCAGCACCATTAGAAGCAGACCCGCGTTAAGCGCCCAAAAGCCGATCTTCATCAGCGTATCGTCGAAGCTTTTGTCTTTGTAAATATACAGCGCCACGAGCCACACAAAGCCGAGCGCCAAAAAGCCGTATACGCCAAATAGTGCCGTATGAGCGTGCACTGCGGTGGTATTTAAGCCCTGAATATAAAATAGCGCAAGCGGCGGATTAATTAAAAAGCCGAAAACGCCCGCGCCCAGCATATTCCAAAACGCCACGGCGATGAAGCAGTAAAGCGGCCATTTTAGACGCTTAGCCCAATCCTGCGCGAATTGAAGCTTGTAGTAATGAAATGCTTCTGAGCCCAAAAGCACCAAAGGCACGACCTCAAGCGCCGAGAAGCTCGCACCCACAGCCATTATCGGCGTAGTGGTGCCCGCAAAATAGAGGTGATGGAAGGTACCAGGAATTCCGCCGATTAGGAAAATCGACGCGCTAGCAATCGAGGTGTAGGTGGCAAATTTCTTGCTTACTAAGCCCAAGGACGCGAATACGAACGCCAAAGACGCCGTCGCGAAAACCTCGAAAAATCCCTCGACCCAAAGGTGCACGACCCACCAGCGCCAATACTCCATCACAGGGATCGGCGAGCGCTGTCCGTAGAATAGCCCTGCGCCGTAAAAAAGCCCCACGGCGATAACCGAAGCGGTAAAAATCGCCAATAAATTCTTATCGCCCTCGGCTCTAAAGCCCGCGATAAAGCCGCGCAGCACGAGCACCATCCAGATCACAAGGCCCACAAACAGTATCAGCTGCCAAATTCTACCGAGGTCTAAATACTCGTATCCTTGATGTCCGATCCAGAAACTGCTGCTTGGATCCATCTTACCCGCAATCGCCATGTATTCGCCCGCGAAGCTGCCGACGACCAAGAAAAGAAGCGCGTAGAAAAGCACGTCCACGCCGAGCTTTTGAAATTTAGGATCTTTGCCGCCGTTGATGATCGGAGCTAGAAACAATCCCGCCGCCAAAAAGCCCGTAGCAATCCAGAAAATGGATGCCTGCACGTGCCAGGTGCGAGCTAGCGAGTAAGGGATATATTGCGAAATATCAAGCCCGAAAAAGGACTGACCCTCGATCGTATAGTGCGCAACAAAGCCGCCGATAAAGGCTTGAAATGCAAACAATGCAATCGCTACGAAAAGGTACTTGCCGAGCGCCTTTTGCGACGGCGTAAGCGCTAAAGCGGCGATCGGATCGGCGTTTAGCTTCGCAGGAGCCTCGAAATCCTCGTCCTTTTTGCCGTAGAAATTTCCGAACCAAACCAACAAGCCGATGCCGGTAAGCAAAATAACGAGGCTTGCGATCGTCCAAACGACGTTTTCCGTGGTAGGGACATTGTCTATCAGCGGCTCGTGCGGCCAGTTATTGGTATAGGTCGCCTCTCCGCTCGGACGATCCGTGGAAACCGCCCAAGCGGTCCAAAATATGAAATCCATAAGCTCGGAGCGATGTTGCTCGTTTGCGAGCGTGTTTTCCTTCATCGCGTAATCCTCGCGAAGCTTTTTAAAGCGCGGATCGTTTCCGAAAACGCCCATGTACTCGTTTTTTACGACCGCCATAGCCTTCAAGCGATCATCGCTTAGCTTGACGGTGCCGTCTTTTACGGTGTTTGTGCGGTACTCGGCCTTTGTAAGCGCCTTAATTTGCGCCTTTTGCTCGTCGCTCAAAGCGTCAAATTTAGCGCCGAAGCGCTCCTGCGCCTTGATATCCATAAACGCAACCAGCTCCTTATGCAGCCAATCCGCGCTCCAATCAGGCGCCTGATACGCTCCGTGTCCCCACACCGAGCCCACCTGCATACCGCCGATACTCTGCCAGGCCTCCTGTCCGCGGTAAATGCACTCGGTACTGATTAGCTCGTTGCCGCTAGCATCGGTAAATTTTACCACCGGCGGAGACTGCCTATACACCTCACCGCCGTAAAAACCCAAGAAACTAAAGCCCACGATGAGTACCGCTACGAGCGTCATCCAGAGCTTTTTAAATTCTGCCATTTTCACTCCTTTAACTGAAATTAGGAGTGAATTTTACCTATTTAAATTTCTATAAGCATTGAGGTCCGTCAATAAAAAGATAAAATTTATCTGCTTAAGCTGGAATTTATTAAAATATACTGGAATAAAGGGTTTTAGAAAATTTTATATAAAATTTATATCTACAAATCTATCCCTGATTTCAATATTATCAAGATTTAGATTTAGTTTGTCTTTTAAATACTTTTTCAAATTTACTCGTTCATACTCACTTAACATAGTTAGCGGAATGGCAAAATAATTACTATGAGTACTATCTAATAAAATTAGAACATTTAAATTTATGCTATCTATTCTTCTTAAAATTTTAAGTACACCGAAGCAAAGAAGATTTATCGGATGCAAAGCGTACGATAAAATTAGCAAGAGAAATTTTTTAAACCTAGTTATATTGGCATTGTATTTGCACGCGTCTTCAATCACGAGTCCAGAAAATTTATAAATAGCGATTTTATCAAAATTAGAAGTCTTTACACTTTTATGTATCGAATATACATCATTATAATTTTTGCATAAAGAATTATATTCTATTCTATCGGAATAGAAATTTAAAAATTTATGTTTATTAATAAATAAAATTCCCACTAAAAAAGTAACAGCTCCTAGGAATTGATATGCCCAAGCACTTCCTCTGCAGAAAAATAGGAATATGACTAAAAATACAGCTAATATTAAATAACATTCTGTGCTGATTTTAGTCCAATAATCTTTGATCATAAAAAGAGGCATTTCAGATTTATAACTTTGAAATTCCATACGATAATACTCCAAATTTTTAATTCAATACACCGCTCTTTTCATTGACTTTGCTCTGCATCTTTCACTTCTTTTAAATAGAAATATATTTTGTAAATAAATTCGAATGTAGACATTAATATTACGGAACCAGAAAGAGAAAAACCAGATTGAAAGAAAATAATATATCCAAAAATTGAAAATCTACTTTGAAATTCCGGCATAAAATGGCTTGTTCTTATGCTTATACCGCTGCTTGCAAAATATCCGGTATAATAAACCTCAAACATAAAAATACCTAGACCGAACATAAACGGAAGTAACAAAAACGGAAAATCGTTTTCACACTTCTTTTTTGAAACCAAGATAAAATCATTATCATATCTACAAAAGTAAATATAATAAACCAATGAATATAAGCTAGAAACCACAAAAATAATAATCCCGTATATCCAC
>NZ_CALHII010000140.1 GCF_938030815.1 uncultured Campylobacter sp.
CGTCTCGACCACGCTGGGCCAGACATTGACGTTAAACTCGTCGTATCCGTGCAGCGCGTGACAGCTGCCGCAGCGCTCTTTGAATAGATTTTCGCCCGCGTCGTAAATTTTAGCCGCATCGTCCGTTACGGCGAGCTTCGCGACGTAGCCGTCGATAGTGACGTTCGCCCATTCGTTATCATAGTCGTCCTTCACGGTCTTTAGCGTCTTTAGGCTCTTTGCGTTTTGCGCTTGCAAGTCCTGCTCCAAAATCCCAAGCCTTGCGTAACTTACGTTGCTTCCCTCGGGCACGAAGCCCGCGTATCGCACCTGCACGTAGTCCTTGCCATCCTTTAGCACCTGTAGCTTCGCGCCTACGTGCAGCTTGGCGATCTCCTTGCCGCCCGCTTTGTTTAGAAGCGGGGTTTGAGCCGCGACGAAAAGATCCGTCGCGCCCAAATGGCAAGCCGCTGCGAGTAAAAACGCCGCTAGCGCTTTGGATAAAATTTTACCTCGCTCGGGTGCGCAAATTTTATCCGTTTCGCATGAAATTCTATCTGCGCCCGGCGGTGAAATTCTAGCTGAACGAGGCGATGAAATTTTACCTCGCCCTAGCGCGTAAATTTTAAAATTTTATAAATTTGGCGCCGCCTCGCTGCCGCGCTATGTCCATGCCGAATGCACCCGGCGAGAGCGGTAAAATTTAGCTGCCTAATCTCGCAAAAATTTCTTATCGATCAGATCGTAGTTTTTATACAGCCTGCGCAGCTCGTCTCGCACCTCCATCAGCGCAAAGCCGAGCAGATTTTGCCCGCGCCACGCGCTCGGACGACTTGCGTTTTCGCTCTGCTGACCAAGGCCGATACCCCAAATTTTATCCAGCGGGCTGGCCTCAACTAAAATTTTATCTCCCGTCGCGAGCAAAAAGCGCATCATCGCGGGATTTTGCGTAAATTTATAGTAATTGCCGCTTAGCACGACGCTGTAGCGCACCTCGCCCCAGAGCCGCTCATCAAAGCCCCGCACCTGCCTGCCGAGCGCCTTCATCTGCTTTGCATCGCAGCTCTGCATTATTTGCGCCCGCGTCTGTTCGTCGCCGAATATTTGCGCCTTGCTCGCCATCATAAACTGCTCGGCGCAGGCATACTCATCGGCATCTACGGCAAAAGGCGAGCTCTGCCACTGCCCGAGGCAGGATTCGTCCGCGGCCCCATCCGGCTTGTAGAAAAATAGAAATTCATGCGCTTCGGAAGAATTTATT
>NZ_CALHII010000141.1 GCF_938030815.1 uncultured Campylobacter sp.
ATGATGAAATTATATATTGATATTATAAGGGTGAACTTAAAATTTTAAAATTTAAAGTTTAAAAGAGAATTTTAGCGGCTCTACGCCGCTAAAATTTAAAGATTTTCGAATGGATTTACGACCACGTCTTTGCGATCTACGATGTAAGGTATAAGGGCTGCTTGGCGCGCACGCTTGATAGCCTTTTCTACCATCTCTTGGTATTTTTTGCTAGTGCCGGTTAAGCGACGCGGCATAATCTTAAAGCGCTCGCTTAGGCAATGCTTTAGCAGCGCCGTGTCCTTATAATCGATAAATTCGATCTTTGCCTCCGTAAATTTGCAATACTTCCTAGTATATTTTCTCTTATCTGCCATGATTTTTCCTTAATTAAAATGGGATCGTGTCGTTGCCGTCATCGTATTTATCGGCATCGACGTCGACTTCCGGAATCGTGCTTTCGTAACTCTGCTCTTTTTGTTTAGGCGCGTTATAATCGTTTTTTGCGCCTCTAGAATTTGAGTTTTGTCTGTTAGCATAGCTATTTCCGCCGCCGTAATTACTACCGCCGCCATAGTTAGAATTTCCGCCGCCATAGCCGCCGGAGCTTCCGCCATAATTGCCGCCCTCGTAATTGCCGCCTTGATTATAGCCGCCGCTTCCACCTTGATTGCTTCCTAGCATCTCCATCGTATCTACGCTGATGGAGTGCTTGCTTCGGTTCTGTCCGTTTTGATCCTGCCACTGATCTAGCTTTAAGCGACCTTCGATCAAAATTTTACTGCCTTTTCGCAAGTATTGATTTGCGATCTCGGCCGTGCGACCGAAAAAATCTATGTCTATAAAGCACGTCTCTTCGCGTTTCTCGCCGTTTGAGCTATTGTATCTGCGCGTGACGGCGATGCCGGTTTTACCTACGGCGGTGCCCGTTTGCAGATATCTAAGCTCGATATCTCGGGTCAAATTACCTACCAAAACTACTTTATTGAACATATTTTATCCTTTATTCGCCCTCTTTGGCTGCTTCTGCAGGCTCTTTTGGCTCTACCGGCGCTTTTGGCTCGCGCTCTTTTTTTGCAGGGCTTAATTTGATACCTTTGCTTAGTTTATCCCAAGCGGAAATTTCACGCTTAGTCTCATATTTGACGGTCAAAAATCTAATGATATCTTCGGTGATGCGCAGATTTCTAACAAGCTCGGAGATCAAGTTCGGCTCGGCTTTAAAATAGATTACGAAATAAACTCCGCGCTCATATTTGTCGATCTTATAGGCTAGCTTCCTAGCGCCCATTTCGATTACGGAAGCGATCTCTCCGCCATTTTTGGTTATGATTTCTTTGACGAAATCGACTTTTGTTTTAACTTCATCGTCGGTAAGCGTGGGCTTAACGATGAATAAAACCTCGTAGTTTCTCATAAATTCTCCTTATGGATTTTAGCTCGCAAACAGCGTCTGCGGGCAAGGATTTTGCAAAAAATGCAAGGGGATATTACTAAAATTTCACTTAATATTTGCTTTTTGCCCGAGCGAACTTAACAGCATGCGCTGCAACCTCAAAAACGACGCGAGCAAAAGCTCATCCTTTACCGCGTTCTTTTCACTTTTGAGTTCAAATTCCAAATCGTTTAAGTGAGCGAAAATTTTATAAAACGTCCGCGTAGAAAAGCTAGTGGCGTAGCGCTGCATCTGTGCGGCTACGGAAGGGGGCGGCTGATAGCCTAAAACCGCCTTAAAATCAAATCTGCCGTTTATTTTCACGTAAGCATGTAGGCGAAAAATTCTATAAATCAAGCGGTAAAAATAATTTATCAGCTCCATCTCGTTGTATCCACCGCTCAGAGCCATTTTATAAAAATCTACGCGAAAATCGCAAAGGCTGAAAATTTTATCAAAAAGCTCGTCGTAACTCACCTCGCTAAGGCCATAAACCATTAAATTTACGTTTTGCAGGCTAAGCTCGAGCCCCAGACTTGCAAATTTCTCTATCTCGCTCGCGCTTAGGCTCAGGCTTTCGTTGTGGATGGCGTAGATCCTGCTAAGTGCAGCAGTGTTTGCAAAAAGCCCGCGCATCTCGCATTTTTGCGCAAGCAGCGCTATGGCTTCATTCACGCCAGAGGGTTTGAAAAACCTCACTTC
>NZ_CALHII010000142.1 GCF_938030815.1 uncultured Campylobacter sp.
TTTTTATGAGAAAAATTCTTACTATCGCGGGTTCGGATAGCGGCGGCGGTGCCGGCATCCAAGCCGATATCAAGACGATTAGCGCGCACAAGATGTTTGCAATGAGCGCTATTACGGCGCTTACGGCGCAAAATTCGCGCGGCGTATTCGGCGTGCTGGACGTTTCGCCAGATTTTGTAGAGGCACAGCTCGATGCGATTTTTAGCGACATCTTTCCGGACGCCGTTAAAATCGGAATGATCTCCAATGAGGGTGTTGCTGAAGCCATCGCAAAGAGTCTGAGCAAGCACGGCGCAAAAAACGTCGTCTTAGATCCCGTGATGGTCGCTACCAGCGGCGGAGTTTTGATGAAACAAAGCGCGCTGCATGCGCTAAAATACAAGCTCGCCCCTGCCGCGGAGATTATCACGCCCAACGTGCGCGAGGCAGAGGTCTTGGCAGAGATGAAAATTTCAAGTTTAGCCGATATGCGTGCCGCGGCAGTTAAAATTTCGCAGTTTTTCGGCGGCGCGATTTTGATTAAAGGCGGCGATCTTGCCGGCGTGAGCGAGGCTTACGGCGCAGCGGGAGCGGCGCAAAATTTTAAAGCTTTTGGGTGCGAGACGAGCGAAAACGGGGCGCTCAAAAATTCTGCGGGTTTGACGGAGCATGCGAATTTCGCGGATGGAAATTTTACTAGCGGAGGCGGAAATTTAACGGCGAGCACGAAGCCCTCTTTTGGGCAAAATTTATCTGCAGCGCCTTTAGATATAGGTTTTAAACCGAGCGGCGAGGGCGGGGATTTGAGAAATTTAGCGGTCGATATTTTGTACGAAAATGGCAAATTTCATGAGTTTTCCACGCCTAAAATTTCTACGTGTAACACCCACGGCACGGGCTGCACGCTCTCGAGTGCGATCGCGTGCGCGCTGGCGGCGGGGCTTAGCTTGCCTGCAGCCGTTGCCCATGCCAAGGGCTTCGTGCGCAGGGCGCTTAGCTGGGGTGAGCAGATCGGGCACGGATGCGGCGCGATAGATCATTATTTTACGGTACGCGATTCATTCGACGCGGATTTTGACGGATCTTGCGCGAATGAAATCAAAATCATCTCTCGAAACTAAAATTTCAAGCGCCCGTTGAAATTCCCGCATTCGTTAAAATTCCAAGGCTCCGCCGCGAAAGCATAGGTTTAAATTTAACCAAATGCCGCGACCTGCGAAATCGCGCGACGGACGAGCCAGATTCTGCGGACCGCTCGGGCGCTGTTTTTTTAGCGCGAGCTGCGGGTTTAAGTCCTGCTTTAAATCCGATTTTGCCGCAGAGCGCGGGCCAGCCTCGTTGTTTTGATCTTAAATTGCGCTTTGCATGCCTGAAATTTATCTCTAAATTCAACCCTTTTTGCTAAAATTTCACAAAACGCGGCGCCCGCAAAAGAGGCGGCCGGACTAAGCTTAAGGAGAGGATATGCGCGATCAGGACTACGAGGCGCTTAAGGCGGAGTGCCAAAAAGAGTGGAATGAAAAGGGCGAGAAATACGCCAAGGCCGTAAACGATATGGTGGCATTTGCGGAGGTTCACGGCTGGGACGCCTACAAGGGCGAGGATGCGGTCGATGAGCGCGAGGATGTGACGCAGCTTTGCGAGGCGGTTTTTGAGCTGCTAAAGGATGCCAACGAGCGCGGCGAGACGGAGAAGTTTAGGGCCGATTTTCCGCCCTCAAACGTCATTTTCGATAAAAAGTTGAGAAAGAAGCTAAGAGATATCGATCAAATTTGCCCTCTTGGCGGCGAGAACGTCCTTTTTATCGCCTCAAACGACGACGGCAAGACGCTGTATCTGCTGGAGGGCGACCGCGTGAGCGAAGTGGCGGACGACGTCATCGCCGTGGGCAAGTCTAAGCGAAACGAAATTTACGCCCTGCTAAATCAAGACGAGGTATGGCTGATCAGGGGCTACGACGGCAAGGGCGGCGGCGAGCCTATCGCGAAATTTAAGCCACGACGTGGAGCTAACATACGACGAGGCTGAAATTTTACCTTTTAACGACGGTAGCAAGGTGCTTTTGAGCTGCCACGACGGGATATTTTTGATCTCGCAAAGCGGCGCGAAGCTTATCCATCCGATCTACGAGGATGAGGGCGATGACGACGACGAACTTGAGATAGATATGGCAAATGCGACGCTCTCAAATGACAACGCTCTCATCGTCGCGGGTGAGCAAGATGGCGATCACGTCCTCATGGATAGCGAGGGCGAGCGGCTGGGCTGCATCGGCGCGCAGAGCTCCTATCCGCACTTTTGCCTCTTTAGCGCGGACGATACGCAGCTCATCACAAACTCCTGCCACTTCTACAACGGAGTTACGATCGGCGTGGATAGGGCGCTGCTAAAGCGCGGGCTGGAGGTCGGCTTTTACGATCCGGACGGCGGCGACAAGCAAAATTTCACGCTGATCGACGATGCGATGAGGGTTTATGCCGGCGTAGCGACGCAGAACTTTTACATCCTCGGCTACGCATACGGCTACATCAAAGCAGTCGGCAAGGACGGGCGTAAAATTTGGCGCCACTATCTGGGCAGTACGATAAAGTCTATGGCTCTAAGCGAGGACGGGGGCGTGCTATTTGTGGGTACATACGGCGGCAGGCTGCATAAACTACGCCTCGGCGCGGGCCAAGACAGCCACACGATCGGCAACGGCAATCATAAAGAGGAGTTTAGGCTGATCGCGTATGAAGATAGAATTTATCGGTGGTAAAATTTCGCGGCACGGGCCACTGTGAAGAGTTTTGTGCGTTTTTTGAAGACTGCTTTTATGCTAGCGTTTCGCGTATTTTTTCGCAAATCGGCGGGCGAGTATTTTATGCTCCTAGCGCGCTTTATGCGCGGCGCGAGCGGGGTACGCCGCCGCAAAGCTTGCTGGGCAAAAGCACGAGTCGCGCCGGCAAACAGATCCCGATCTGCGCGTATCCAAAAGTGGCTATCTACGTAGACGGCGACGAAAATAGCGCGAGCAGCTTTGAGCGTGGATGAAATTTGATTTGAAGTAGCGCCTAGTAGCGGAGCGGATTTGAGCTAAATTTAGCTCGCAGCTCCGCTAAAATCCGCGCTCGTCAAATGGGCGCGGACAGATTAAAATTTAAAGGACGGAAATGACCGAGCCAAAAATCGGCGATCTTTTCGCCGTAAAGCTTAAGAGGTAGGACGCGTATTTTACCGCGCAGATCGTAAACGTCAATATGGGGCTAGTCGCGCTCGTTTTGGACGGCTTTGCGAGCGTGCCGCCTAACCTAAAAGAAGCGGCTAAGCTTAAGCCGTTTTACTTCGATCATCACTTTTGGGAGCGCGGAGAATTTTATCTCGGCGTGGATGAAATTTTAGACGCCGAGCCCGTTTTCATCGGCAATGCCGCTTCGATTTGCGAGCCGCCCGAGTGCGTGAGCTTGCAAAGCATCGAACAGATCTATATGCAGCTTGCGTGGAACGAGCTGCCGAAGGATATTCGCGCTAAATTTAAATCTATTAGCAAGCAAAAGCTTGAAATTTCGCAGCCGCAAAGCAGGGAATTCTACGCCGATTTAGCGCGGCAAAATCCGTTTTGCTACGATATGAAAAGCGCGGTTTGGGATGAAAATTTAAAAGATTTTTTAGAAGCGACGCCGATGATGACGCAGCTTGAGCTAAACTGCGCCGGCAAAAGCCTAGATATCTCGCGCACGCACCTGCAGCAGCTCGTCTTGCATGCGAGCGGCACGGAGGAGATCACGCTAAACGGCTCGCTGTGGCGGCTCGTGATAAACGGCGATATCGCGCGGCTAAAAAGCGTGCGCTGCCACTTTGACGGTGAGCTTTTGAGCGTTCAGCTAGAGCTAAACGGCGGCGGATTTTGCATTCGCGGACTTGAAAAACTGCGCGATCTACGGATATTTTCGCAACGCGGCAAGTGCATCGATCTCGCATACGTTGCGGCGAGCTTTCGGAATTTGCGTGAAATTTTTATTAACGCGCAGGGCGGCACGCTAAAAAACATCGACGCGCTCGCTAAATTTGAACACCTAAAAGACGTCTGGCTTAGCGACGTTTACGGATTTGAATGCTTTCCGACGAGGGCGCAACTACCGCATCTAAAACGCCTTTGTTTCTGGTCGGTGCCTAAAGGCGCTTGCGAGGCCGCTAGAGCACAGTTTAAGGGTATAGAAAGCCTCGTAATCAAGCAGCCGCGAAGCAAGCAGTGGCTGGCGGCAAATTTAAACAACCCGCTGCGCCGCTGGGACGGCAGAGAGGGCGTGGGCGCGGCGACTGCCAGAAAGGCGATGAGGGCTTATGCAGGCGCGCATAAGAAGCTAAGCTCGCTAGAAGCAGAATCCGCAAGAGACGAGCTTAAGACCGAGAAAACCGAAATTTTAAAAGAATTTATCGCCATTTTTAACGCGATAGACGCCAAGCATAGCATCGACACTATGGAGCGCGAGGAGATTTGGGAGGCGTTTTGCAAGCTAGCCGAGCTTGCGGCGGTGGACGCAAAGTCGCAAGATCATATCTGGGAGCAAAACGCGGAATTTTAGCCGATCAAGCGGCGTGGGCGCCACGATGATAAAACAGCGTGCGGACACTGCGTGATCCGGCTTTGTTTGGGCGCGACGCGCGAGATTTAAAATTTAACGCGGAAGCTGGCTTTGGCGAGCGTATGGATAAAATTTAAGCCGGGCGGCGGTAGAATTCCGCGGTTCCAAGGAAGCGTTAATTTACGCCTTTTTGATATGTAAATTTGCGCTTATTAGGGCGGAATAAATTTAAGGAGTAAAGATGAGAAGTAAAATTTTAATCGCAGCCTTTGCGGCGGCGCTTTTGTGCGGCTGCGCGGCGCATGATATAAAGCCAGGTAAGGATACGAGCGCAATGGATAAGAGGGGCGAAAGCGCGGCTGCGGACTGCAGCGCTAGTGAGGGTGTCTGCAAGGTACCCGCGGTGCAGGGGCCGATGGTAGGCGGCGGCACGGATGAGCGCGGCTGCTTGGTCGCCGCGGGGCAGAGCTTTTCTAAGATCAAGAATGGTTGCGTGCAGGTTTTTGACGTCGCGGACGTGAGGCTGGACGATCCGGATAACGCCGCGCTTGCGATCTACGGGATATTTTCCGCGGATAAAAGCAAGGTAGAAATTTTTTGGTCGAGCCTGCCTGAGAGCGTGATATTGCGCGCGAAGGGAAGCGGTTATGTCTCGAAGGACGGCAAAATTTCGCTGCTAAAAAGCGGCAATAGCTATAATATCCGCAGAAAATAGCAGGTGAAATTTTAAGTCAGCCAAATTTCGCGCGCCGCGGAGAAATTTAATCCAAGCTCGCCAAAGCTCGGGCTGGTCTAGTAGAGCCTAAGGCTTAAATTTAAGGGCAAGTTAATACCAAGCATTCGGTTATTTGCGGCATCTGCCGCCGATAAAATTTAATCAAAGGAGCAAAAATGGCTATCATCAAAGTAGATCTACAAAAATCATACCGCATCCTAAACCCGGGCGCGACCACGCTCGTATCGGCAAAACACGATGGCGACGTCAACGCGATGGCGATAACGTGGGCGCAGGCGCTTGACTACGACAAGGTTACCATCGTGCCGCACAACGGTTCGTACACGAGGACGCTCATCGAAAAGAGCGGGTATTTCGCCGTGCAGATCCCCACGGCAGCGCAGGCGGAGTTGGTTAGCGAGCTTGGCGCCGAGAACAACTCGCGCTTTGATAACGCGGACAAGATGAAAAACGTGGAAATTTTCTATAAAGATGACATTGACGTGCCGCTGATCGCGGGCTGCGCAGCATGGCTCGTTTGCAAGCGTATCCCGGAGCCTCATAACGAGCAGAGTTATGATCTTTTTATCGGCGAGGTCGTCGCAGCGTATGCGGACGAGCGGATCTTTGACGGCGGGCACTGGCTGTTTGAAAAGATCCCCGACGAGCTAAAAACGCTCCACTACGTCGCCGGCGGTCGGTACTATCTGGATGGCAAAGCGGTAGATACCAAACGCACGCCCATAAGCGACGAATAAAGCGCCCCGCAAAACGCGGGCGAATTTGTAAATTTAAGATGAGTGCACGCGTGAATACGCGGCGAGCTTCGGTAAAATTTTAAACTGAAGAATTCAAGAAAGGATAGAAAATGAAAAAATATATCGTCATTATCGGCGCAAGTTCGGGTATTGGAGCGGCCGCGGCAAAGGCGTTTGCGAGGCGCGGAGAAAATTTGATCCTAATAGCGCGCAGAGCGGAGTTGTTGCAAAACTTAAAGGACGAGATCGCGCAGATCGCGCCCAAATCGGACGTCGTGATTAAAATTTGTGACCTTGCGAATAGCGAAAACGTCCTAGCGCTTTGGGACGAGCTAAAAAGCTACGAGTTAAAGGCGCTCATAAACAACGCGGGCTTCGGAGATTACGGCGCGGTCGGCGAGCGCGATCTATCCAAAGTCTCGCAGATGCTACGGCTCAACGTCATTTCGCTTACGCTGCTAAGCCACCTCTTCGTGCGCGATTACAAGCATAAGCCCGTCCAGCTCATCAATATCTCCTCCGCGGGCGGCTATAGCATGGTGCCAAACGCCGTCACCTACTGCGCGAGCAAGTTTTTCGTAAGCGCCTTTACCGAGGGCTTGCACCGAGAGCTGGCGCAGGATAAAGACGCCAAAATGCAGGCTAAAGTTTTAGCTCCCGCCGCGACCAGGACGGAGTTCGGTCCCGTGGCGACAGATGACGCCGGCTACGACTATGACGCGGCTTTTAAGCGCTATCACTTAAGTGAAGAGATGGCGGAATTTCTGCTCGCGCTTTATGATAGCGACGCATGCGTGGGCGCGGTGGATCGAAACAGCTTCGAGTTTAGCCTACAAGCTGCGCGATTTGACTATGCGGGCAAACGCTAAATTTATGCATTACGCGTCGCGCGACGATGCGCAACCCGAGCGATAAAGTTTGGATTATTTAAAATTTAAAGGAGAGAAGATGAGAAAAAACGAATTAAAAGAGCTGATAATAGCTAAGAAAAAGAGGCACTCGATCTGTGGTTTAAGGGCAACACGAGCGGATATAGGAGGCTTTGGTTGCAGAAAAACTTTTCGTATTTCGACAAGGCGAAGGTGTGTAAGCACATTGTGGCGACCATGATGGCGGCTGCGGACCGGGTGGCGGCCGACCCGGGGCTGGT
>NZ_CALHII010000143.1 GCF_938030815.1 uncultured Campylobacter sp.
CGGGGCCCGAGGCAACTGGGACCAGATCCGCCAAGTCTAAGTATGCGGCGGGAATAGTAGAGCAAAGCGAGACCGTATTATTGCTCTCAAATCCTAAAGCTTCTTTTGATGATTATGAAAAACTAAGCGTTACGGAAGAGGAATTTGCGTTTGTAAAGACTACCAGCCCTACTCTATATAGATTTATCATTAAAAAAGGGGTTGGCGAACGAGCTATCGCATCGATCGATCTAAGCTCCATAGGTAAAACTTATCTTAAAATTTTATCGACGGGTAGCGCCTATGTAGAAAAGATCGAAGAGATTAACGATGATCCGAATTTGGATTACAAAGGTAGGTTTGAGGCCATCAAAGCTATCTATGAAAAATCATAAGCACGCTGTGAGGGCGGCATGCCGTTCTTTAGGAAATAACTAAAATTTAAGGAGTAAGAAATGAGAGTTTCAATCGGTAAAATGGTGTCGGGCTTTATTGCCTCGGCAGCGCTATGCGCTAATATGTTCGCAACGGGAATTCCTGTAGTAGATGGGGCTGCAAATGCACAAATAACCAACCAGACTATACAACAGGCAATGGAATTTGCTAAGGAAGCGAAGCGCTGGGTAGATACTACGTCGCACTACAAATCAGAGCTCAAGGCTTATGCGGACGATATAGCCACTAAAACCGGCGCAAGAGATGCCATAAATTTCATCAATGAGGTTCAGGATATATATAAAAACGCAAAGGATCTCGGTACCTCGATAGATAGTATCGGCGAGGATTTTTCTAATGTTTCAAAGCTCGATAAACAAGCGGATAAGCTCTTTAAAAAATACTTTAAGACCGATCCCTGCGGAGATATTCAAGATGCCGTTGAAAAGAATTTGTGTGTAAGTCAGTCTAGGCAGGTATTTAAAGATACTATCGCTATAGAAAGCAGCAGTGCTAGAATTTCTACTTACTCGGATCAGCTAAATAGAATTGCCAAGCAGATGAAAAGCACCGCAAATAGTAGCGATATCAAATCATCCGCGGATTACGCTAACTCTATAGCTTTGATTACGGCTCAAATTCAGGCAGAGAAGACTCAAATAGAGCTGGCTTTGGCAAATATGAATAGGCAAAAAGAGATAATATCCGAAAAAAGATTTGAAGCTAATAAGAAATTTTTTACTGGAACTAAATAAAGAGAAGAGTAGTTATCGATATGGGCGCTGATTTAGGTAATTTTATAATAAAATTATCGAAAAATGTAACAGATTTTTTTGATAAACAGTATTCGGTGCACTATGATACTTTTATTGGCATTGTTAACGATTCGGGAAATTTTCTAGCTCTTTATTTGGGCATATTTCTTATTTATGAAACCATAAAGATGCTTTACGGAAAAGGGGATCAAAATTTCTCGGGATTTTTATTTACCGCTTTTATAAAAATTATATTTATTTTGCTCGCTTTGAATGCAGAAGATTGGGTGAAATTAGTTTTTAATGATTTTAAAATGGTTCGCGATGCCCTATCGAATTCAGATATCAACGTATTTGAGAACTTAAATATGTTTGTTGTTCCGTCCGGGTTTTTATGTTCCAGTTTTATTGACTCTTTATCGGTCAAAACGCCAATAGATAATTTCAAGTATATTTTCTGTTCGATTCTTGTTCTTATCGGCATAGGAACCGGTATTTTCCCAGTTTTGAAAGCAATGGTTACAAATCTTATGTCCTTCATTTTACTAATGCTTTTAATGCCCATAGCTTTCTTTTTCTTGATATTTAGTATGACTAAGCAGACTTTCTCGCAGTGGTTTAATATGGTTCTATCAAATTTAATCACCCTCTTATGCTTAACGACATTCGTTGGAATGATCGTTTTACCGTATGTCGGACGAGAGCTTCAATCGTTTTCGGTCTTGTACAACTATTCCGGTGGGTATATACAAGCCCTAGCCGGTGGAAAAGTTCCAGACAGCGTTTTCCTAGCCGCTTTCAAAGTTGTTATATGCGGAATTATGATCAATGTTTTTACGTCTTTTGCTACCGCTATCGCAGAAAAATTCACGGCGGTTTCAATGGAAGGCATAGCTAATTCTACTTTTGGCCGCGCCATGGGACTTGCCGGTAGAACTGCCGATATTGCAAGAGGAGGTAGCTTGTTGGCGGCTAGAGGAACTCTCGGGGCAGCAAGAGGTGCTATCGGTGTGGGTTCCGCAGGTATCAAAGGTGCTAAAGCTGCTAAAAAAGGTATCGGCAAACTAATAGGCAGAAAATGAAAAAGCGATCAGAAGGATAAACCATGCTCAAAACTCTTAAATTTTACGCGGTCTTGATACTAGCCGGCTTGCTTCTTTGCGGTTGCGTCAACCGCAAGAATGCGAATTTGAAAGGCAACGAAGCTTTTTTCAGCTCTCAGGATAGAGCTAATAGGGCCGAGGTAAAAAACAATAAGAAATGGAACGAGTTGTTCGACAGCGACGAATGGCAACCCATCAATAACAGCTCAGACGTAAACAAATTGGTAATTTGAAAAAAGGTAAATATTTGTGAAAAATCCTAAGATTGAAAACAATGACGAAGCCTCGGCAATAAGCTATGAAGCATCCATAAGATACCTAGTAGAAAAGTCTAACAGGCGCGCCTGGACGGTAGCTTTTATATTTGCGGCTATAGCCATTATCGCAGTAGTCGCGGTTATAATGTTAACTCCCCTAAAGACCGTAGAGCCTTATGTGATTAGGGTAGATAACGCAGGAATGGTAGACATCATTACGACTGTAAAAACAGAAGACCTCACTCAAAACGAAGCGCTGGATAAATATTTCATCTCCCAATACGTAAAAGCTAGAGAGGGGTATTACTACAATATCCTGAACCAGGATTATTTGCTAGTGCAGATGCTATCTACGCCGGAGATTGCGGAGCTTTATCGTAAAATTTACGAGGGCAAGAGTGCGCGTCAAGAAGCTTTAAAGAACGATAATGAGGTTTCTATCGATATCAAAAGCGTAGTTTTGGGCGAGAGCGCCGGCGCCAAGACGGCTACCATCCGTTTTGATGCGACGACGAGAAAAACTGGAGCTCAGCCTCAAATTTTAGGTACTGCGGCCAAAATAGTCACGTTAAGCTATGACTACTACCCAGATAACCCGCAAAGCGAAGAGGAGCGGCTTAAAAATCCATTGGGCTTTAAAGTCACGGCCTACCGAATAGACGATGAAATAATTAGATAAGGAAGCATATGAAAATTTTACCCGCGTTAGTTTTATCGGCATTGGCGCTTAGCTTAGGTGCCCTAGAAATACCCAAATCGTCGAAATTCGACAAGAGAATAACCTACGCAAGTTATAACGCTGATGACGTATTTTTGATTAAGGTTCGTAGCGGCTATGTTTCGATGCTAAAATTTAGCGAGGATGAGCGCATAGTAAATATCGCAAGCGGCTTTTCAAACGGCTGGGATCTGGCCGAGAAAGATAACTTTCTTTTTATAAAGGCGAAACCTTATGCCGTAGACGCAAAAGAGCAGCAAACGATGTTTGACGAAAGCGGCGAGGCGGTTGAATTCGAAGGAGCTTCCGTCATTCAACCAAATCCCGAAGACTGGAAGACGAATTTAATCGTAACGACTACAAAGCGCGTTTATGTATTCGATCTGCAGCTGGAGGAAGAAAACTCCAAAACTAACGTGAACTATAAGGTTGATTTTGTCTATCCTAGCGAGATAAAAAGAGAGAAAGAGGCGAAGAAGATAGCTCAAATTTTAGCAGATCAGCAAGCGATCGAAAAGGCCGCGCTAAACGACGAAATTCAAAAGGTAAACGTGCCTAGAAATTGGAATTTCGTAATGCACGTAAACAAAGGAAGCGATACTATAGCGCCCGATTTCGCATATGACGACGGTATTTTTACCTATTTGGGCTTTAATTCCACCAAGACTATTCCTAGCGTATTTCTATTCGACGAGGCGAATAAAGAAAGCATACTAAATACCCATCAAAACAAAAATGGCAGATATGATGTTTTGGTGATCCACAAAACCGCCGAAAAGATACTGCTTCGAAGCGGAAATAAGCTTGTAGGTGTCGTAAATCAAGGATATGGCAAAAATCCGCTCGATAGAACTTACGATACTACCAAACAAAGCGTAAAGAGGGAGATTTTAGAATGAGCGAAGAGCACAACACTCAAAACGAAGATCTACAGCGCGAGACGGTAGAGCTCAAAGACGAGCAGTTTAAAACTAGGCGTATGCAAATTTACGCCGTAATATTTATGACGGTCGTAATAGCTATATTTTTAGGTTTTAGAGCGCTAAGCGGCTTTATAAACGGCTTTTCAAGCGATGAAACCGAGAAAAAAACCATCGCTACTAACGTGCAAAAGGGCGATCTACAATATAGCAATAATAAGCAAGACATAAAAGAATTACCTAAACTTCCCGAATCAAGCGATACCACTAGCGTGCGCGACTTTATCAATGAAAACACCGGGGCAAACGAAAATTCAAGCCCCTTCGCTCCGGCTGCCGCTAGAAGCCAAATTAAGCCTAAAGTTTATAAAAATTCCGGCACTATTTTAGTGCCTACAAGTTCCGAGCCCTCTTTCGAGGCCAATCAAAGCGAGTCTGAGCCCGATCCGTTAAGCAGTGGCGAGTACACGCTCGACGCTAAAGGAAAACTTGTCAAAAAGACGGAATTTGATATAACGGAGGAGGGCTATTCGGAAGGTACTTTTGAGGCGAAGGCCGCTAAGAAAAGTAAATTCGATCCGAACCTGCTTCTGCTTAAAGGTACCTATATAGGCTGCTCGCTGGATACACGTTTAGTATCGAGTATCCAAGGCGGCGTAGCTTGCACCGTTAGCGAAGACGTTTACTCTGCCAATGGAGTTACCCTTTTGATCGAAAAAGGCTCGCATATTACCGGATATTTCAATAGCGGCCAAATGAATGACGGACTAAATAGAATTTTCGTAGTTTGGCAAGAGATCCGTACGCCAAACGGAGTTATTATCCCGGTTTATAGCGGCGCCAGCGACTCTTTAGGCGGTAGCGGTATAGAGGGATACGTCGATCACCATTGGCTTGAAAGATTTGGCGCGGCCATACTGCTTAGCGTAATAGACGATGCCGTAAATGTAGGCCTAAATGGCGGTAGCGGCACCAGAAGCAACGAAAACAGAGATTATACGGAAAATACTCGCGAAGCGACTCAACAAATGGCCAATACCGCGCTTGAGAAATTTATCAATATCGAACCTACATTATACAAAAACCAGGGCGATTTGGTAGGCGTTTATGTCAATCGAGATATCGATTTCAGCAAGGTATATCAACTCAGGGTAAGAAAAAATGGGCGAAAAAGAGCAATACGCTAACGAAACGGAAAAAGCTAGAGCTATCGTAAATGCTACCATGGCCGAATTCGGTCTTACGGCCGCAAAAGAAGTCGATACCGATATTGCCGCAACTCCAGATCCTGACGAGCAAAAAAAAGAGACCGAGCTTCTGCCTGACGTTCCTGTGCCGTCAATAGAAGAAACTGCGGCCGCCCACTCCTCTCCGCAAGCGCATGAAGTAGCGGTAAGCAAGGAGCGAGAGGAAGAGGAGTTTATAGCAAAATCGCAGATGCTAGACATCGTTACGAGCGAGCTTTTTGGAAAATATCTTGAGGACGACTCCATAAATGAAATTTGTCTAAACGGCAACGGGACGCTTTTTTGTGAAGATATATTCGGAAATTGGACGCAAGAGCACAGATTTATTAGCTATGACGAAGGGATCTCTTTTGCAAAGGCTTTAGGAGCATTCAACAATACGGATATAAATAAGTCCGAGCCTATGCTTGATGCGACGCTTCACACAGGAGAGCGCGTTCATATCAATATCCCGCCCGTAGTTAAGGACAATCAGGTCTCTATTGTAATCAGAAAGCCTAGCAAAGTGCATTATAGCCTCGATGATTACGTGGCCAATCAGGCCCTAGATCAACATACCGCAGAGCTATTAAAAGAGGCGGTTAGAGAGGGTAAAAATTTAGTCATCTGCGGCGAAACGGGTAGCGGTAAGACTACTTTTATGAAGACTTTGATAGATTTTATACCACTTAGCGAGCGTATTATAACGATCGAAGATACTTCCGAGATCACCTTTACGAAGCACAAGGACGTAGAACAGATGTTTTACGACAGCGACGCTAAAGACGGAGACGCCGTAACTTCGGCTACGCTTCTAAAAGCATGCTTGCGTATGAAACCAAACCGCATAATATTGGCCGAGCTAAGGGGCGGCGAGCAGGTTCTTCGCGGAGATCCGGAGCCCCTCGACGTTGCCGTACTCG
>NZ_CALHII010000144.1 GCF_938030815.1 uncultured Campylobacter sp.
TGCTAAATTTCACGATCTCACATGCCGCTAGTCAAATTTTCTCGGAGGCGGTTTGCGGGGCGTGCTAAATTTAACCTCGTTCGCACACTTTATCCGCGCCCTAGTCTAAATTTAAAATTTCAAATCCGCGGCGAAATTCCGTGATATGACGGCAAAGCGTCGCGGGTCGGCGATTTGTACGGCGCGACCGCGCCCTTTCGCCGCTATCAGCACTTGACGTTTTTTGCTTTGTTATCTTGCATCGCGCGGAAAAATTCCGCCCTGCTCAGCGGGATTTCGTCCGGATGAGCGCTTCTGAAATGGCTCAGATAGCCCTCGTAATCGCCGAGCCCGATGAGCGGCGCAAGTGCGGCATCCGCGCGCGCCAAAAACCTCGCCACCGCCTTCGGGGCCGCAAGCGGATTAAATTTAAACTTTTTCATAAACGCCCTTATCTACGTACTCGCTTTCTGCCAGTTTAAAATACCCCTCGCTTGCGCCGCCCTTTGAAATTTTAAGGCACATTCGGATCGTTTGGGCGATGACTATGATCGTGACTACGACGAAAAGAGCACATAGCACGGCGTCGATGACGTTATTTCTGATGATAGCCTGCGCCTTTTCGATCGCGGCAGGATCGCTCAGGCTAGCGAGCTTGGCGGCGGTATTTTGCGCGATAGCCACGTGGCTTACCGCGTCGTGCACGCGCTCGCCGTTAGCCGGCATCAGCTTTAAGATCGCCGCATAAAGCGTGGTTATAAGCACCCAAATCGCAGGAGCGATCGTAACGAAAGCGTATTTTTGTTTGCCCATTTTAAAAAGCACCACCGTAGCGAGCAGAAGCGCGATGCCCGCGAGCATCTGATTGGACGCGCCGAAAAGCGGCCACAGCGTGTAAATCCCGCCCATAGGATCGGTAACGCCGCTGTAGAGCAGATAGCCCCAGCCCGCCACGCAGATCACCGTCGCGATGATGCCGTAGAGAAAATTTTTAGTATCGGAAAACGGCTTATAGACGTTGCCTAAAATTTCTTGCACCATAAAGCGCCCGGTGCGCGTGCCTGCATCGACCGCGGTCAGAATAAACAGCGCCTCAAACAAAATCGCGAAATGGTACCAAAACGCCATCAGCTCCTTGCCGCCGATGATCTGGTGCAGAAGCATCGTTAGCCCCATTGCAAAGGTAGGAGCGCCGCCCGTGCGGCTCATCATCGTGGTTTCGCCGACGTTTGAAGCCAAGGCGCCGATCTGCTCGGGCGTAATGCTAAATCCGATAGAGCTTATATACGCCGCGGCGCTTACTGCGTCTTTGCCCAGTACCGCAGCGGGCGAGTTGATAGCGAAGTATTCGCCCGGGCTTAGGATGCACGCCGCTACGAGCGCCATTACGCCCACGAGGCTCTCCATAAGCATCGAGCCGTAGCCGATGAAAAGAGTGTGGGTTTCGCGCTCCACCATCTTCGGCGTCGTACCGCTGGAGATCAACGCATGAAAGCCCGAAATTGCGCCGCATGCGATCGTGATAAACAAAAACGGAAATATCGGACCTGCAAAAACGGGACCCGTGCCGTCGATAAATTTCGTCGTAGCGGGCATTTTAAGCTCGGGTGCGACGAAAATTATCGCGACCGCCATACCGATGATGACGCCGAGTTTAAGGAAGGTGCTTAGATAATCGCGCGGCGCGAGCAGCAGCCACACTGGCAAAATCGCCGCGATAAAGCCGTAGCCGATCGTAAGAAGCGCGAGCGTCTCGCCCTTTAGCGAAAAAACGTCGTGCCAGTACGGATCGATCGAGACGTAATGCCCGCCCCAAAGCGAAAGCATCAGCAAAATAAAGCCGATGATCGATGCCTCGCTGACCTTGCCCGGGCGCAAAAACCTCATGTAAATTCCCATAAATACGGCGATCGGTATCGTCATCGCGATCGTAAAAAGCCCCCACGGCGAGTTTGCGAGCGCCTTTACGACGACCATCGCCAAGATCGCCACGATGATCAGCATGATGAAAAAAATACCGATCATCGCGATGCCGCCCGTGAGCTTGCCCATCTCGTCTTTTATCATCTCGCCGAGGCTCTTGCCGCCGCGGCGCGTGGAGAGCACGAGCACGATAAAATCATGCACCGCGCCTGCGAGCACGACGCCTACCAAAAGCCAAATAGTGCCGGGCAGATAGCCCATCTGTGCGGCCACTACGGGACCTACGAGCGGTCCTGCGCCAGCGATAGCGGCGAAATGGTGCCCGAAAAGGACGTATTTGTTCGTAGGGACGTAATCGCGTCCGTCGTTTCGGATCACCGCAGGAGTTGCGCGACGATCGTCCAGCTTAAAGACGCGATACGCGATAAAGCGCCCGTAGAAGGTGTATCCGATCAGATAGATGCACGCGCTGGCCACTACGAGCCAGACGGCGCTGATGCTCTCGCCCTTATTTAGCGCAAGTACGCCGAAACACCACGCCCCTATGACGGCAACCGCCGCCCAAAGGATCTTTTGCCAAAATTTCATGCTCACTCCTTAAAGCTTAGCGAGCGGCTTTGGCGCAATTCGTCGTTTTAATAAAACGGCTTGCGCTTTTAAAGCGGGACTCGTTAAATAAAATTTAGTGCGTATTTTATCGGCGTTTTTATAATTTAAAGCTGAATCGCGAAATTAAAAAGAGCTCTTTCGGCGTTTAAATTTAACGCCTAAATTTTGAATTTCAAATTTAAAGAGGCGGCTTGGAGACGCGCTAAATTTTAATATTTAATCGACCTAAATTTAACTCCGCAGCTCTTAGCCGTTACGGAATTTATCGCGGTTTAAGAAATCAAGCGATAAAATCCCATGATAACGATTTTAATTTCTTAACAAAAATCGCGAATACTTTTAGGAGGAAATTTATGCCGAATCAGGTGTGCGGCTACGTACTTTTTCGCGCTCATATCAGAAGCTCTGCAAACCGTAAAGACGACGATGCGAGCCGTGAAAATTTCATGAATTCCGCGCGCATAAATTCCTGGCGCCGTTTAAATTTTAAAAATATCCGTCGCGACGAAATCTGCGCGTATAGTTCGCCTGGTGGGCTATGAGCTTTAAATTTTATCTCTTTCTAATCGCAGCTTTCATATTGCTTGCTTTAGTAGCCGTAAGTAGCGGCGGAGCGAGCATTTCGCTAGGCTACATCGTAAAATTTTTCACCTTCGGCGAGATAGACGAAACCAAGGAGCTCATCTTACTGCAAATGCGCCTGCCGCGCCTAGTAATGGGCATCTTGGTGGGCGCGCTACTGGCAACCTCGGGAGTGGTAGTGCAAAGCGTGTTTTTAAACCCGCTTGCGGATCCCTACATCATCGGCATCGCCTCGGCAGCGACCTTCGGCGCGGTCATAGCCTATCTGCTGGGGCTTAGCGACGTTTTTTACGGAATTTTCGCATTTTTGTCCGCGAGCGGGCTTTCACTCGTAATCTTTAAGCTCGCAGCCCATACCCGCTCGATCTCTACTCTGCTGATCGTAGGCATCGCCGTATCGTCCTTTTTGGGCGCATTTACATCCTTCGCGGTCTATCTAATCGGAGAGGATAGTTTTAGGATTACAGCGTGGATGATGGGCTATCTAGGCGGCGCAAACTGGCAAAAGATCGCGCTTTTGCTGCCGCCGCTGCTGTTTTGCATGGCGTATTTTTACGCAAAGCGCCACGAGCTAAATATCATCTTAAACGGCGACGAGGAGGCGAAGTCGCTGGGGCTCAACGTCGAGAAGTCCAAAAAGAGCCTACTCATCGTCTCCTCGCTCATCATCGGCTTTTCGGTCGCGTTTACGGGTATGATAGGCTTCGTGGGGCTCATCATTCCGCACACGCTTCGCATGGCGCTTCATACGGCGAGCAACGCCGTGCTGATCCCCGCTAGCGCGCTTACCGGCGGAGTTTTTTTGGTTTTTTGCGACGTAATCGCTAAAAACGCCCTCTCGCCGGTAGAAATTCCGATCGGCGTGGTGACCTCCTTTTTCGGCGCGCCCTTTTTTCTATACCTCGCGTTTAGGAAGCATGCATGAAAATTTCGGCGCTAAACTTCAGCTACGGCAAGCGGGCGATTCTGCGAGGCATAGAGTTAAATTTAAAGCGGGGGAAATTTTACGGGATTTTGGGTCCTAACGGCTGTGGCAAAAGCACCTTGCTAAAAAACATATTGCAAATTTTAAAGCCCGCAAGCGGGATCATCGAAATAAACGGCAAAAAAGCAAGCGAATATAGCCTCAAAGAGCTTGCCGCACTTATCGGCTTCGTGCCGCAAAAAACAGCCCTCGCAGCCGCGCTAAACGTGAATGAAATTTTACTTGCGGGCAGATTTTGCCGCCTAAAAAGCGCATTTAGCGGCTACGATGCGAGCGATCACGCTAAAGTGGAGCAAATGGCAGAGCTTTTGGACGTGAAAAAATTCCTAAAGCGTAGCGCATTTGAGCTAAGCGGTGGGGAGTTCGGGCGCGTGCTGCTTGCCAGAGCGCTCGTCAGCGAGCCTGAAATTTTACTGCTCGATGAGCCCACGGGCGCGCTTGATATGAACTACGCGATCGAGGCGATGAGGATCTGCGAAAACCTGACGCGCTCTTTAAATTTAACGAGCGTCATCGTGCTGCACGATCTAAATTTAGCCTCGCTTTTTTGCGACGAAGTTTTGATGCTAAAAGACGGCACAGTAAGGTATCGCGGTAGCGCGAGCGAGCTTTTTACGCCGCAGATCATAAAAGAAATTTACGGCTTTGAAGCCTTAATAGTAGAAGAAAACGGGGTAAAGTTTATACTACCCAAAAAGGAGAAATTATGAAAAAAATTCTTATAGCTTTGACTGCGGCGAGCTTTGTATTCGCCAAAGGTCTAGTCGTACTTGATCCCGCTGCGGTCGAGATCATCTACGCTTTGGGGGCGCAGGATCAGATCGCTGCGATCTCAACTACCTCGATGAGCAAGATCCGCCCGGAGGCAGAAACCGCGAAACTGCCTAGCGTAGGCACCTACGTAAAGCCAAATATGGAAAAGATCGTCGAGCTTAAGCCCGATCTGGTTATCACGAGCTTTCACTCCGCGGGCGTTAGCGAAAATCTACAAAAGCTGAGACTTAAGAGCCTTGCGATGGATGCAAACTCTACCGCAGACATCTGCCAAAACGTAAAGAAGGTCGCGGCGATCGTAAAAAAGGAGGGCGAGGCGGATAAAATTTGCGCGCAGATGGATGGAATTTTTGCAGACAAACCCGCTCTTCGCGGTAAAAAAGTGGCGCTATTTTTCGGCTCAAACGCCACTATGGCCTTTAACGACAAAACCCTAGTAGGCGATATCTTCGCTCGCCTAGGCGCCAAAAATATCGCAGACGGCCTAAAAGGCAGCGCGCCTTCGGTATCTGCCGAATACATCCTCGAGCAAAACCCCGATATAATCGTTATCGTAGGCGGCGAGACGGAGGATTTTTTAAAGGCAAATCCAATCCTTAGAAATACCAAAGCGGTAAAATCGGGCAAAATTTTAAAAGCCCCGACGCTCATCTTGCGGGGCAGCCCGCAGATCGGCGAGACGGTGGATGAAATTTACGCGGAGGCAACGAAATAGATGTTTAAAGAACGCATTAAATCCCACCATCGCTCCAAGCTTTTCGAGAGCGTCTCCGCGAGCGAAAACGAGCTGTTCGATGCGCTAGAGCAGCCCGCGAAAGACAGCGATTGCGTGATCTATCTGCACGTGCCGTTTTGCGACAACATCTGCTCGTTTTGTTCGATGATGCGCTCCAAGCTTGGCGACGAGCTGGACGAATACGCTAAATTTTTAATCCGCCAGATCAAAGACTACGGCGAGATGCCCTACTTCGACACCAAAAAGATCAAAAGCATCTACTTCGGCGGCGGCACGCCGAGCGTCTTTAGCGAGACGCACTTCGAAAAGGTTCTGGGCGCGCTGCATAAAAATTTCAAGATCGCGGACGACTGCGAGATCAGCATAGAAACCACTCTGCATAATCTAGATACGCAAAAAGCACTCGCTCTGCAAAGCTTCGGCGTAAACCGCTTTAGCATCGGCGTGCAGACCTTCAGCAGACAGGGGCGCGCGCTTCTAAACCGCGTGCATAAGCCCGCTCGCGCAATCGAGCGACTAAAGGATCTTAGAGAAAAATTTGACGGCATGCTCTGCTGCGACATCATCTACAACTTCCCGAACGAAAGCGTGGAGGAAGCGCTAGAGGATGCGCGCTACGTAGATGAGCTAGGTCTAGATAGCGCCAGCTTTTACTCGTTGATGTTTTTCGATGGCTCGGAGCTATCCAAAAAGATCGATACCTCCTACTACGATCTGCCGACCGATAAAAAGCTGCACCACGCTTTCGCGGAGGCGCTGCTGCAAAGCGGGAATTTCGAGGTTTTGGAGCTTACCAAACTTGCTCGCAAAGGTCGCGATAACTACGGCTACATCAAGCTAAGCCACAAGGGCACGGATATCCTGCCTATCGGCAACGGCGCGGGCGGACACGTAGCGGGCTTCGGAATTTACGGCGTGTCGGGACACAAGATGATCTCGCGAATCGATGAGCGCGAGGCAAAATATAGCGTGCTAAACAACCTGTTTCAATACCCGATCGTAAGCTTAAACGAGCTAAAAGAGGCTCTGAGCGCGAGCATTTACGACGAAGCGGTGCAAAAGCTCAAAGAATTTGAGAGCTGGGGGCTTTTGGAGCTAAAAGATCAAAGATCGATCTTGAGCTTGGATGGAATTTTTTGGGGCAACAACATCAACGAAGAGATAGCAAACATTATTAGAAAGGATTTTGTATGAAAAAAATCGTGCTTTACACCTCGCAAACGGGCAACACGAAAAAGGTGGGCGACGCGATCGCCGAGCAACTGGGCTGCGAGAGTCTAAATTTCCGCGACTTTGAGAGTGAGGTCGATGACTACGATTTCATAGCCTTGGGCTTTTACGTCGATAAGGGCGAAGCGGAGGCGAAATTTATGCGCTTTTTACGCAAGATTCACGGCAAGAATCTTGGCGTTTTTATGACTCTGGGCGCAGAGCCGGACGGCGAGCACTCGCGCAAGTGCCTGGATGCCTTTGAAGAGGGGCTTAAAGCAA
This sequence comes from uncultured Campylobacter sp., assembly GCF_938030815.1. GTDB lineage: Bacteria > Campylobacterota > Campylobacteria > Campylobacterales > Campylobacteraceae > Campylobacter_B. Next base: position 7,080 of record NZ_CALHII010000144.1, read on the forward strand.
ACGGCAACGAGATTATAAGGGAGTTTGCCTGCCAGGGCGCGATCGATCCGAATCTACTTGAAATGATGCGCAAAATGGCGGCCGGCGGCAACTCGCCCCACCCTATCACCCCCGAGCGACTTGCGCGCTGGGCGGAGGCTGCGAAACACCCCGACGAGAAGGATCTGGCGGACGCAAAAGCAGCATTTGCGGGGATAGAATAAAATTTAAAGCAAGCCGCGCAAACAGCTGCGCGGCGAAGCAAAATCAAATAAAATTTCACACTACTTAATGCGCGATTTGGAATTTTATCTTTTACTAAATTTGGACGATAAATTTCATTACTACAAGCAAATTTGCCGCCGCAGGCGCAGGTCTTGCTCTAGAATTTAAACGATATTTCATTTCGCGCGCAACGGATCGAATAATGCCGCCGACTTTGCGCCGCTAATGCGCGCTCTGAACGCGAAAAGCCCGCTTTTGCTAGCGAGCTGCCTGCGAGTACTGCGGTGGCGGCCGTCATCCAATACACCGCCCGCCATTTTGCGACGGCCTGAGCATTAAAAATCCGTTTCTGCAAGCAAGTGGCCTGCGAGCGCTGCGAGCGCGATCATCGGCTACCCCTGTCGTCACGTGCCGTAGGTCTCGCCGTCAGACGCCGCTCTCCCGCCGCGCGATAACCCATCTCCACCGCTCATCACCCCGTCACGCGACAACCTGTCGCCGCCAATCTATCCGCCGCTTTGCCGCAGGGTTAAGCCCAAACCGAACCGCTAAATTTTAAATTCCATAAAAGTCTTATCGCGCGTAAATTTAATTCGGAAAATGCGCAAAATTTAGGTAAATTCCACCCAAACGCTTTGACGGTCAAAATCTAAAGGGGCGAAAATGACGAATTTCGAATACGCTAGTCGCATTGACGAGGCTGCGGGGCTAGATCTTGATTTAAATTGCGAAGAGATCGATCTACGGGATAAGTTTTACGGGCTTTTTCAGTGCTTTATGCCCGAGGGTGCGGGCGTGGGAGCGGTGTTTGCGCCGCTGCAAAACGGCACCGAGCTGCAAGCGCGCATAATGCCGATCTACGCAGTCACGGCACAACAGACGCGAGAGGCGTTCGATCAAGGCGTGGCGCCCGGGTATTTTTGCCCGCCGCAGGATCCGAAATTTAACGACGAAGCGCTTAAGAGTTTAGCTTTAGCGTACGTTCGAAATTTAAAAATTTTCGCAGAATTTCTAGGCAAGAGCGAGCTTTTAAAGATGCTTGAGCAGATAAAATCCGCTCGCGTGCAGGAGAGCTTTGATCTCGCGCATAACAAAGATGGGCTTGCGTGCGCCGTCTATGAGGCGATCACGGAGTGGATGATAGATTCGCCTAAGCTCGATACGAAGCTATGGGTGCTCGGCGAGGCGTATTATTCGATCGACTGCGACTACCTGCTACCTGTGTACTTGCAGTATCCAAACTACGCGCAAAGGCCGCAGGAGGACTTTTTGAAGCCCTACTTCGAGCTGTATCTAGCGGAGCGACAGGTCGCGTTTGAGCGCGGCGAGGTCGTGGTTTTTGCGCACTAAATTTACGCAGGCAAGGAAGCGAATGAGCGCCCACCAGCGGCTAAAATTTGAGCCTTTTAAAAAAAAGGAGGTGAGCTACGCCCACGAACGGCTAAAATTTAAGTTCAGCAAGTATGGGCACAAACGCTTATCGCATATCCAAAAAACCTGCGTCCTAATCAAGCAATCTAGTAGGTTTCCTGCGCGTCGCGTCAAATCACTTAAAATGTTTCTGTCTTGCGTAGCCGCCGCTTTCAGCACCTTGCTAGAGCAAAATCTCCACACATCGTTGATGTTTGGATAATTAAATTTTTTCCATCAATCTGCTCCATCACTTCGTTTGTGGCGCCCAAGAATTTACTTGCACTAACGCTTGCTAGTTAGAATTCATCTGAATTTTAAATAGGAATTTTGACGCAGAATTTTATAGAATTTCGCTGCTGCAAATCTCGCAAGCGGTAAAATTCTATCGATTTACGCTCTTAAATTTACTCAAATCACCGCCTGTTTTATAAAATTCTTCAGCGTCGATCATAGTGCCGTCAGGCAGCTTACAAACGGTGTAATCCACGCCATTGCCGTCTTTGCGGACGATCAGCTCGCCGCCATTTTTGATACAAAAATCCCCAGCAGCGCTAGCCTCTGCGCTCACCGAAGCGAAAGTACCCACCACAAGCGCCACTGCAAAAAATCTCTTAAAACTCATTTAAATCCTTTCGTTTAATTTTACCCATTTTCAAGGTTAAGCTTACATTTTAGGCGCTAGATACGCTAAACCTGCGCCTAAATAAATAAACCGCCGACCCTCCTTGAACACCGATAATAACGTTTTAAATGTTAAATCCTACCTATAAATCCCAGCAGCGCCAAGTCTGCTCGCCGCTGAAAAATCAAAGCAATCGAACTTCATCCAATGCAAAATTTAACATCATAAAATTTTACCTTCAATAAAATTCTAGCAGCGAAATCCAAGCCGTATCAAAGCTATTTCTGCCGTAAAATACCGGCTATAAAAGCGAGAGTTATCACAAATACCAGCTCAGCGACAAGGCAAGCGCGGATCCTAAACAATCTCGTCTATAAGCGCGAGCTGCACTCAAACCCTCTAAATTAAGCGCCGCTAGCCGTTTTTGCGCGCAAACTCGCCCATAAAAGCGACTAGTTTTTCAACGTCTTCGTAGTTTATGGCGTTGTAGATCGAGGCGCGGATGCCGCCTAAAACGCGGTGCCCTTTAAGCCCGATCATCCCCTCTGCCTCTGCCTGCGCGACGAAAACGGACTCAAGCGCGGCGTCTGCGATATTAAAGCTCACGTTCATCAGGCTGCGGCTGGTTTTTTGCGCGTGGCCGCGGTAGAAGCCGCCGCTAGCATCGATCGCGCCGTAGAGTAGCGCTGCTTTGCGCTTGTTGCGCTCGTGCATCGCCGCGAGCCCGCCGATCTCGTCCTTGATCCAGCCGAGCATTAAATTTAGCATGTAAATTCCGAAGGTATTCGGGGTGTTGCTCATCGAGTCCGCGTCCGCCTGCGTCTTGTAGCGCAGGATCATCGGCGTTTTGGGGTTTGCGCGGTCCAGCAGATCCTTGCGGATCGCAACCATCGTAACGCCCGCGGGGCCGCCGTTTTTCTGAATGCCGCCGTAAAACATCCCCACGCTGCTAAGATCCACGGGGCGCGAAAACAGATCACTCGAGCTATCGACTACGAGCGGGCAGGCGCACTGCGGTAGCTGCGGATATTGCGTGCCGTAGATAGTGTTGTTTGAGCAGATGTAGCCGTAGTCGGCGCCGTCTGAAAATTTAACCTCGGGAATGCGGTCGAATTTGCTCTCCTCGCTGCTTGCGACCACGCGGTAGTTTATCCCGAGCACGCCCGCTTCTTTGATCGCCTTACTCGTCCAATTGCCAGTGTTGGCGTATTCTGCGACGCCGCCCGCGTATAGGTTCATCGGCACCTGCGCGAATTGCAGGCTCGCGCCGCCTTGCAAAAATAAAATCGTAAAATCATCCGAAAAGCCGTAGAGATCGCGCACGCGATCCATCGCACTATGCAAAACTTCCTCGAAAATTTTAGTGCGGTGCGATATCTCCATTATCGAAAATCCGCGCCCCGCGTAGTTTAGCAGCTCCTCTTGCGCCTGCTTTAGCACGCCCAGCGGGATGGTGCTAGGTCCTGCGCTAAAATTTATTACTCTATCCATTTTGCCTCCTTTAGATAATTTTTGCATTTTTACTGAGCTGCTGCGAGCAAAGTATGAACTCGTCGCCCGCGGCAAGCTCGCCCAAGCTCACCGTTTTGCCGCCCTTTTGGATTTGAACGAGGTCTTTGGTGATCTCAAAAAATTTCGCCTTTTGCGCCAAAAGATCGTCTTTGGCGCTTAGCGTATGCTCTGCGGCGCTTAGCTTGGAGCTGATGAAATTTTTAAATTTAAGCTCGAAATTTAAAAGCCCCGCGAGCGAGCCTGAAATTTTTGGCTCGACCGATTTTGATTTAAGCTGTAAAGCTGCGAGGCTCAGCACGTTTTGTGCGGATGAAATTTTATCTTTTATCAGCCTATCAAACGCGTCGCTTATGCCGTCTAGGCTCTGAAAGATCGCGCAAATATCGGGCAGCAGATCGATCATCGCGGCGGTGGGCGTGAGGCTTCGGTGATCGGCTACGAAATCGCTGATGCTAAAATCTATCTCGTGCCCTACCGCCGAGATGACGGGCGTTTTGGCTGCGTAGATCGCGCGCGCTAAGGCCTCGTCGTTGAAGCACCACAGATCCTCGCGCGAGCCGCCGCCGCGAGCGATTACGATCGCATCGTAGCCCTTCTCATCGGCTGCGTGCAGAGCGCTTATGATCGAAGCGGGCGCGCTCTCGCCTTGCACTAGTGCGTTATACAGATCGATCTTGCAAAGCGCGAAGCGGTTCTGCGCCGTGCGAAGCATATCCGCCTGCGCCGCGGAACCCGCGCTCGTGATGATCGCGATGCTTTGGGCAAATTTCGGAAGCTGTTTTTTATGTGCGGCATCAAAAAGCCCCTCTTTGCTAAGCTTATCTTTTAGCGCGGCAAACGCCGCTTCTAGCTCGCCTTCGCCGCTTTTGCGTATGTTTGATACCTGGATCTGATACGCGCCCGTGGGGGCGTATAGCGAGACTTTGCCGCTTACGATGAGCTTATCGCCCACGGCGGGGATAAAATTTATCCGCGCGGCGTTAAATTTAAACATCGCGCAATCGATCGCCGCGCTCGCGTCTTTGATCGTGAAATACCAGTGCCCGCTCGTGCTTTGAATTCTAAACTTAGATATTTCGCCCTCGACCTCGACGAAGCTAAAGCTTGTCTCTAAAAGCACCTTGGCTTGGGCGTTTAGCTCGCTTACGCTAAGCATCGTCGCTCTTCCGCGCGATTTTCTCCGCTATGAAAAGCGTGCTGACGTCGAAGCTGAAGCCCTTTTGCACGCGCAGCTCAAAGCCTGCGTTTTTGAGCTTTTCGCTAAAGCTCGCGGCGTTTAGGAAGCTACCGATGGAGCTTGGCAGATACTCGTAAGCTTCTTTATTTTTCGAGATAAAGGCGCCGATTTTGGGCAAAATTTTGCTCACGTAAAAATCTCTGATTTTAAACGCGAGCCCGCCGCTTGCGGCTTTGGTAAATTCCAAAACTACGAGCGAGCCGCTCGGTTTGATGACGCGATTAAACTCCGCAAGCGCCGCGTCCAGCTCCACGACGTTTCTTATGCCGTAGCTGATGCTTAAAATATCTACGCTCGCGTCATCCAGCGTCGTGGCGCCCGCGGTCGATTTGATAAACTCGCAGCTAGGGAATTTTTGCTTCGCCACCTCGAGCATACCTTCGCTAGGATCGATCCCCACGATCCGCTCGATCTGCACGCCGTGCTGCGCCGCGCCGTCGCGCCACGAGCTTATCATATCGCCCGTGCCGCACGCGACGTCGGCGATACTCACGAGCTTTCCTTTAAGCTTTTCAAGCGTCAGCTCGACCGCTTTTTTGCGCCACGAAACGTCCACGCCGAAGCTGATGGCGCGGTTTGCCAGATCGTAGGTAGGCGCGATCTCGTCGAACATCTTTATGATTTTTTCCTGTTTTTGCACGGACTTTCCTTATTCGTATGCTTTGATTTTACGCAGCGATCTTTTCAGAGCGCGTAAAAGAGGCTCTTTTTCATTTAAAATTTTTTCCTCCAGCTCGGCGCGGCGGTCGTTTAAGCGGGCGTCCAGAGCCAGCAGATACGCAAACGCGACGCCGCTTTTATCGCTTGCTTTTTGATAGATCGCGATGAAATTTCGCCACACGCTGATATCTTGCAGCGCGCCGAAATCCTCGCAGGCTGCCTTGGTGCGTTTAAACAGATCTCTGACGCAGCCTTCATTAAAGCTTCTTGCAAAAATTTCAAGCGCGTATCGCAGCCTCTTTAGCCCTATACGCGCGTCGTGAAATGCCTGCAGCGATGAGCCTTGCTTTAAATTTTTTAGCTCCGCGCGCAAGCTTTTGATTAGCTTGCAAAAGCGGGCAGAGGCGAACTTTTTTGAAATTTTTTCATATTCGCTGCGTGCATAGATGCCGTCCGCACCATTTAAAAAGCCGCTAATAGCGCCGCTTAAATCTGCAAATTCCGCGCTAGAAAGAAATTCTAAAATTTTATCCTCCGAGCGCTTTGTGATAAAATTTAGCTGCTGCAAAAAGCTCGCAGGCGCGTCGTCAGCCTTTAAAAACTCCGCAAAAACGTGAAGGTCTCGCAGCTGATTGCTGCGGCTCATAAATTCTGCGAGTAGTTTTAAAATTTCATCCTTTTTTTCAGCTTCGAAAAGCGGCGCGGATAGCTTCAAAACGGCTCTAAATTTGCGGATCTGCACGCGCAGCTCGTGAAGAGCTTCGGGGGAGAGGTTTTTTTGATACTCGCTTTTTGCGGCGCACGCTCTCGTCCACGCCAGCTCAAGCGCCAAGCGCGCGAGCTTAACGCTGTCCGCATAGGGCGGAGCGAAAAATTTAACTCGGCTAAATTTTTTAAAAACGTTGCGAGCATGCGCGAAATCAAGCGAACGCGGCGGGATACCGTAGCGCGCCAGATAGCGGCTTTTGTAGCGGTAATCGTCGGTGATCTCGCAAAAATCGGTGCTGCCGAAGGTTTTTACAAAATCAAAATTTGCGCTTGCCGCCTCGCTTTGAAATTTCGCTCGTAAAATCACGAGCGTGCTTAGCTCGCCGCCGTAAAGCTCTAGCCAAAACTCCGCTTCGTCGCTGGCAAAGCCGTAGCGGTTCTTTTGCACGACGCGGGCGATCCTGCTTTTTAAAGCCTCTTTGAAATCATCTTTTGAAATTTTAAAATTTAGAGTTTGCCTGTCGAGATCCTCTTTTTTATGGTGCAAAGAGCATTCGTCGTTTTGGCGGATGTAGTAAATTTCGGGGTAGAACGAAGTATAAAACCAAGCGATCTTTACCTTGCGACATTTCAGCCCCGCACGCTCTAGCGTCCGCAGAATCGAATCGTCGCTCAATAAAAATTTACGCTTAGTTTGCATACCCGCTCCAAAAATAAAGTGGGTAATGATAGCAGAAAATTCTTTAAACTATCTACACTTTTCGCAGTCTTCGACCGTAGCCGTGATATTTAGCTTGCGGATGAAATTGCCCGCTTTGCGCTCGATGTTTTTCAAAACGTCCTTATTAAAGGCATCATCCATGAAAAGATCCGTGACATTGCCGCATTTTTCGCATACGACGTGGATGTGCGGCATCTGATAGATGTCGTAGCGGCTCTTTTTGTTCGGCGCATTGACCTCGACTACGACCCCTTCGTCGAGCAGGGTGTTTAAATTTTTATAAACCGTCGCTAGCGAAATGGATGGATAGTCCTCTTTGATCCCCTCGTATAGGTCATCTATGCTTGGATGTTCGTGGCGATCGAGCACCTTTAGGATGCACAATCTTTGAGGAGTTGCTTTCAAACCGCAAGTTTTGAGTAGTTCTACATGATTCATTTTAATCCTTCAAAAAATTTTAAAAAGATATTATCAAATTTTACTTTAAACAAAGTTGATATTAACTAATACTTTTTATCACTTAATATTCGCTCGGTTAGAGTTTGCACGTCCAAGCCCAAGCTGCGTTCTACGTCGGTGGTCTTTCCGTGCGGCAAAAACATATCGCCGAACTCGAAGCTCACGATCCTTACGTCCGAAATTTTATTTTCCTGCAAAAATGCGCTTAAAATTTCACCTACGCCGCCCTTTTTGGAGTTGTCGCTAAAGACGTACCAAATTTTATCTTTGCGAGCTAAATTTTGCAAAAACTCGCCGTCTAAAGGCTTTGCAAAGACTAGATCTACGACGTCTGCCTCCATCTGCCCCTCCAGCGCCGCAGCCGTTTTGTACGCTCTGCCAGCGCCGTTTCCGTAGCCGATGAGCGCTACGTGCGCGCTATCGCTGCGCTTTAAAAACACCGATTTTGCAAGCTCTACCGCAGACGCGCCGGTCTCGTCGCAATCCAAAATAAAGCTTCCGCGCGGATAGCGTATCGCCAAAACCCCCTCGTGCGCGTAGGAGTACTCGATGATCCGTTTAAAGCTCGCCTCGTCCCGCGGCGCGCACATACTGACGTTTGGGATCGCGTTTAAGAAGCTCACGTCAAAGACCCCCTCATGCGTCTCGCCGTCCTCGCCCACGATGCCCGCGCGGTCCATCGCAAGGACTAAGCTTAAGTTCATAATCGCCGCGTCGTGGACGATCTGATCGAACGCACGCTGCATGAAGGTCGAATATATCGTAACGTACGGCTTAAAACCCTCGCGCGCCATCGCAGCCATCGAGCTTAGCGCGTGAGGCTCCGCGATCGCTACGTCCCAGAAGCGGTGCGGAAATTTCTCGATCAGCTTATCCATACCCGTGCCGCTTGGCATCGCAGCGGTCACGCCCACGACGTTTTCATGCTTGGCGGCTAAATTTAAAAGCGCTTCGGCATAAATTTGCGTGGCACTTTTGGCGGCGGATTTTTTCTTAAATTCTCCGCTTTGAATGTCGAAAGGCCCTACGCCGTGCCAGCTCTCCAAATATCCCTCGGCCTTGTCATAGCCCTTGCCTTTGATCGTTTGAGCGTGCACGACGACGGGTTTGCGCGCGCTTTTTGCCGTCTTTAGCGCCGATATGAGATCGGCTAGGTTGTGGCCGTCGACCGGGCCTATGTATTCGAGCCCGAGCTCCTCAAAATACATCCCCGGGATGATAAGCTTTAAGGAATTTTCAAAGCGCTTTGCCATATATGTCGCGCTCTGTGGAGCGTGGGAGAGCAGCTCTCTTACGTGGGATTTAAATTTTTGATATGTCTCGCCCGCCATCGCTTGGCTTAGGTATTTGCTAAAGGCGCCGATCGGCTTGCTGATGCTCATTTTATTATCGTTTAGAATGATGATGCAGGGCAGGCGCAGATCGCCGAGCTCGTTCATCGCCTCATAAGTCATGCCGCCGCTCATAGAGCCGTCGCCGATGAGCACCACCGGCACGCGATCTTCGTGCTTTAGGCTTATCGCTTTTGCCGCACCTACGGCTAAAGAGATCGACGTCGAGGCGTGCCCCGCCACGAAGTAGTCAAATTTACTTTCGCTAGGTTTCGTGTAGCCGCTAATGCCGCCGAATTGCCTAAGCGAGCCGAACTCCTCCCAGCGATCCGTTAGGAGCTTGTGCGCGTAGCTTTGGTGGCTTACGTCGAAGATAAACGGATCGCTCGCGGCGTCAAATACGTAGTGCATCGCCACGATGAGCTCGACGGCGCCCATATTTGAGCTTAGATGGCCGCCGTTTTTGCTCACGACTTCGATGATGCGCGCCCTGATCTGCGTGCAAAGCTCCCGTAGCTCCTCTA
>NZ_CALHII010000145.1 GCF_938030815.1 uncultured Campylobacter sp.
TGCGGCAATTCGCCGAATTTCACGCCCGAGGCGACCTGGCTTTTGTATGTTTTATCGCTTACTTGCAGCGCGCGCCCAGCAAGAGATCGAGCAAAACTCCTCTCAAAGCGCATATCGTTTTTAAATATCTCATCGTCAAAAATTCCGCCCATGCAGCTAATTAGCGTGGAATGGTTTAAAATATTTTCATCCCAAAACGGCTCGTCGCTGCCCTCAAAGCCGCTTAAATTTAGATATTTTCGCGCGGCCTGTTCATTACTCAAAAACTCGCCGTTTGGGCTAAATTTAAAAAATCTGCCGCTGTCGTTATCGCCGAATTGCGGCACTTCGCCGTTTGGCTTTGTAATATCTGCGGTAAACCTACCGATTTTATACAGCCTGTCTGCGAACCACTGCGGCAGCGCTATTTGTCCGTTTGTAATTTTAAATTCCTGCTCGTTTGACGGCAAGAGCTTCGGCTTTTTACGCCAAAGCTTTGCATCGTAATTTTTTAGCGATAAAATTTTCTCGCTTTTTAGACCCAGTATCAGAGCCGTGGCATACGCCATCAGCTCGCCGCTTAGGCGGTGGTAACTCGTAGAGCTCTCGAAATTTCCGCCGTCTTCGTAAAATTCCTTTTTCATTTCGCTAATCACTTCTTGCACGGCAAACGCCAGCCACGCGTCCGTCTTGCCGCCGCCGTTCAAATACGCGCAAGCTTGCAGAAAACCCGCGATGTCGCTTAGATAGTGATTTGACGTAAGATGCGGCGAATATTCCAGATTATTTACGATATGAAGCGCATGCTCGTAGACGCTATTTGAAAAGGTCTGCTTGAAATTTTGATCCAAAATTCCGCCCCCGTCCATCTGGCAAAACATATCGTAAGCCGCCAGCATATTGGCGACCCTGATGCCAACATCCATCGTGCAGGTCCAATTTACGCCCATTCTAGGCGGATTATTGCGGATAAAATCTAAAATTTGGTTTTTAAATTCTTTTAAATTTTGCTCCTTTATCAGCCTTCTTTAATACAGGTGCCGAAGTTGAAGCTCCCTTTCTTATATTTACTGAATTGGCAGTTATATATACTGTTTCATCAACATCTGCAAAGCTTTGTTCCGGTACTTTTT
>NZ_CALHII010000146.1 GCF_938030815.1 uncultured Campylobacter sp.
CAGAATGTAAACGGCGTGCTTTCAGGCGATACGACGCAGGTTCTCATCGGCTTTATCGCTGTGCTTTTTGGCGTATGGATCTCGTGTCTGATTATAGGCGAAATCATTTCAAAATTCTTTAAATGGAGCGGACTCGGATTTGTCGATAAGATCGGCGGTTTCGTGTTTAGCGTAAGTAAAATTTTCTTAATTTTTGCCGTTATCGTTACGCTTGCAAGCGGTCCTATGTCGATGAACGAACAGACCAAAAGGTATTTTGAAAGCAGCAAAACTGCGCCGATTTTTTTAAAAATAGGAAACTGGATTTTAAATCTCAAAGACGATCCGAAGATCAAACAAAGCTTGGATTCTATCGGTTCTAAGATGGATGATAAACTCTTAAAAGATCAAAATTCTACCGCCCGTATGAACTCGGATCAAAATCAAAGCACTGAACCTAGCGATTTTAACGCCAGTTCAGAAGTAAATTCTACAGAAAGGACAAAATTATGAATGCAAAAATCGAAAATTTAGAGTTTGACGCTCTAATTGTTGAGTTTAAAAAGGCACTTGCCGCTAGCGGTCTAAAATATACCAAGCAGCGCGAGGTTTTGCTCCGCACGCTTTATAACAATAACAAGCACTTCACGCCCGAGGCGCTTCATAACGAGATCAAAGCGAAATTTCCGGAGCTAAACGTAGGCATAGCGACGGTGTATCGCACCTTAAATTTATTAGAGGATTCGGGGATGGCGACGTCGATCTCATTTGGCGCACAGGGCAAGAAATTTGAGCTTGCCAACAAGCCTCACCACGACCATCTAATCTGCAAAAGCTGCAATAAGATCATAGAATTTCAAGACGCCACTATCGAGCGCAAACAGCTTGCCGTCGCCAAAGAGCACGGATTTACGCTTACGGGACATATGATGCAGCTGTATGGAATTTGCCCTGAATGCGCGGCAAAAAGGAAGTAGATTGTTTGATAGCCAGTTAGAAATCCAAAGGATAGATAAGGCGTCGGAACTTCGGAATTTAGGGGCTAATCCCTATCCGCACTTTCTAAAAAAAGATATGAGCATAGCCGAGTTTAAAGAAAAATTCGGCTTCATAAAAGATACCGAGGATAAAAAAGCGAGCGAGGAGGTAAGCCTCGCCGGGCGGCTAAAGCTAAAGCGCGTCGCGGGCAAATCCACCTTTGCAAACATAGAGGATCAAAGCGGCAATATTCAAATTTATTACTCGCGCGACAGCATCGGCGAGGAGGATTACGCTAAATTTAAGAAAAATCTTGAAGTGGGCGATATAATTTTGGTGCGCGGATATGCTTTCGTCACCCAGACGGGCGAGTTTTCGATCCATGCTAGCAAAATAACGCTCGCGTCTAAGGCGATTTCTCCGCTTCCGGAGAAATTTCACGGCTTAACCGACATCGAGATGCGCTACCGCCAAAGATACCTCGATATGATAATGAACCCCGAGATCCGCGAGGATTTTATCAAGCGCTCGATCATCGTGAGCGAGATCCGCAGCTTTTTTGAGAAGCACGGATTTTTGGAGGTCGAAACGCCGATGATGCACCCTATCGCGGGCGGCGCGAACGCTAAGCCTTTCATCACGCATCACAACGCCCTAGACGTCGATCGCTACCTGCGTATCGCGCCGGAGCTCTATCTTAAGCGCCTCGTCGTAGGCGGCATGGAGGCGGTCTTTGAGATCAATCGAAATTTCCGCAACGAGGGTATGGACCTGACGCACAATCCGGAGTTTACCAGCATAGAATTCTACTGGGCGTGGCATGATTATAACGACGCGATGAACCTAACCGAGGAGCTATTTAAAGCGCTGTTTAAGAGGCTCGGGCTAGGCGAAATTTTAACTTACGATGAGCGCGAGATCGATTTTTCAAAGCCTTTTGCGCGCATAAAGTATCTCGACGCGCTTACGCAGATAGGCGGCATTGAGCCGCAGATCGTAAATGATCGCGAAAAGATCATCGCCAAACTCAAAGCCGATAAATTTGAAGTCAATGAAAAGCTCGATCTAGGCCACCTGCAGAGCGAACTTTTTGATAATTACGTAGAAGCTAAGCTCATAAATCCGACCTTCATCGTGGATTTTCCGATCTCGATCAGCCCGCTTTCGCGCAGAAGCGACGAAAATCCGCAGATAGCCGAGAGATTTGAGCTCTACATCGCAGGCAAGGAGCTAGCCAACGCCTTTAACGAGCTGAACGATCCGCTCGATCAATACGCTAGATTTAAGGCTCAAATCGACGCTAAAAACGCGGGCGACGACGAGGCGCACGAGATGGACGAGGATTACGTCCGCGCGCTTAGCTATGCGATGCCGCCGACTACCGGCTGGGGGCTTGGAATTGATCGCTTGGCGATGATTTTGCTGAATAAAAAATCGATCCGCGACGTGATTTTATTCCCTGCGATGAGGCCGCTAAATTTAGATAAGGAGCAGTAATGTCAAATTTAGAAAAATTCGATAATGAAATTTTTAGTTTAACCAACAAAGAGCTTGCCCGCCAGTGCGATTATTTGGAGATGATCGCGAGCGAAAATTTCACCTATCCCGAGGTGATGGAGGCGATGGGCTCGGTGCTAACGAACAAATACGCCGAGGGTTATCCCGGTAAGCGCTACTACGGCGGCTGCGAGTTCGTAGACGAGATCGAGCAGATCGCGATCGATCGCTGCAAAAAGCTCTTCGGCTGTGAGTTTGCAAACGTTCAGCCAAACAGCGGCAGCCAAGCCAACCAGGGCGTATATGCCGCGTTTTTGAAACCGGGCGAGAAAATTTTAGGTATGTCGCTTAGCCACGGCGGCCATTTGACGCACGGTGCGAAGGTCTCAAGCAGCGGAAAGATGTATGAGAGCTTCGAGTACGGCGTGGAGCTCAACGGCCGCATAAACTACGATAAGGTGCTTGAGATCGCTCAGATCGTAAAACCAAAGATGATCGTTTGCGGTGCGAGCGCCTATACGCGCGAGATAGATTTCGCCAAATTTAGGCAGATCGCTGATAGTGTGGGCGCGTTTCTTTTCGCCGACGTAGCACATGTTGCAGGGCTTGTCGTCGCGGGCGAACATACTAATCCGTTTCCGCACTGCCACGTCGTAAGCTCGACAACGCATAAAACGCTTCGCGGTCCGCGCGGTGGCATTATAATGACCAACGACGAGGAATTTGCTAAAAAGATCAACTCAGCGATCTTTCCGGGTATCCAAGGCGGCCCGCTAATGCACGTCATCGCCGCAAAGGCGGTGGGCTTTAAACACAATCTAAGCCCCGAGTGGAAGGTCTATGCTAAGCAGGTCAAGGCAAACGCTAGAGTTTTGGGCGAGACGCTGGTTGGGCGCGGCTTTGATCTCGTTAGCGGCGGCACCGATAACCATCTGATTTTAATGAGCTTTTTAAATAGGGATTTTAGCGGCAAGGACGCTAGCGCCGCGCTTGAAAATGCAGGCATTACGACGAATAAAAATACCGTGCCGGGCGAGACGCGCAGCCCGTTCGTCACCAGCGGCATCCGCGTCGGAAGCCCAGCACTTACGGCGCGCGGAATGAAGGAGAAAGAATTTGAGTTTATCGGGAATAAAATCGCCGACGTGCTAAGCGACATCTCAAATTCCAAGCTTCAGGTGCAGGTCAAAGAGGAGGTGCGAGATTTGGCGCACCGCTTTATCATCTACGACCGCGCGATGTATTAAATTTAATAAATTCGGGTAAGCTTACCCGAATTATTTATTTCGTAAATTTTACGTGGTAGAATTTACAAAGTAAATAATAATCTTAGGAGAGAGTATGAACGACAAAAATTTCGATATGAGCAGCATAGACGACATAGTGATCAATAGCGGCAATGTCGATAAGAACGCGAATTTAAAAAAAGGTCTTACCGTCGCAGCCGGCGTTGTAGTTTTATTCTTAATCATTTTAATCATAATGAAGGCTATTAATAAAGACGATATTGATACTAACGCAGGTCTTACTATGCCTAGTGAAGAAGAGCTTGCCAAAGCGGAGCAAAAGCCTGCCGTGCAAGTTCAAAAACCCGAGCCTTCGCAGCCTGAGCCTGTAGAAGTGAAATCAGAACCCAATACAGCATCTACAGCTCCAACCAAAGTAGAGATAAAAACCCAAGAGCCTAATTCCGAAAGCAAGGTCGTCGCAAGCGCTCAGCCTGAAGCACAGAAAGTAGAAATCCAAAAGCCCGAAATCAAAGAAGAGCCAAAAAAATCCGAAGTTAAAATAGAAAGTAAAAAGATTGAGCCTAAAGACGAAGCCAAAAAGTCTGAAAAAACGGATGTAAAAAAGTCCGAGCCTAAAAAAGAGTCTGCAAAAGACGAGATCAAAAAAGAACCTTCTAAAACCGAAATTAGAAAAGTCGAGCAAAAAGTAGAGCCTAAAAAAGAACCCGAAAAACAAGCAAAAACAGAAGTTAAAAAAGAGCCTTTAAAAACGGAAGCTAAAAAGGAACATGCGAAAGCTGAAGCCAAAAAAGAGCCAGCAAAACCTGAGCCTAAAAAAGAAGCTAGCAAGCCAGAGTCTAAAAGCGAGAGCATAAAAGCTGGTGTTGCGGCGAAGAGCACCAGCACCAGCGTGGCAAATGGCAGTTATGTGCAGGTTTTCGCATCCAATGCCTACGATCCAAACGGGTCTGACACCAAAAAAATCACCAAAAAAGGCTACAGCCCAATTGCGCTGCAAACTCACGTCGGAAGCAAGAGCGTGACTAAAATTTTAGTTGGACCTTTTGAGGGAGAGGCGCTACAAAAGGCACTTAGCGATATGCGCAGCATCAATAGCGGAGCGTATATCTACCGAGTGAAATAGTGGACAGATTTGCGGTTTTCGGCAACCCGATCGCCCACTCTCTCTCGCCGCTACTTCATAATTACGCGATAAAATTTTTGGAGCTGGACGCCTACTACGGGCGAGTTTTGCTGCAGCGCGGCGAGGAGCTGCGAGCTAAATTTGAAACTTTAGGGCTTACGGGCGCGAACGTAACCGTGCCTTTTAAGCTCGACGCATTTAAAGCATGCGACATCCTAAGTGAGGCGGCTAAGCAGATCGGCTCGGTAAACACGCTAGTGCTAAAAGGCGACGTGCTGCACGGCTTTAACACCGACGCGCAAGGCTTTTTCTGCGCGATTTTGGGCTTTGGTGAGATTCGCAATGCGCTTATTTTAGGTGCGGGCGGCACGACGCGAGCGATCGGCTACGCGCTAGGCGAAAACGGCGTGAAATTTGACATCCTAAATCGCAGCGCAAAAGATTTTGACTTCGGCTGCGAGGAATTTTTTACCTATGAAAATTTTAGATCCAAAGACTACGATCTGATCGTCAATGCCACTGGCGCGGGACTCAAAGATGACGCGCTGCCTGCGCCCGAGGGGGTAATAGATGAAATTTTATCCCGCGCAAAATTTGCCTTTGATGCGATCTACGGCAAGCAGACTTCGTTTTTACAAGCCGCGCGTGCAAAAAATCTACCCGCAAAAGACGGC
>NZ_CALHII010000147.1 GCF_938030815.1 uncultured Campylobacter sp.
TTAAAGTGAGTGCGCAAAGCCATCTGAAGGCGATGTGTTTGAACCTGTTGAAAGCCGCCAACAGGCTAAGTGTGCCTGTTGCCGCCTAAAAGGCGCGGCCCGGATGCCTGATTATCAGGTATCCGGGGAGGATTAAGGGGGCACTTGGGTAAAATCAGGAGGTATTGGGGGAGAGAAACAGCCGAAAACCTGTGTTTGGGTTTCGGCTGTTGTTGTTTTTCCAGCTCTTCGGCTGCCGCTTTGGCACGGTTGCCCCTATAGGTGCCGACGGCACTGTGGATGGCGGCAGTCGATTGGGCAATGGTTTGCTGTTTGTCGAGTAGGTTTTGCAGATCGGGAACGCTGTCGGCACCGTGATGGGCAGTGGTCGAATCGGTATGGATGCCGAGAGCGCGGGCACTGGTCTGCCGGCCGTCGATGGTGATGTTGCCTTCGCTGAGCAGCGAGCGGGTATAGCCTTGGCTGTCGCCGCTTTCATGCTGCGGCAGGGTGGGGCTGTAGTTGAGGCCTTTGTTCATGTTCTGGCCGGCGGTTTGGGACGCACGGCCGAAGGCGCTTTGATTGAAGCCGTCGCTGCCTTTCAGGCTGCCGCCATAACCGGCACCGATGCCCATGCTTTGGGCACTGTAGCTGCTTTCGTTGCGGATGTCTTCGAAGCTGAAACTGCGGGCGGTGAGTTCGTTGTGGTCTTTGTCTGCGGTAGAAGCGATGGCGCCGCCTTTGAGTCGGACGCTGTCGGCGGTGATGTGGTAGCCGCCTTCGCCGGCAAAGAGACCGCTCTGGCTGCCGACGCTGCGGCTGTAGCCGCTGGCTTTGCTTTGGTTGTAGTTGCCGGATACGTTCCATGCGGTACCAAGGGCAACTTGGGCACGGATGCCGCCGCCGCTTTGTTTGCTTTCCTGTTCGACAGTGTCCTGTGGGCTTTCGATGTGCAGTGTGCCGCCGACTTCAGCGTCGATGCGTTTTGCATGGGCTTGGGCACCGTTCAGCACGGTATTGCCCTTGCTGCTGAGCTGCAGTTTGTCGGACTGCAGCAGGGTGTTTTGATGGGTTTGGCTGTCCGAACGGTTTTTGCCTTTGCCGTAGGCGGCTTCGGCATAGATATAGACGCCGGTTTGGGCACCAACGGAAACCCCGACGCCGACTTGTACGCCGGCATTGCGGTTTTTGCCGTCCTGATGTTGGCTGTCTTGGGCGGAGAGCAGCCGGATGTCGCGCGCGGAATCGAGGCGGATGGTGTCGCCCGCAGTAATGTTGCTGCCTTGGACGGTAATGTCGCCCTCGCGGCTGCGGATATTGATGTCGCCGCCAGCTTTCAGGCTGCTTTCGCGGCTTTGGCGGTAGTGTTGGTTTTGCTCTTTGCTGGCGGTTTTAAAGCCGAAGCCGGCTTCGACGGACAAGAGGACGGCACCTTGCTGTCCGGTTTGGTTTTTAAGGGCGTCGGCCACTTTGCCGACGCCATCGGCCAGTTGGTAGGCTTGGGCACCGGCGGCTAGACCCTGCAGGGCGCGGGTGCGGTTGTCGGCTTTGCAATCTTGCAATTTTTTGATGATTTTATTGAAATGTTCTTTATCATACGCCAAATCTCGTGTCATTGTCATATATTTTATTACCTCGTTTATATCTAAAGAGTAATAAAAATGGGTTATTGCACAGAGCAAACAAGAATCCCCTATCTTACCTACCTCGCAAGCTCTTATTAATCGCTTTAATCCAGTTTCGATCTTATTTGTTTTAACTAAAATTTCTCCGGACAAGCTGCATGCTAATAAATTTTCAATTTGATCTTTTTCAAAGCAACGCTTATCCGCGATACTTAATAAATTCTGACAAGCGCTATATCTCCCATCGCCGAAACCGCACTCCTTTATAAGTCGCGAAATTTCTAGTGAATAAATTTTGTCACAATCATCGTAAATATGGGAAGTAACACAGCGACCGACCACATTCGCGTGTTCTCTTGCGGGTAGCTTCAAAAACTCGTCGCTTAAAATTTTAATTCCCGCGGAATTTTGTCCTTATGCCTCACTCGGCCCCGTATCTTGCATCGCAAAAGCAGCCCCGCTAAAACCGAGCCACAGCGCAAACGCCAAAAATACTCGCTTCATTTTCTCTCCTTGTTCATTTTATTATTCGCTTATGATACCTAAAAAGCGATAAATTTTATTTATTTTACGCAGGATTTGGGCTGCAAGGTCGTAAATTTTTAAGACATTTTAAATTTGCCTCGCGGAATTTTAAGTAGGATAAATTTTAAATTCCAAAATGCAATCCTTAAGCAAGTTAAATTTCGGCGCGATACAAGGTAAATTTGAGTAGGCTAAAATTCTTGCACGTTGGAATTTAAAAGAAAAACTAGGCGTCGCGATCTGGCAAACACAAAAATGCGAAGCTAAAATTTATCGCATGTCGAAATTTAAACCGCCTTTTTGGCTAAATTTAAGCTAAAAACGCTATAATCCCGTTTCTTTTATTTCGTGCGCTCGTAGCTCAGCTGGATAGAGCATTTGATTGCGGTTCAAAAGGTCGGGGATTCGAATTCCTCCGGGCGCACCATCCACAAATATCTTTTTAAACCGACCTTCGCTATAATCCGTGAAATTTTAATCTTGGAGCAAAAATGAGAGCATTCGCCGAATGGGAAGAGCAAGAGGCGCTTTTGGCGTCTTTGCCGCACGCAGGTACCGACTGGGCGCCGTATTTAGGCGAGATACGGGCGGCTTACCGCGACTTTATCGCTGCTGCAGCGAGGTTTGAGCCGGTCGTCGCGATCGCGCCGAGCCGCGAGGATTTTGAGCAAATTTGCGGCGGCTTAGCAAACGTCAGCTTCGCACAAATCGACACCGATGATACATGGATCCGCGATTACGGAGCGATCGACGTGGAGGAGGGCGGCAAAATCACGGGACTAAATTTTCGTTTCAACGCCTGGGGCGGCAAGTTTGCAAGCGCCAAGGACGATGCGTTAAATTCCAAGCTTTACGCCGCGAGCGCCCGTCTGCTGCGAGACGTGGATCTGATCTTAGAAGGCGGCAGCGTCGATTTTGACGGCGCGGGCACGATGCTAACTACTAGCGCGTGTTTGCTGAATGAAAATCGCAATTCCCTTAGCAAGGCCGAGTTGGACGCGCGGCTGCGTGAAATTTTCGGGCTAAGAAACATAATCTGGCTCGAGAACGGCTTTATAAAGGGCGACGACACCGATAGCCACGTCGATACCCTCGCGCGCTTTCTAAACCCGCGCACTGTGGCTATTTCGTCGTGCGACGATCCGAGCGATCTGCACTATGCAGAGCTTGGCGCGATGAGGAATGAAATTTCATCGCTCGGATACGACGTGATCGAACTGCCGATCCCGCGCGCGATCTTTTATCGGGGGCGCAGGCTGCCCGCGACTTACGCAAATTTCGTATTTTTAAACGGCGCGCTCATCGTGCCTACCTACGCAGACCCCGCAAATCCGCGCGATCAAAACCACACGGCGGACGAGCTGGCGCTCTCGCGTCTGCGTGCGGCGTGCACGGATCGCGAAGTAGTGGGAGTGAACGCACGCGTTTTCATCCGCCAAAACGGCTCGCTGCACTGCTCGTGTATGAATAAATTCGGCTTTAAATTTAGACCTAAGGAAAAATATGAAAATTTTAAAAGTTGGGCTGATTTCGCATAAATTTGAAGGTACCAAGGCGCGCACGATAGCGCATAGTATCGAGCTCATCGCGCGCGCAGCGGTGAAAGGTGCGCAGTTAATCGTTTTGCAAGAGCTTCATCAGACGCATTATTTTTGCCAGCGCGAAAATACCGAAAATTTTGACTACGCGCAGGATTTCGAGCGCGATTTGCGGCTGTGGAGCGAGGTGGCGAAGAGATTTGGCGTCGTGCTGGTAAGCTCGCTTTTTGAGCGCCGCGCCGCGGGGCTGTATCACAACACCGCCGTGGTCTTCGAGCGCGACGGCAGGATCGCCGGCAAGTACCGCAAGATGCACATACCCGACGATCCGCAGTTTTACGAAAAATTTTATTTCACGCCTGGCGATCTGGGCTTTGAGCCCATAGATACGAGCGTGGGACGGCTCGGCGTGCTGGTGTGCTGGGATCAGTGGTATCCCGAGGCGGCGCGCGCGATGGCGCTACGCGGTGCCGAGCTACTCATATATCCGACCGCGATCGGGTGGTTTGATGGCGACGGCGAGGACGAAAAAGCGCGTCAGCTGGAGGCCTGGGTCGCGGTACAGCGCGGGCATGCGGTGGCAAACTCCCTGCCCGTAATCGCCGTAAATCGCGTGGGCTTTGAAAGCGCCGCGCTTAGCGAGGTCTCGCCAGATGAAATTTTATCTGGAGGCGAAGCAAATTTGAATGTGCGCGATAAAATTTTGCGCTCCGCGGATACGGGCGGCGAGAGTAAAATTTTAAGCGAGGGCGGAATTTTATCCTTTAATAATGGGGCGCTAACGGATAGCGGCAAAATGGCGATCGGCAGCGAAATTTTGCCCGCAAAGGATGAGGCGGCACGAGAAAATTTAAAAATTTCGATAGAGATTAAATTTAACGGCGAAACTTTAGAGGTGCTGCCGAATAAACAGCGCGTAGATCAGCTTGCCAGCGAAGATGGGATTAGGTTTTGGGGCAATAGCTTTGTTTTTGGCGCACAGGGCGAACAGCTGTTTCGCGCAAATAGCACCGATGAGCTATGCGAAGTCGTAACCATCGATATGCAAAGATGCGAAAACATGCGTCGCTGGTGGCCGTTTTTGCGAGATAGACGCGTGGAAGAGTATGTAATTCTCACGAAAAAATACGGGCTGTAGTATCCTGTATCTCGAATAGACATATGGTTTATCGCGTGATGGACGAAAATGAAAGCAAATAATTTTTATGGTATCAATGTGCAGAGTCGCCACTACAATACATTAATAGACCAAATGGATTTAAAATTTTGATTTTACAATGCCCGCAAAATCGAGCTTTGTAAATAAATTGTAAAAAATTTGCTAAAAACTATTGACAATTTTTAAATTTTTCTCTATAATTACGCCAAGTTTCGCATATAGGTATGCGGAATGAATTTTATTTAAGGAGTAAACCATGAAAAAAGGTTTTACTATGATCGAGTTGATCTTCGTTATCGTTATTTTAGGTATTTTGGCAGCTGTTGCTATTCCAAGACTTGCAGCTACTCGTGATGATGCTGAGGTTTCTAAGGCAGCTACAAATATTCAAACATTGGTAAGCGATTTGGGTGCTTATTACACTTCACAAGGTAACTTTAGCACAACTTATAAAGAGATGTCAAATGTTGCTAACCCTGTAATGGCAAAAGGTTCCAATTGTTTTGAAGTAAAGACTAGTGCTACCGATATAGATGGTGCAAACGGTACTATTACAGCAGAAGTTCATAATGATACTGGACTTTGCACAGAGGTATGGAAGATGCCTGGCTTAAAGCAAGTTGCTGATCAAATTGGAAATACTAAAAAGCTTAAATTTGGCGGTAA
>NZ_CALHII010000148.1 GCF_938030815.1 uncultured Campylobacter sp.
CAAGAAATCTTCATTTAGCGCAATCACCCGCGGCAACACCCGATCAGTGCCATGGTCATAATCTGGATCAGGAAAACTATAAATTTTCCACAGCCAACAATCCGCATCTCGATCAATAGTCCAACCAAGCTCGTTAATAAAAGTCTCATAGTATGGATTATATTTGTAGTAAATTTTACTCAATCCATACTTCTCATCATCCTCTTTAGTGATAATTGCATTTTCAAACGCCATTCTCTCCTCCTTAAGAAATTTTAATAATTTTAGATTTTACGATCGGTTAGGTCTTGGAGCTCCATAGTGTAGTTCGGGATTTGCTCCCATATACCATCATATCCATATGCTTGCAAAGCATTGTCTAGAAGTATAATTATTCATCCCTTGAAATCAATTTAGTTTGTTTTGGATTTAGATCAAGTAGTTGCCAAATTCTATGAAATTGCTTAGGTATTAGCGCCCTATTGATGTCATAATCAAGGACAACTTCAATGATTTCACCTTTATAATATAAAATCCAAATAGCTTTAACAAGAGTTCCATGATCATATTCGGGATCGGGAAAATAAAAAATATCCCATAGCCAGCAATCAGGCTCTCTGCTTATCACCCAATCTTGTTTATTGATAAAAACTTCGCGTTTCGGATTATATTTGTAGTAAATTTCACTCAATCCATACTTCTCATCATCCTCTTTAGTGATGATTGCATTTTCAAATGCCATCTGCGCTCCTTGGAATTCAAAATTTAGCGTACAAGCAGAAATTTCAAGTGCAAATTTTATGCAAAATCCGCGACGCAGCCGAAACCGCAGACATGGAAATTTCAAACTTACCGCGCTCAAAGATAGACCGGCGAGATTGCCGCGACCGCTAACTCCGCTCGCCGCGGATATACTTGCTCTCTAGCCGCGGCAAAGCAAACGCGGCTCGTCAGTAAAGCTAGCGATAAAATTAATCGTAACCCATCCGCAAAATGGCATAACTGCACGATTTGCGGACGGACTAGCAAAGTCACGACGAGCCGATTAAAATTTAAGCTTTAGCTTGCGACGCTTAAAAGCCGATTAAGCTTAGACGCGGTGCGGGCGGTGTGCTGCGACACGGTGTCTAGGCTTCAAGCTACATTAAGACTGGAATTTTCGTCTTTTGTAGGAAGTATTTCGACGCGCCGCCTAGGAATATCTCCTTTATGCCGCTGTCCGAGTGCAAGCCCGCGACTATGAGGTCGAAATCGCCCGCGTCGGCATACTCTAGTAGCACCTGCCCAGGGATCTTGCCCTCGGCGTTTAACGCCTCAAAAACATCAATTTTAACGTCATGCAAGGCTAGATAATCGCTTATGCGGCGCTTAGTTTCGGCAAGATCATCCTGAAGGTAGTGATTTGCGGTAATGACGGTGATAGATTTGGCGTGCTGCAAAAGCTCCAGCCAATTATCAAGCGCCCTTGCAGATGCCGCAGTGCCGGTAAGCGAAACTAAAATTTTATCCGCCTTGAACTCCTGCAGCTTGCGCGGTATGACGATGCAAGGCTTGCCACTTTTGGTAACCGCAGCCTCAAACGTACCCGTGATAGAGCCCGTAGGCGGCACCGAGACCAGCACCAAATCGCAATATTTAGAGTATTTCTCGACCAGCTCGGAGCGGATACCCACCATATGCCTCAAAGCGGCGCTATTTGGGACGTGATCGTCGTCGTTTTGATCTAGGCCCAGCTTGGCGCATTCAGTGTCGAAGATAGCTTTGATCACCTCGCGCTCAGCCCTCATCTCATCGCCCGCTGATTTTAAAAATTCCTCCATCAGCACGCCGCCTTTTAGCGTTATACGCACATTGTAGATCATCTTAGGATCGAGCTGGCACGCCATTATGTTGATGTGTGTGCCGAAAAATTTATTCACGAGCAGCGCTCCGTGTATGCGCTCTGCCAGCTCCTCGCCGCCGCCAATAGGGAAAAAAATCTTTTTAAGCTGCATCTTTACGCTCCTATTAAAATTTTAAGCTAATTCCAGTGAAATTTTAGTGCCTTTCTGATCGGTCACGCGCACTCGCACCACGTCGCCCGCCTTGTAAGGCGTCGTGATAAATTTAGCGCGCAGCAGTCCGTCCACGCCGTCTCGCAGCGAGATAAAGGTGCCGAAATCCAGCACGCTTTGCACCACGCCGTCAAACTCCTCGCCGATCTGAAATTTTACCTCTTTGCGTTCACCGCGCGGCTTACGAAAATCGCGAGAATTTGAGACTATCGATAAAATTTTCTCTTTCGCGCCCGATACGGCGCTAGCTTTGGCACCCTGGATCTTGACCTCGCCCTTTTCGCGATCCAGATCGATATTTACGCCGAAGCTTTCGGTGATCTCTTTGATGACCTTGCCACCCTGGCCGATGATGTCTGGGATTTTGCTCGCCTCGACACTAAAAATTTCAAGCTTCGGAAGCACGTCCTCGTTTATAACGATCGCCGCATCCGCCTGCTCCATCAAGCCCAAAATATGCGCGCGAGCCTGCTTTGCCTGCGCTAGAGCCTCTTTTAAAACCTCTAGGCTGATGCCGCCGAGCTTGATATCCATCTGAAGCGCGGTGATGCCATCATATGTGCCCGCGACCTTGAAATCCATATCGCCGTCGTGATCCTCAAGCCCCATTATGTCGGTTAGCACGGCGTGTTTTTCGCCCTCAAAAATCAAGCCCATCGCGACGCCCGCAACGAGCTTTAACGTAGATACGCCCGCTGCTCGAAGAGAAAGTGCGCCGCCGCAGACCGAAGCCATCGAGCTTGAGCCGTTGCTCTCTAAAATTTCGCTTACTACGCGGATAGACTGCGGCGAGTTTAGATCGATACTCGGATATAGCGCTCTTTTGGCTAAATTTCCATGTCCCAGCTCACGTCTGCCGGGGCTTTTGAGCGGGCTTGCTTCGCCTACGCAAAAGCCCGGAAAGTTGTAGTTAAACATAAATCTATCGTTGATCGGCTCGAGCTGCGTTAGGCTGTCGCTTAGCTGCGCGTCGCTATCGCCGCCTAGCGTGGTGACGACCAAAGCCTGCGTCTGCCCGCGCGTAAATAGGCAGCTTCCATGCGCGCACGGCAGGATGTTTGTCTCGATACTGATCGGGCGCACCTCATCAAGCGCGCGTCCGTCGGCTCTGCGGCGATCCTCGATGATCTGCGTGCGGATGATGCCGCGCTTATACTTGCCGATGACGCTGGAGATTACTTCTTTGCTCCACTCGTTTTGCGCCGCAGCTTCGGTAGTTAAAATTTGATCTACGATTCTGTTTAGCTCGGTAGCGCGCTCACTCTTTGCCATCTGATTGATCGCCGCTTTAACGGCGTCTTTATAATTTGCGTCGATGAAGTCCGCAATATCCTCATCCTCGATCTCGGGTTTATACTCTAGGCTCGCATCGGGCTTTTTAAGCGGCAAAAAAGCCTCTTCGTAGGCGCCCGAGCCCGCGCTTATCGCCTTTGCGGCAAAATCGATCGCATCTACCATCAGATCTTCGCTAAATTCATTCATCTGTTGCGTGCCGCCTCTAATTTGGGGCAGGGAGCGCATCTCGATCATCAAAAGCTCATCGCCGACGCCCGCTACGTAAAGATCGAGCGCACTAGCTTTAAGCGCGGAGTTGCTAGGATTTAAGATGAAGTTTCCGTTTTGATAGCCTACGCGCACGCCGCAAACGGGCGCCTTAATCGGGATATCGCTAAGATACAGCGCCGCAGACGCCGCATTAAGAGCAACGACTTGCAGATCGACTTCGGGATCTGCCGATAGCACGTAAACTACGATCTGCGTCGGATATGCGTATCCCTTTGGAAAGAGCGGGCGCAGCGAGCGGTCTATGATGCGGCTGGTAAGCGTCTCAAAATCGCCCGGCTTGGTCTCGCGCTTGATATAGCCTCCCGGGATTCTGCCTGCCGCGTACATCTTTTCGATATATTGCACAGTAAGGGGCAAAAAGTCCTCCTGCACCTGCGTCTCTTCGCGCGCTACGGTAGCTAGCACGACGGTGTTTTTAACGCGCAAAAGCGCCGCGCCCGCGGCTTGTTTCGCAACTTTGTCGATATCGAAAATTTCGGTATTACCATTTACTTCAATTTTACACTGCATTAATTTTCTCCTTGTTTTTGTTGGTTTCGTGAAACGGCAGATAAAGCGGGCATTTGTTTAAAATTTGCATTATCTCCTCCGCGCTTGAGAGCGTTTTTTCTTTGTAATAAAAATCCACGTTCACAAAATCTCTGATCTTATGAACAGCATAAATTCCATCTACTAGCATGGCGATCTCGTCTGCATTATCGCTGCCGATAACGGGAGTGGCGTAAAAGATCGCTTTGGCGTTTAAGCTTACGAGCGTTTTTATGCAAGTAAGCGCGGTCAGCCCGCTCTCACACCCTTCATCTACCAAGATGACGTTTTTTTTCTCCAAATTTCCCAAAAGCTCGCCCTTGCGAAATTTATACATGTTTTTTAAAATTTTCTCCTCATAAAGTCTGTTTGCCTGTCCGTAAACATAATCCAGGCTGATGCCAAAGCTTCGCACGAGCTCATCTACCATCACGATCTCTTGGGTTTCGCTTACGCACGCGATCGCGCATTCCGGATTATTTGGCGCTAAAACAGGCTCTGTGAATAAAAACTCATAATGAAGTCCCAGTTTTAAGGCAAGATGGTTTGCGATAGGAAGCGACTCCAGGGATTGAGCGATTATTAGAAAATTTTCGTTTTTGATCACGGTAGCGGGTAAAATTTCTGCGAGTTTCATCGCGGCGTCGATTTGGTTTTCAAACATCAGCTCAGCTCTAGGCGTCATTATTTTTCGCTTCCGTATTCGCTATCTACTGAAAAATCATACCCTACTCCGCCGAACGGATAGAAATTTACGAGAAAGTAAATTCCGCGCTCCTTGCTTGCTTTGCTGTAGCCCGTCGTACTGGTATTTTTAGGCTCGATATCCTCTTGATACACAAAAGAGTAATTCCAACACTTGCGCGTATGAGAAAGTCCCACGCGCCACATTTTAGAATAAGATCGCTCCAAGTCGTAATCCCAACGCCCAAAAATTTTATTATTCCTAGGCAAATTTACCGAAGCGTTTACGATACCGTAGTTATCTTTCGTATAGCGTTTAGGCTCCATGCTAAGTTTTTCATATTCGTAAGCGTGACTAAGTCCAAAGCTAAAGTCGTCGTTGGAGTAGTTGGCGTAGGTATAGACCTTATCGAAGCTTTTATATTTATGCGAGTAGGTAAAGCGGTTTCCGATATTTAGCCCATTTGCAAAATACGCATCGATGCGGTGTTCTAAATCGTCGAACTCATGATCGTCGAAGTCATATCGCTGCTTGACGCTATGGCGTAAGAATTTACGTCCGTCTTCATTATAGAAAAACTGCGTCATACTTAAAGCTGCATTTTCGTGGGTGTATTCGTCACTAAGCTCACTTAAGAAGTTATCCTCCCAATAAAGCGAGTCTTGCAAGTTACCCAGCCGCGAGCGATCTACTGCGCCGCGAGCAAGGTCGTATTTATACTGATGATACTTTAAAATTCTATCCTCTATATCGCCTTGCTGCCATTCGGGAATTCTAAAATCCGCCCTCCAGCTCATCGTATGATACAAGCTATCGTAAGCCCTGGCTACGTCGGTGTAGAGCGAAAGCTCGGTGTATTGATTAGCGTAGAAAGTGCTTTTATCCTCGCCAAGATCTCCGTTTGCGTAGTAAAATTTATCGTGCCAATCGATATTGGTCATATACACTCGCTCGGTAAAGGCGAAATTTAAATAATCCGCCAGTAGCGGCGTGCTTATACTAATCGGTACGTCAAACTCGTATTGGCGAGCAGTCGCGCCCTCCCATCTGGTGTAATTACGCGCCTTCGCATCAAGCGAATAGATCAAATTTGGCAGTCCCAAATCATTGCTAAATTTATGATATTGCAGCGTCGGAAGCTCTTGGACGGTATCTTCGTTGCGGAAGGTATTATCGGCGTTTAGCTTACTCGTATCGATGTAGTAGCGTCCGTAAGCGCCAAAATAGTGCTCGTCTGAGGTCAAATAATAATTCAGCCGTGAAGTTACGAGCGAATTATCCGCATCGTCGCTAAGACCGCCCTTTTCCTTCAGATCGTAGTATTCCAGATCGTTTAGCTGAGTAAAATCGATCCATAAATTTTCGCGCAGATCGCCGTCTAGCAGATATGTCGCGAGCTTGCTGCGATCGTATTGAACTTCAAATCCGTGGTGGCGCTCGTTTTTGTATTCGAGCCGCTTTTGCGCTCGCGAAAAGTTATCGAAAACTCCGCCTCTAATCTCGCCGTAAGAATACGGCGACTCCGTGAAGCGAAAGGTGCCGTATGCGCCAAAGCCCCTGCGCGTGCGCACCTGCGGATCGAGCTGAAAATCCCAGCTATCGTAAGGCGCAAAATAGATCGGCTGCTTGTAGTAGATCCCCTCCTTGCTGATGTAGCCGGCCTCTGGAGGCAGTAGGCCCGTGCGGCGCGTGCGATCAGTCGGGAAGCCGAAATACGGCAGATAGAGCACCGGCACATCGCCCACGTAAAATCTCGGATTGAAAAGATGGAGGAATTTGCTCTCTTTATTGAGCATGCCGCTACTAAATTTGATGCGCCAATCAGGATCGGTGACGTTGCAGCTAGATACGCTGGAGCCCTCCACGCGGTAATACTCGCTGTCGCTGCAGCTAGCGTCGTTTTGCATCCAAAGCTCGGAGTCCTTGTCCATCATAAAATTTACGTCGGCTTCCTGCTTGTCGTTTTTCAGATCGATTTTGACATGCTGCGCACGCGTAGTTTCGCTGCTACCGCGCATCGCATTGACGTTACCAAAAAGCTCAATGATACCATTTTGCTCGTCGTATGTAGCGCGATCGGCGGTGATGAAGTAGTCCTGCGAATACACCGTTACGTTGCCACTAGCCTCCGTCAAAAAGCCGTTTTTCTCGACATTATCTGCTATAAGCTCGACGTCTTGGACCTTTGCGCTCGCACTGCTTGCTAAAAGAGCGCTAAAACTGAGCGCTAGAATTTTAAATTTTTTACTCTTTTTCAATCTCTACCACCAATGTTTTCGCCGCCATATCGTGCAGGCTCTGACGCGAGTTCGTAAAAAGCGCCACCAAAAATCCCATATAAAAGATCATCTCGCTTATCAACCTAACCGCCGCGCGGATCGCTGCAGTAGCGATATCCATAGAGCTGCCGTCGGCGCGGACGCAATAAATTTTAACCGCAAGCTTGCCTAGCGTCGCGCCGTATAGATAGACAAAAATCGCCTGATATAAAAATTTTATTATCGCGTAATGCAAAATGAATTTTGACGCAATCTTTTGTACCTCAAGATTGCTTCCGCTCTGCGCCGCTGCGACAAGCTCTGGCTCGTCAATAGCAAATAGCACGACTACAAAAAGCGTTACGCTCACCGCTTCGTCGATACTAAACGCGATTACGCGCTTGCTAAGCGGAGCGACGATCAAATTTTATCTCTTAAGGCTTGGTGCGCGATATCACGCCTATACTGCGCGCCGCTAAATTTTATATTTTCGCACAGCGCGTAAGCCGCGTCCCGCGCCTGCTTTAGGCTCTGCGCGACGCCCACGCTTACCAAAACGCGCCCGCCGCTAGCGTAAATCCGCCCCTCTCGCTCACTCACGCCTGCGTAGCAGATATGTGCGCCCGCAGGAATTTCGCCGACCTCGATCAAAGTAGGCTGCGAAGAGCCGTAAGGGTAGCGCTCGCTAGCCATTACGACGCCCACCGCAAATCGCTCTTTTAAGCTTATACTACTTAGCTTGCCTACGGCGGCGTTGTATAAAATTTCGCTCAAATTTCCGTCGATTAGCGGCATCAAAACCTCGCACTCGGGATCGCCGAAACGGACATTGTACTCCAGCACGTAAGGCTCGCCGCTCACGATCATAAGCCCTACGAATAGCACGCCGCAAAATGGCGCGCCCTGCTGCCGCATCCCTTTTAGCGTGGGTGAGACGATCTCGCTTTCTACTCTTTTTATCAGTGCGGCATCCGCTAGCGGGCTTGGCGCATAAGCTCCCATACCGCCGGTGTTCGGGCCTAGATCGCCGTCAAGCAATTTTTTATGATCCTGCGCTACGGGCAAGCTTACGAAATTTTCCCCGTCGCAGATCGCAAAAAAGCTCAGCTCGAAGCCCTCTAAAAA
This sequence comes from uncultured Campylobacter sp., assembly GCF_938030815.1. Taxonomy (GTDB): domain Bacteria; phylum Campylobacterota; class Campylobacteria; order Campylobacterales; family Campylobacteraceae; genus Campylobacter_B. The sequence continues at coordinate 8,196 of NZ_CALHII010000148.1, forward strand.
CTCCTCCACAACGACGCGCTTGCCCGCTTCGCCGAAGCTTTCGCCGCTTAGCATATCTGCAGCGGCTTTTTTAGCTTCATCTTTGGAATTTGCGATGATGACGCCCTTGCCCGCGCACAGGCCGTCTGCTTTGACCACGACGCGGCCGTTTAGAGTATCGATAAATTTTGAAATTTCGGAGAGATCGTCGCTGCTTAGAAATTTTGCGGTTTTGATATGATTTCGCGCCAGAAAGTCCTTCATATAGACCTTAGAGCCCTCAAGCTTCGCCGCAGCGGCGCTGGGACCGAATATCGCGAGACCCTGCGCTTTGAAAATATCCACGATGCCTTTTGTAAGCGGCTCTTCGGCACCCACGATAGTAAGAGTTACGTCGTTGTTTTTCGCAAAGAGCGCAAGTTCATCAAAATCTTTTAAATCTAAATTTTTACCGAGCGCCTTTGTAGCGCCGTTCCCTGGAGCGAAATACAGATTTAAAACGTTTTTATCCTCGCGAAGTCTTAGCCCGATCGCGTATTCTCTACCGCCGCCGCCGATTATTAGGATATTCAATGAAGCCTCCGTAACGTAAAAAACCCAAGTGAGCGTTGCGTAAAAAGAATCGGCTCAAACAAAGCCAATCTTGCAACTAGGAAAAATCTCTAGGTCGCAACCCGTAACTTTAAAAAAGCTCGAGCCGAGCCGCGTCACACGGACCTCTCACGTCGTCGCTTATACAAATATGTTGAACCCTCATATAAAACGCTCTCGCTTCACCCAGGCTTAGGCAAAATTATAGTCTAAATTTGCTTAAACTATGGCAAAAGCGCCAGATCGACGCAGGATTTTATCGACATTCTTTCGCAGATTATCGGCTCGCAAAGCTCGCTCAAAACGCTCGCCGTCGTCCTACCGATACAGATCGCCTTATAGCCCCCGTCCCAGCCGAAATTTGTGGTAAAGCCGCGAACGTTCTTAGGCGAGGTAAAAATCAGCGTGCTGCCTTGCGGCGGTTTTGCGGTAGCAGGCAGACTAAGGACGCAATTTTCGTAGGCGATCACGCTTTGCAGCCGCACGCCGGCGCTAGATAGAATTTGCTCCAGCTTCGATACCGTTTCGCGCGCGCGCAGATACAGCGCGTCTGCGCCTTGCAAGAGCGGCGCGATCTCGGCGGCAAACTCATTTCCGTGTCCGTGTCGCGCCACAAAAATATCGCGAAATCCAAACTCGCGCGCGGCCGCAGCGCACGGCTCGCCGATAGCGTAAACGGGCGTATCTAAATCAAGAGAAATTTCATTAAATTTTATCGCCGCCACTGCGTTTTTGGAGGTAAAAATTAGCGCGCCCGTCTGCGCGGGCAGGCTAAATTTGAGGAATTTTATCTCGCAAACCGCAAGCTGCCTCACCTGCGGATGCTCAAATCTCGTATTGGACACTAGATATATCAAAACGCCCTCCATGTTTAAATTTGCTTCGATTAAATTCCGCTCTCGAAAAAATCCGATCCGCCGTCATTAATCTTTGAGTTTAAAATTTAATTCTGCTCCGTACCGCCCTCGGCACCGATTAAAACCCGCGCGCAAAGCCTGCTCGCGCTTTCTAGCTGCACTTGGGTAACCTAGCGGCGGCACGCTTTTTAAAATTTTATCTCGCAGGCGAAGCGTCAAATTTAAATTCATCGCTTTGCGCGAGCCCTGTTTTTAAAATTTTATTTCGCAGACTGCGACTGAAATTTCAAAATCTCGTCACAAAGCCCGTTCCGCACACAGCTAACACGCCACCGCTTGCCAATCCCGCCCAGCCCGTGTATGTGCCCACACAGATCGTCGAGCTCGCCGAATCTTAAAATTTAAAGCTGCGGCTACGAAATTTCAAAGCTACGAGCGCTAAATTTTAAAATTTCGCCGCTCTTAGCCCCTTAAATTTAGCCTTTCAGCCACTTGTTCAAAATTTCAATCTGCGCTGCAACGCTCTCATTCGCCGTGCCTCCTTGCGACTTACGCGCCTGCTTAGAAGCGTTTAGATCAAGAAATTTAACCGCACCCGCGTCCAAGCTTTCATCCACGCCTGCAAGCTGCTGCGCATTTAGCTCGCTTAAATCCAGGCCCAAATTTTCAGCATACGCCACAGCCTTGCCTGTGATGAAGTGCGCCCGGCGAAACGGCACGTTTTTCTCTCGCACGAGATAGTCCGCCAGATCAGTTGCCGTGAGGTGCCCTCGGCGCGTCATTGCGAGCATATTTTGCTCGTTAAATTTAGCCGTTTTTAGCATCTGTTTTAAAATTTCAAGGCTAGCAAGCGCGGTGGCGACGCTGTCAAAAACACCCTCCTTGTCCTCTTGCATGTCCTTATTGTATGCTAGCGGCAAGCCCTTCATCACCGTTAGCAGCGCGACGAGATTACCGTTTACGCGCCCAGTTTTGCCGCGGATGAGTTCGGCGACGTCGGGGTTTTTCTTCTGCGGCATGATCGAGCTACCCGTGCTGTAGGCATCGCTGATCGTGACAAAGCCAAACTCCTGCGAGCTCCACAAGATAAGCTCCTCGCACAGGCGCGATGCATGCGTCATCAGCACGCTTACGTTAAACAAAATCTCAAGCGCGAAATCGCGGTCGCTGACGCTATCCATCGCGTTTGGCGTCACTCCCGCAAACCCGAGCTGCTGCGCGACGAGCTCGCGATTTATCGGATGCGGCGTGCCCGCAAGTGCAGCCGAGCCCAGCGGACAGAGATTATTTCGCTCTCGCGAGCTGACAAAGCGCTCGTAGTCGCGGCGAAACATAAACGCGTAAGCTAGCAAATAATAGGCAAGGCTCACGGGTTGGGCGTGCTGAAGGTGCGTGTAGCCCGGCATCAGCGTGTCTGCGTGCTTACTTACGATATCTCGCAGAGCGGTGATCAACTCACGGATTTTCTCGGCGATCGCGGCACCACTTTTAAGCACGTAGAGGCGAAAATCAAGCGCGACCTGATCGTTTCTGCTGCGCGCCGTGTGCAGCCTACCGCCAAGATCGCCTCCGATGAGCTCGCTTAGGCGCTTTTCGACCGCCATGTGAATGTCCTCGTCGGCGGTTTTAAACTCAAATTTACCGCTTTTTATCTCCTCAAACACGGCATCAAGCCCGGCGACGATCTTTTCGCTCTCGTCAGCCTTTAAAATCCCACAGGCGCCGAGCATCCGAGCGTGCGCCTTGCTGCCTGCGATATCCTCCTGCCAAAGCGTCCTATCAAAGCCGATCGAGGCGTTAAACTCCTCCAAAAGCGCCGAACTCGCCTCGCTAAAGCGCCCCTCCCACATTTTTTTCACGCTCGCTCCTTCGTTTAAATTTTCGGTGATTTTATAAAATTTTAAATCTCGCCGCACAAAATTTATGAGCGAGAAGAAAGGCAAAAGTGCTATAAATTCCTAAAAAATGCGCGCGCCACGCTTTCGCACTAAACTTTGGAATTTATTGCACCTTAAACTTAGCGGTTCAAAAGCGCTTGCTGGCTTATTCGATCCACTTTACTACGTCATCTATGCTGCGGCGGATCTTTTGCGGCTGTGGATTTACGCGGTAGCCGAAAGGTACGAGTAGCGCCACGCGGCGATCGTTCCAATCGATGCCTAAAATTTCATTTAGCGCTGCGCGATCAAAGCCCTCCATTGGGCAGCTGTCGATACCGCGGCTTGCGGCCTCGTTCATCATCGCAAGTGCTGCAAACATGCACTGCGCGTGCGACCAATTAAATAGCTCCTCATCGTCGTTGTGAAAATAACCGCTTAAAAAATCTTGATAAAATTTATGCCTGTCGCCGATATATTTGGGCGCTTCATCTTTTTTACGCGTAATCATTCGCTCGATATAATCACTTCCTAGCTTTATGTCCTTGATCTTTGCTAAAATCACGACCAGATGTGAGCAAGAGGTGATCTGCGGCTGATTCCATGATTTTTCGCGGATCTGCTCGCGCAGCGCCTTGTTTTGCACAACCAAAAAGTCCCATTGCTCTAGCCCCGTAGAACTAGGTGCTAAGATGCCCGCCTGCAAAATAGCGTCGAAATCGGCTTTGCCGATCTTTTTATTCTCGTCAAAAATTTTGCACGCGTGGCGAAATTTCATAATCTCTAAATGTGTCATAGTCTCTCCTTAATTAGAATTTTTGTAAATCAAATACCCGCCATCTTTGCGTCTGATGCTGAGGTTACCCTCATGTGAGCGCACGCCGATGCGGTAGTAGCCGTCCTCTTTGGTGACGTTGATGTCGCTAAAGCCGCCGATATTTACAGCAAAGCTCGCGCCGCTAAGCGGGATCTCTTGGCGCCAAAACTCCGCCTCAAGCGTGCCCGAAGCATTTGCGTCGGAGCTTTTGAAATCATCTGCGGTGATGAGCTGCACGCTGTCTTTGCGAATGACGAATTTTAGTCCATCGTCAAATTTAAGCGTCTCTAGCGGTAGCTCCAGGCGCGGCGCGAAGCTAGGCGTGATGCCACTTTGTGAGGCCTGCTTTTGTAAATTTGGATCAGTCGAAGTAACCGAGACGTCCAGTGCCCTATGTAGCGCGGGTTTGGCGCTAGCGCTTAGCACGAAGTCATCGTGCCAATCAATCGAGCGATTGACATCAACGATCTTTTCGTGCAGGACCCCGTCGTCGTCCCTATATCGCACAATTAAGCTTTCGATCGTAAGGGCGTCGGAGGGAAGCGCAAAGGTTTGCTGCGTAAAATTTTTAGGCGCGGGAGCATTTTGCGACGTGGCGACAGAGCTTTGCGCCGGATTGGAATTTTGCGGAGCAAATTGCGCGTTTTGTTGCATAGTAGAGTCTTGCACCGTAGAATTTTGAGCTGTAGAATTCTGTGCCGCCTTGAAATTTTGCACTATCGTAGAATTTGGCTCGCTTACTTCCGGCAAGATCGGTAACTCATCAGGAGGCGGAAGCATCGTAACTGAAGGCTGCGCAGAAGAGTTTCGTTCCGTTTTTATGGCCTGCGAAGGAGCACCGATGCCCGCTTTGAGCGCAGGAGCTTTTTTTTCGGTCTGCGAGAGCTGTGCGCTCACAGCTTTTTTGGCGGCGCTTGTTTTGACGCTGGAATTTGCTTCTGCAGCGCTTTTTTGCATTGCTACGGTAGGGCTTTTAGATGTTTCAGGTTTCATTACAGCTTGCTTTTTAGCGTTTGGGCTTTGTGCACCTGTCTTTGGCTCTTTAATCGCCAAATTGATAGAATTTTGCTCTTTTGCCGCGGCGATGCTAGGTTTCGTAGCGTTTGAATTTGCGCCATTTAAATTCTCAGCGTTTAAAAAAGCGCAAAGACCTAAAATTAGCAAAGAAATTTTTCTCATTTTTTAAGGTCCGGATCGAGCGAGCGACGCTCTAAATAAAGCTTTTGCAGCTCGGCGTTTTCCTCTTTTAGCCGCTCGACGTCGGTGAATAAAAACGCCTTTTCTTTTTGCAGTTGGCGCAGCACCTCAAACGATCGCTTGCCAAATAGCACGTCGCCTACGAAGATGCCTGCAAAAACAACGCAGACGATCAGCGCAAGAGCTGCAAAAATCTGCTTAAGCGGTGAAAACGGATTGATAAAATTCAGCCGTTCTTTTAAATTTTTACGCTTTTTTAAAGCTTTTTTAGCGGCAGAATCTGCGTTCTGCGGCATAAAAGAAAATTCTTGCGCAGCAGGATTTATGCCTTGCGCCGCAAAGCCCGTGCCTTGAGAGCCGCGCTCTACGCTCTGAGCCGCAAAACCCGCGTCGTTTGGAAAGCGGTTTTCTTTCGCGTATAATTCTGCATTCTTTAAATCGCCGCCCCCAATAAATTCCGCGCTGTAAAAGTCCGCGTCTGCTTGCGCGCTGCCTTCGTAGTTTCCGCTTGCAGCGGAGCTTTTACAACTTAAATTAGAGCTGTCGCCTCCGGCATCAGAGGCAGAGCCTGCTTCGTCTACGCCGTGTGAGGTTCCGTTGCGATTTTTGCGGAAGCCAGCCCCTACCTCGCTAAAGCCTCCGCCAAAATTTTCATCGTCAAAAAAATCGTCCTCGTCAAAGTCTGCGTCTGAATATCCGCCTTGCGTGTCCGTATAATCCGCTCCGTCCGCATAGGTGCGTTGCGCGCCGCCTTTTAAGCCCCGCTTGGACCTTTTTTTAAAAAACATTTTAAATTCGGCTTCCCAAAAACTCGTCCGTCTCGCGCTCGATCTCAAGCAGGCGGTTGTATTTGGCGTTGCGTTCGCTTCTTGAGGTTGCGCCCGTTTTGATTTGGCCCGTATTCATCGCGACGGCGAAGTCCGCGATAAAGCTATCCTCGCTCTCGCCGCTTCTGTGGCTCATCACGCAGCGGTAGCCTTTGCGCTGCGCTAGGCGGATCGTCTGCATAGTTTGGCTTACGGTGCCGATTTGATTCGGTTTGATTAGGATCGCGTTGCCTACGCCTTTGGCGATGCCTTCGCGCAAAATTTTCTCGTTCGTTACAAATAGATCGTCGCCCACAAGCTGCACTTTAGAGCCAAGCTTGCTAGTTAGCTTCGCCCAGCCCGCCCAGTCGTCCTCGCTTAGGCCGTCTTCGATCGAAAATATCGGATACTTCTCGCAAAGTTGCGCATATCGCTCTATCAGCTCTTCACTGCTAAATTCCTTGCCTTCTAGCTTATATTTGCCGTTTTCATACAGCTCGCTAGCCGCGACGTCAAGGGCTAGTTTGATCTGCTCGCCCGCTTTGTAGCCAGCTTTTTCGATAGCTTGCATGATGAGTTTGATCGGCTCTTCGTTATCGTTTAAATTCGGCGCAAATCCGCCCTCGTCGCCCACCGCCGTGCTGTGACCGGCCGCGTTTAGAAGGCCTTTTAGCGTGTGGTAAATTTCGCTCGCCGCTCGCAACGCGTCGCTAAATTTATCAAATCCAAACGGCATAATCATAAATTCTTGGAAATCCACGCTGTTGTTCGCGTGCGCGCCGCCGTTGATGATATTAAACATCGGCACCGGCAGTACGCTAGCGTTTGCGCCGCCTAGGTAGCGATACAAAGGCACGTCAAGGCTCTTTGCCGCCGCGCGCGCTACCGCCATAGATACGCCAAGCACCGCATTTGCGCCTAAATTTGAGTAATTATCGGTGCCGTCAAGCTCTCTCATCTCATCATCAAGCGCCTTTTGACCAAAAGCATCTAGTCCGATCACGGCTTCGGCGATCTGCGAATTTACGTTTTCCACCGCTTTTAGCACGCCCTTGCCGCAGTATCTATCGCCCCCGTCGCGAAGCTCTAGTGCCTCGCGTTTGCCCGTGCTTGCGCCGCTTGGGACTATCGCGCTTGCTACGGTGCCGTCGCTTAGAGCCACAGTCGCTTTCACGGTCGGGTTGCCACGGCTATCTAACACCTCTATCGCATAAACATCTTCGATATAAATCATTATTCATCTCCACTTTGTAAATTTTCTTCATCGTCCGCGTCTGCGCTGAAATTTACGCTACCCATCTGCTCGCGGATCTTTGCAGTGATCTCTTCAGCGACAGCAGGGTTATTCTCTAGATAAATTTTAGCGTTTTCGCGACCTTGACCTAGCTTCGTATCGCCGTAGCTGAACCATGCGCCGCTTTTATCGACGATGTCGAGCTTGACGCCGTAATCGATCAGCTCGCCTACTTTGCTGATGCCCTTGCCGAACATTATGTCAAATTCCGCGATCTTAAACGGCGGCGCCACCTTGTTTTTCACGACTTTGACCTTGGCGCGGTTGCCGATGCTCTCTTCGTTTTGTTTCAAAGTAGCGATCTTGCGTATGTCGATGCGCACCGAAGCGTAAAATTTAAGCGCATTGCCGCCGGTCGTCGTCTCGGGCGTGCCGTAACCCATCGCGCCGATCTTCATACGGATTTGGTTGATAAAGATCACCGTCGTATTCATCTTATGCACGACGCCGGCGAGCTTGCGCAGCGCTTGGCTCATAAGTCGCGCCTGAAGCCCCACATGCTGATCGCCCATATCGCCCTCGATCTCGTTTTTCGGCGTGAGCGCGGCAACGCTATCTACGACGATAAGATCGATCGCGCCGCTTTTTGCTAGGGTTTCTACGATATCAAGCGCCTGCTCGCCGAAGTCGGGCTGGCTGACGTAGAGATTGTCGGTATCGACGCCTAAATTTGAAGCGTATTTGACGTCCAGCGCGTGCTCGGCGTCTACAAATGCGCAAATTCCGCCCGCCTTTTGGCACTCGGCGATGATATGAAGCGTAAGCGTCGTCTTACCCGAGCTCTCAGGCCCGTAAACCTCGATGATACGCCCCTTCGGCACGCCGCCGATGCCAAGCGCGATGTCAAGCCCCACAGAGCCCGTAGAGATGGCGTCTATCGGCTCGACCTGCTTATCGCCTAGCCGCACGAGCGTGCCCTTGCCGAAAGCTTTGTCGATCGATTTTAGCGCCGCATCCAGCGTCTTTTTCTTTCCCTCGTCCATGTTTTTCCTTAAAAATAAATTCACCTGATTTTACCAAATTTGAAATGAATTTTTGATTATTTGCCTAAATTCGGCGCGGCATCGGAATTTGAAATTTTTAAGGAGCGCAAAAGCTCTGCGCGGCAAGCGGAGAGTATTAAATTTAGCCTTTTAAACGGGCTTAATTTTTCACGTTTTTCTTTAGAAATTGCGCATTTTTATGAGGGCTGTAGCAAAAATTTACTATAATTTCGCAATTTAGCCGCGCGCGAAATTTAAAGCGGAGCAAAAAGGATAAAATTTGAAGATTTTTAAGCATATAAACGTCGCTCACTCGCCCGACGCCGACGATATTTTTATGTATAAGGCGATTGATTTCGGCTGGGTGAGTTCAAAAAATCTAAAGCTTAGCGCCGCCGCGCTTGATATCCAGAGCCTAAACGACGAGGCGCTAAAGGGCACTTACGAGGCCACGGCGATTAGCTTCGCGCTATATCCGCTGATCTGCGATGAATACGCGCTTTTGCGCACGGCGGTGAGCTTCGGCGAGGGCTACGGACCAAAGCTAGTTAAGAAAAAGGGCGCGGTTTTAAAGCGAAATTTCAAAGTCGCGCTCAGCGGCAAACACACGACAAACGCCCTGCTTTTTCGCATGGCATACCCGCAGGCGCGCATAGTTTATAAAAACTTCCTCGAAATCGAGGGCGCGGTCTTAAGCGGCGAAGTAGACGCGGGCGTGCTGATACACGAGAGTATTTTGGACTTTTCGGACGAGCTTTGCGTGGAGCGCGAGATCTGGGATATCTGGAGCGAGCTAGCGGGCGAAAATTTACCGCTGCCGCTAGGAGGCATGGCGGTTCGCCGCAGCCTGCCGATAACGGATGCTATCGAGTGCGAGCGCGTGCTAACTGAGGGCGTACGCATCGCCACCGCGCACAAGCCGCTTTTATCGCACATGCTCATGGAGCGAAATTTGATCCGCGTGGACGACGCAAAGCTAGAAAAATATCTGAGCCTTTATGCTAACGAGGCCTCGATCGAGCTTTCGCAGGTGCAGATAAGGGCGGTAGATAGGCTATTTGAGCTTGGTTATGAGCGCGGATTTTACCCTGCGCCGCTTAGCGCGCAGGAGAATTTTATCCCGCGCGAATATAACGAGATCCGCTTTGCGGACTGCGGCGGGCAAAACCCGATGTAAGGCCGAGCGAGATCAAAATTTAGATGAAATTTAGCGCTTGTTTCGGTTAAATTTTACTCGGAATGAAATCGCGTTTTGGCTAAATTCCTCGGTGTTAAGAGGTTTGCGCCTTGGTTAAATTTTACTTCGGCGTAAAAGTAGGCACGCGAGGTAGAATTTTACCCCGCGTTCTTGCCGTGGCTGTGCTGCGCCGTAGCTTTTGAAATTTAGCCGCGAAGCATAGCGAGTTTAAAATTTAGCGCAAATTTGACGCCGAGTTCGCCGCGGATCGTCGCCAAGCTGCGCTAATCGACCGGCGCGCTGTAGCGCGATCTGTCGCGGTACGATAGCCACTACGCTTTCAAATTTAGGGCTACGCAGCGATGAAATTTTGCAGTGCGGCGCTACATTGCACGGCTATATTTTGTGCCGCAGGGTGCGAGTTGCGCGTGCGACATAGCGCGCCGCTGAAAACGTATCGCAAGCGAGATAAATTCAATCGCGCTGGCGTCGCTAAATTTTGAAATAGCGTTCGTGTTCTGTGCCGTGCGCCGCCGCGGTATAGTTAAATTTTAAAACGATGCGCGGCGAGCGGCTAGCGCAAAATTTAGAAATGAAATTTAAAAGGCAAAATTTTGAAAACAAAGCAGATAGATTTTAGCAAATACACCTCCGTGCGCATCGGCGGGAGCTTTGCGGTGCAAATTTTAAAGGACGAGACCGATTTTGCGGAGTTTGAGAGCATAGCGGGGGGCGCGATCATCGGCGGCGGCAATAATCTGCTCATCTCGCCCGCGCCGCCGCACCTTGCGATGTTAAGCGAGGAGTTCGATCGCATAAGCTTAAGCGGCGATATCCTTAGCATCGGGGCTGCGACGAAGTCGGGCAAAATTTACAACTTCGCCAAAAAGCAAGGCCTCGGCGGCTTTGAGTTTTTGCGAAACATCCCGGGCACGCTCGGTGGGCTAATCAAAATGAATGCGGGGCTCGCCGGCGCTAGCATCAGCGATAGCCTGCTTGCCGTGCGCCTAACTCGCGGCTGGGTGGAGCGCGAGCGGATAAGCTTCGGCTACCGAAGAAGCGGAATCGAGGAGCCGATTTTGGGCGCCGAGTTTAAAATTTCGCGCGGCTTTGACGTCTCGCTCGCCACGGATTTCGCCGCCAAACGTGCTAATCAACCGCGCGGCGCAAGCTTTGGGAGCTGCTTTAAAAACCCGCCGAATGACGCCGCGGGCAGGCTGATCGAAGCAGCGGGATTAAAAGGCCACGCGATCGGCGGCGCGAAATTTAGCGAGCAGCACGCCAATTTCATCATAAATTTCGGCAGCGCAAGCTTTGAGGATGTGATTGCGCTCATAAATTTAGCGCAAAGCCGCATTTCTGAAGAATTCGGTATCGAACTGGAAACCGAAGTCGTGGTGCTATAAAAGGAAATTTGTATATTTTGCCCCCGACTAAACTTGCTCGGTCGTCTACTCCATCTTTTTGCGCTGGATTTTATTTGCGCTTTGAAATTTTAAAATACAGACGAAATCGTCAAATTTAAAAGCACTCAAAAGACAAGCCGCTTTTAAATTTTAACAGCCAAACTCACACTAAATATCCCATCCCCATCTATCCATTCGCGCACCTTTTTAAACCCCGCCTTTTCCACGAGCTGATCCATCTCGGCCTGGCTGCGGCGGCGCATGATCCACGCAGCGCCCTGCCTGTGGCTCGATAGAGCGCGCGCGATCATCTCGAGCTGCGGATGCCACGGCTGGTTGGTGTAGATGAGGTAGCCGCCGCTTTTTACGCTGCTTGAAAAGCCTTGTAGCGCGGTGCGAACGACCGAGTTACCCGGAAAGAGCTCAAACAGCCCCGACACGACGCCTAGCGTATATGCGTCCTGCAGACCCTCGTAGCTAGCGGCCTCGAACGCATTTGCCTGCGTAAAGCTCGCGACGTCCTGCAGCCCGCGCTCTTTTATCATTTCGCTGCCCACTTTTACGTTGATGTCGCTGTAGTCGCGTAGCGTTATGCGCTCAAATTTATGCCCCTGCGCGGCGTCTAGTATGTATCTGCCGTGCCCCGAGGCGATGTCTAGCAGTCGTAGCGGCTCGCTGCGCTCCTGCAGCTTTGCTACAGCTTGATCGATAGCTAGCTTGATATTTCGCTTGCGCTCTCTGATGCCGCGCCAGCCGATAGCGTTTAGGTAAAATTTGTCGATAAATTTAAAAAATTTATTCGCCCCTTGCGGCTCGTTTCGGTAAACGTAATCAAGCGTACTGCCGCTATCGTAGCCGGTATTTTCGCCTATCTTTAGCCCGCCGACCCACGGCGAAACCGCCTGCATAAATATCCGCTGAAATTTAAACCGTAAATTTTTTGGGCTAAATCTCGGTAGCGGCGTAGCTAGCCTATCGGCCTCTTCGCGGCTAAAGCCGTATTCGTCCGCGTGCGTGCAGTCCACCTCGCTAAAAGGCGCGCTAAAGCGCTCTCCGACGAACTCGCGCACGATCTCAAACGCCCTTTCCCGCTCGCTCTCGCCCAGCGTATCGTGGTAAAATCCATCTAAAATCTCGCGTCTTTTTACGCGCGCGCCAAGAGTGTTGTAAAACTCGTGCTGCGGGGCATGCTCCACGACCCAGTCATCGCCCGAGATCAGCAGTAGCGTAGGCGTCGTGATCGCGGCGGCGTCCGAAACCACGCGCTGCGCCGCTTCGTAAAGCCCCAGCAGTATGCGCACCGAGATCGCGCGAGTGATGAGCGAGTCGGCGTCGTAGCTGGCCTGGCGCTGTTTGTCGTGCGTGAGATAGTGCGCCTTGACGTAGCTGTTTACGAAGAAATTTCCGCGCGCATTGTAGATCGCCTTTAGCCCGGCTCTGGCAAACGGCACGTAAAGCTTCACGCTAAACGCCGGACTAGCCAGCACCGCGCAGCGAACGCGCACAGCGTAGTCGTGCAGCCACGCCGAGACCAGCACCGCGCCCACGCTTTGAGCTATAACGGCTAGATTTTGCGTCTCAAAGCCAAATCTCTGCTCGATATGCGCCACAAACTCGTCCACGTCGGCGATGAGGCGGCCGATACTCGGCGCGTCGCCCCGCTCGCCCTCGCTCCTGCCGTGTCCGCGCTGATCCCACGCAAAATAGCTCAAACTCTCGTCCGCTAGCCCGTCCGCTACGTGCGTCGTTCTGCCCGAGTGCTCGTGTCCGCGGTGAAATATCGCTACGGCTTTGGCGTTTGGCGCGGCTTTAAATTTGAGATTTTGCTCGGCGTTTTCAGCTAGCTCTTTCTCGCTCAAATTTACTTCGCCTGCACCCGAGTCTTCGCACGCCACGTCCGCGGCCAGGCGGTATCTGTAAAATATCCTCGCCCCGTCGCTCGTTATAAAACAGCTCTCTTTAAACTCCATTTTTCGCCTTTCTTGCTTAAATTTATCGATTTTTACGCTTATTTTATCCTAAAATGCCCCGTTATCTCATAAACGTTTAGCACGTCCTCCTCCTGCGCGCAAAGCCCGATGTTGTGGATCACGAGCGGGGTTTTGCTAGCGGCAAATTTATCCGAAACTATGCCGATATGCGGCCTGCCGTTATCCAGCCGCCATGTCACGATATCGCCCGCTTTAAACTCGCCCTTCGCCTCGTAGCCTTTGCGTTTTAGGTAGGTCGCGATGTTTGGTACGCGGCGATGATAGATGTTTTTGTCGGTCTTTTTCGCGCCCCAGTTTTTTTGGATAAGCGCTAAATTTGCGCTCATATCCTCGTGGATGAGCCGCTGCAGATCGATATCCTGCCCGCGCAGCGCTCTAACGACGACGTCGGTGCAAACGCCCTTCATCATATCCGCGTCGCCCATCGGATAGGCTAGCCTCTCGTACGAAGGATCGTAAAACAGCGTCCGTCCGACCTGCGCTCTAGCGTCTTGCACGAGCTTTTCGGCCGAAAATGCAAAGGCAAAATTTGCCGCGAGCGCTAAAAATAAAATTTTGCTTCAAATTTTCATTAAAACCTCATGCGTAAAAATATCTAACTATATGAAAAAATATCGGCGCCGCAAAGCACAGCGAGTCCATACGGTCAAGCATCCCGCCATGCCCGCTGATCATGTAGCCCCAGTCCTTGACGCCCAGATCGCGCTTGATCGCCGACATAACAAGCCCTCCTAAAAAGCCCATCATACAAACGGCAAGCCCGATGAAAAACGCCCCCGCCGCGCCAAAAGGCGTGAGATGATGCAGGCACGCAGCCAGCGCGCTAGCGCTAAGAACCCCTCCCGCAAAGCCGACCACCGTCTTAGACGGGCTGATGCTAGGCGCGATCTTGCGTTTGCCAAAAAGCTTGCCCCAGACGTACTGCAGCACGTCGCTAGATTGCACGACTATGATCAAAAACAGCATCAGCTCCATGCTGTTACCGCGCTCAAGATCCAGCAAAAGAAGCGCCGGGATGTGCGAGATACAAAACACGCAGATCATCAGCGCCCACTGGATCTTCGTCGAGCGCTCTAAAAAATATGCCGCATCGCCGCAAATGGCCGCTAAAATCGGTAAAAACAAAAATCCGTAAACCGGGATAAATATCATCGCCATCGCGTACCAATCGGCATAAATAAAAATATACTGCACTGGCAAAATCACGTAAAAGCACGCCACGAGCGCGATGTGATCGCCCCTGCGGATGTAGATGAGCGATAAAAACTCGCGCAATGCGGCAAAAGATACGAGCAAAAACAAAAATATCACGGCGTTCTTGCCCATATACGTGAACGCGAAAATGACCAAAATCATCGCCCACCAGGCGTTTATACGCGAGGTCAAATTTGCGATGGTTTTGTTCTCGGCGCCAAATTTCGCCTTTAGGATAAAGGCAACGACGCTAGAGACGACTAGCACCGCGATGAGTCCTAAAAATAGATTTAATATATGATTTTGCGGGTTCATTTTAGTGCCTTTTGGTTAAATTTAAAGCTAAATTTGACGTCTGCTTCGAAGCTCTCCGAGCGAGTCAAATTTGCGAGCGTTTGGTTTGCCGCGCGGACGGCTTGATTGGTTAAATTTTTTGCGCGGTTTAAATTTGCGTTTGGGTCAAATTTGATTTGCGGCAAGGCTGGCGTTTTAGCCCGTGTTTCTCGTTCAAATTTGACGTTTTCAGCTACTGCTTTAAAAGGCTCTACGTCAAATTTGCCGCAAAAATCGGTCGCAAATTTTGCTTTTTCATTTGACGGATTTACGGGGCTTAAATTTACTGCTCTGGCCAAAGCCGTCGCGCTAGGCTTTAGTTCTATCATTTTGCGTATCGCTCATCGCTAGCAGCGCGTCCTGCGCCTTTTGTAAAAACTCGCCCTTGCCTTCGCCTCCGTACGATATCTCCTCACCTACGATCAGCTCGCAAAGCAGCGGAATAGGCACGAAAAAGCCCTTGGGCAGGACGTTTCGCGCATTTTTGATCCATACGGGCACGAACGAGACGGCGGGACACTGCTTCGCCAGACGGAAAATCCCGCTTTTAAACGGCTGTAGCGCGAGATCGTCGTCCGTCTTGCGCGTGCCTTCGGGAAAGATGATGAGAGAGTGGGTTTGCAGCGCCTCGCTCATTTGCGCCAGCGCCTCTAGCGGATCTTTATGACGGCTGATTAGAACCATGTTAAACACGTTTTTAGCAAGAAACCTACGCACAGGCCCGCTCTCCCAGTATTCCGCCGCCGCGACGGGGCGCACGCGCTTTCTCACGCGGTATGGTAGCGAGACGAAAATCAGCAAAAAATCGCCGTGGCTAGCGTGGTTTGCGTAGTAAATTTTAGTGCCGTCGCCGATGTTTAAAAGCTCCTGCGGCGGCCTTACGCCCGTGATAAATATCGTGATGCGGCAAAGGATAAAATCAAGCGCGGCCGCTAAAAACTCTTTCATCCTGTATCCTTTTTACTCTTTTACTTTTCAAATTCACTTTTTGCGGCGCCCTCAATTTTGCGGTTGCGTGCGGCAAATAAGCTTCTCGCCCACCTTGCCGAAAACGAGCGTTTAGACATAAATTTGAGGCGATTAAAGCCGATACGGTTTTAAATAACGCCTGCAATTTGCCGCTTTTGCTACTTGCCTTTAATTTCACCGACTTTGATAAAACGCTCGAAATTAACCGAACACGTTTTGCGCGCCTAGCGTCTTTTAAAATGTCTAAATTAAGCGGACAAATTCGCCGTGATATTTTATTATCGCCTCAAAAAATCTCGTAAATTTAAACAAGATCAAATTTATAACGATTACGTGCCCGCGTCGAGGCGAGCTTAAAACTTTTGCAATTATATCAAATTTAGGCGAATTTACCTTGCGTAGATTTTGGAGATAGCTATTAAATTTATCCTCGTCCGAGGCGCCTTATTCCCCGCTTTTTAGTCCCATCCTCACGCGGTTTGCGCAAGTAAGTGCGAGTAAAAATATCGCGGCGTAAAGCACCCAGCTAAACCACTCTGGCAGTCGCCCAAATAGCGCATATATCGTACCGATAAGCCCAAATATAAACGCTCGGTCGCTCTTGCCCATAGGCCCGTCATACCGCCTGCCGCAACCGTGCACCTGCCCTAGGACGCCTAAAAACTCACTCATAAAAGATAGAAAGATAACGAGCGCGGTAACGCCCCAGTCAAACGGCGCCACGAAGGCAAACGGCAGATACAGCGCGGCGTCCGAGATGACGTCCGTGGCTTCGTTTAGGTAGCCGCCCAGCGGGCTTTTTTGATTAAACTCGCGAGCCAGCATGCCGTCGATGGCATTTAGCGCCATACGCAAAAACATCCAAACGGGCAGCAGAAAGAATAGCGTCGAAATTTCGGCGAATTTTATCAAAAGTCCGCCCAGCAGAACGGAGATGACGCAGGCTGTGATCGTGACTTGATTTGCGCTGACGCCCGCGCCGTGAAGACGTCTTACTAACGGACGAAGTAAATTTTGAAATTTGGGCTTTAACTCGTAAATCGTCATGAGGACTCCGAAAATTTGATTTTCGTATTGTCGCTTAAAAATGCTTGGAGGTAGATTAAATGTGTGGCCGGCTTTTGTGTGAGCTTTTTAATCGTCGATTTTTAAAAGCATTAGGATGGCGAAATGAACGATGCAAATATGAGTAAATTATCTCTTCTATCATTGCCGCGATGGGTACTCAATTTTTTTGACGCGGGCTCGCGACGGTAAAAGAGTAGCGTTTACGCACGATTATAGGCAGCGTGGTAATCTCCTTATGGAAAGCGTACGGTGCAATCATCGCCATATCAGTATCCATCTTTGCTCAATTCCTTTATGTGGGCTGCAAAAATTTATAAACCGCATGGGATTTCATCGCGATAGATTTCAAACTTCGCTCTCCGCCGCAAATATAACAGACCTTGTCGCGAAAATTCTAAATCATAGCGGCGCCGAGCCGGGAAGAGTACTTTTAAATTTTAAAATTTCGCGGTAGAGCAAGACTTCCGTATTTGCGGAGTTAAAGTCAAATTTAGAATTTAATCTCGCCAGATATTTTCGTTTAATTTCAGAGTTTTTACGATGGATAGAAAGGATAAAAGCTCGTGCTTGATAGACGCCGCAGGACCTGCGCTAAGTACGCTGTGATCTACGCTAGGCTCGAAACTATCGTATTCCGTGCGGATGAAAATATAGACTTTTCTACCAGAAAAGCTTAATCTGATCGGTCCGCCGGCACCGCTTCTAAAGCGAAGCAAGCGCCGCATAAAGGCGGGTGTGAGGGCATACATTGCAGACACCGCATCGGCGCTATATACGCTAAATGTGGAGCTAAACTCGCTATCATCCATCACGATCTTCTTAAGTCCGCCAAGTGTTGGTCTCGCGCTGAGCGAAGGCAGGATCACGGTCGTAGAGTTTATGCGCTTTTTAAATTCCGCGTATAAAAATATCCCCCTGCTGCTACGTCGTTCGTCAGTATGAGTCACGCAAATATCCGCAAAGCTGAAAAATACTCCGTCATAAACGCCGGAAATTTTATCTTCGCAATCAAAATAGCTTATGCCGTCCACAAATAGGCCGCTAGCGCGCAGATACGCCGGCCGAAACGAGCCTGAAATTTCGTAGCGATAGCCTAGGCTCGCGATATAGGGCACGATATATCGGTGTTTAAAGGCGCGGACGAATTTTTTGGATCTGTTGTATTTGATCCGCTCCAGCGCGGCATCTGCGATATTAAACAAAGAAAGGCAGATGGTTACGAGTGCGATGACGAAGCGCAAAGTATCATTCTCGCACATTTCTACGCCTTTGGCAAGCATCCACAGCAAGGTGCAAAAGATAAATACGCGCACTATATTTGCATCTTTATTCACTACTCTAAAAGAGATGCTACCGCAGCTAAATACCACTATGATCCAGCAGAGAACCATTGCTGCATTTTGATCTCTAAGATTGAAAAACAGCCACAGCGCCGAGGCTAGCACCGCTAGTGCTATTATCGAAAACGCCGTGCCTTTGCGCTGCTCCGCCTCATCTAGGATGCCGAGCCTTAGTTTTTCCAGTTCGTTTGCGGTCATCTTTCTCTTTCTAAATTTATCGAAGCAATTTTAAAATTTAGGTTTGAATCCGCTCCTAAATTTAAAGGGCTAAATTTTAAAATTTACAAAATTCCGCGGAATTTCGCTCTTTAAATTTAGCGCAAAATTTAGCTACGGCATAAAATTTCTACGATCGCCTGCGGCAATAGCTCATGCTCGATCTCGTGGATTTTGGCCTCATAAGCTTCAAGACTCATTCCCGCGCTCTTTTCAAACGCGCGCTGAGCGATAATCGCGCCGCCGTCGAGCTCCTCGCTGACCCAGTGCACGCTCACGCCGCCCACTTTCATATCGCTCTCAAAGCTCTGCTCTATCGCGTGCGCGCCCTTAAAAAGCGGCAGTAGCGACGGGTGCAAATTTATTGCGCGAACCCTGCTCGTAAAAACGGGCGTTAGAATCCGCATAAAGCCCGCAAGCACCGTAAGCTCCGCGCCGCTTTTTTCGATCTCGCGCACGAGTGCGGCGTCGAATTCCTCGCGGCTAGCAAAATCTTTGTGATTTAGGATCACGCTTTTAAGCCCGAATTTTGCGGCCTTTTCGATACCGCCTGCGTTAGCTTTGTTGCTTAGCGTTAGCACGACTTCGATCTTGGTGCCCCCAAAAGTTTTGCCGTGCAGCTTCTGCAGGATCGCCTCCAAATTTGAGCCGCTACCGCTAAAAAGCACGGCGAGCTTTTTCACAACCATTTTACCTCCTCGATGAGATCGAGCGGATTTAGTGCGTAGGAGTTTTTGGCGAAGGCTCGCGCGGCGAGTGCGTGGGCTAGGACGCCGCAGATTGAGGCTTGCAGAGGCGAGTAATGTTGCGCGAGCAGCCCGCCGATGAGCCCTGCGAGTACGTCGCCGCTGCCGCCTTTTGCGAGCGCGGCGCTTCCCTTGTCGCAGACATAAATGACGCCAGCTTGCGCGATGAGAGTGTTTGCGCCCTTTAGCACGAGCACGCCGCTAAATTTTTCGCTCCACGCCCGCGCAAGCTCAAAGCGCCGCTCTTGCAGCTCGCTCACGCTAAGATCTGCGATGCCCGCGATCTTTAAAAGCGAGCAAAACTCCTTTGGATGGGGCGTTATGATTAAATTTGAATTGGCGTTTAGTAAGCTTAAAATTTCACGCTCATAGCACAGATCGGCGTCGATGACGCAGCTTTTGTCCCGTAGTGCGGCAAGATCAATCTTCCGCTCTCCAAGGCCACAGCCGCAAACCACGACCCGCGCGGCATTGAATGAGCTTTTTTGCATCAAAATCGGGCTTAAGTTTAACGGCTCATCACTAACGACGCTAACGAGCCCGCTGCCGATCGCGTGAGCCGCTAGAGCCGCCATCTGCGCCGCTCCGCTCATCTGCCCGCTTACTACGTAGGTGTGCCCGAAGTCGCCCTTGTTGGTATTTTGCTTCGTGCGTAGCGGCAGCTTCAGATCGCTTTTTTGAAGCAGAAAATATTCGCTCCGCTCCTCAAAATTTGAGCGCGAAATTCCAAGATTTGCGACCTTGATCCGCCCTGCATAATCCTTCGCGCCGTCCGAAAACAGCGCGAGCTTCAGCGCTCCCATCGCGATCGTCAGATCCGCGCAAAATGCACCGCCTAAAATGCGCCCGCTCTTATCGATACCGCTTGGGATATCGACTGCGATTTTTAGGGATTTTGCGCTATTTGCGAGAGATAAAATTTCACAAATTTCAGCGCTTATCGGTTTATTTAAACCGCTGCCGAAAATTCCGTCGATTATGCAGTCTGCGCTTGTAATCTCATCGTGCAGGTCGCTCGGATTGCCGCATTCGTTGCCTGGCTTGCCGAAATCTCCGTCGTGCTCCACGGTTTCAAATTTAGCGCTCGTAAATTTTGTGTCCTCAAAATTTGCGCGTAATTTATCGCCGCCGTCCGAAGCGTCAGCGCCGCTTAGGTTTTCATGCTCGCTCTGCGGCTCGCTCGCGCCAGTGTCTTTTAAAGAGGAGCCGCCTACGCTTTCATGCGCGCAGGCATCCTTGTTAGACGCGCCCTTTACGTGCTCGCAAGCGTCTTTCGCGCTCGCGATGTCGATAAGCCTAACGCCCGCAGCCCGCGCCGCATCAGCTTGAAATTTACCTGCCGCGCTTCTGTTTTGAAGCACGCTAAGCGCCGTGCAGCTAAAATCGCCGCTTAGCTTTCGCAGCGCCGCCATCGCGTCCGCGCCGTTATTTCCGCCGCCGCAAAGCGCCAAAATGCGCGAACCCTTTTTGAGCCGCTTTCTGATCTCGCCCTCGATCCTGCAAGCGGCGTTTTCCATTAAAATTTGCTCACTCAGTCCAAATTTTGCGCTCGCTCGCGCATCGAGGTCCTCGGTGCTAAAGAAAATTTTTTTCAAATTTCGCTCCTTATGCGAAAGCTAAGAGCCTCCAAAATATGCGCCTTGGCGATGATCTCAGCGCCTGCGAGATCGGCGATAGTGCGCGCGAGTTTTAGCGTTTTATTCACGCCGCGTTGCGAAAGATCGTAGCGGGTGATCGCGGTTTGCAAAACCTCTCGCGCCGCGCTTTCGCAGACGCAAAATTTTTCGGTCTCCTCGTCGCGTAGCTTTGCGTTTAGCTCGCTCTGTCCGCGAGCCTTTTGCGCGCGAAACGCCCGCAGCACCGCATCTGCCATCTCCTCGCTGCAAACGTCGCTTCTATCGTCTGCGCCGGTCTCATCCATCGCGACGTATATGTCGATGCGATCTAGCAGCGGCGCAGAAATCGTGTTTTTGTAGCGCTTGATGTCATTTAGCGAGCAGGTGCAGGTGAGGTTTTTAGAGAATAGATTTCCGCACGGGCAGGGGTTTTGCGCCGCGACGAAGATAAATTTCGTTTGGTATTCGACCTTGGAATTTACGCGCGAAATCAAAATTCTATTATCCTCCAGCGGCTCGCGCAGGCTTTCTAAAATTTGCTTGCCGAAGTGCGGCAGCTCGTCGAAAAATAGCTCGCCGCCGTTTGCGAGCGCGACCTCGCCGATCTTTGCGCCGCTACTGCCGCCGCCGAAAATAGAACTGCGCGTGCTGGTGTGGTGCGGCGAGCGGAAGGGGCGCAGCGCGCTAAAATCGACGTCTTTGTTATTTAGCGACTCGTAGGCACACGAGAGTAGCACTTCGCCCAGGCTCTGCGGCGGCAGAATTCTGGCTATCCGCTTGGCGCACATGCTTTTGCCGCAGCCGGGACTGCCCTCAAAGAGGATATTGTGCATGCCGCACGCAGCGATCAGGCTCGCGCGCTTGGCGCGTTTTTGCCCTTTGACGTCTTTAAAATCAAGCGAAAAATCGCGGTTGGGGACGTAAATTTGCCCGTCAATTTCCACGACGTTTTTAAAAAGCGGATGGGTTTCTCGCATGAGCCTGCTTGCGGCGAATTCCTCGTCTAAAAAAAATCTGACCGCGTCGCTTAGGCTATCCACTGCATACACGTCGTAGTTTGGGATCGTGCAGGCCTTTAGCGCAATACTTTGCGGTACCAAAATTTTAGCGCGTCTCACCTTCGTGCTTAAAAAAAGCAGAATCGAAAAGAGACTCGCCGTGCTCTTTAGGCTGCCGTCTAAACCGAGCTCGCCGAAGACGAAGAAATCGCCGTCGATGCGCTCTTTTTGCAGCGCGATTAGAAGCGCGATCGCAAGATCGAAGTGCGAGCCGTTTTTGGGCGTATCGGAGGGGGAGAGATTTATGATGATTTTGGATGCGGGAAATTTAAAATTTAGGCTCACAAGCGCAGCTTTTACGCGGCTTTCGCTCTCTTTTATCGTAGCTCCCGCAAGGCCAACGATATTAAATCCCGGCAGTCCCCGCACGAATGTCGATTCAACCTCTACGGGGATCAGAGCATCCGTGAAGGCAGCGCATTTTAGGGATTTCATTTCGATTTTTCTTTTAGGCTTTTTTTGAATTCTTTATCAAATTTTTTGCGTTTATTGTATCCGATACGCTCGATGAAAAGATGCCCGTCAAGGTGATCCATCTCGTGCTGGATACAGACGGCTAGCAGCTCGCTAGCGTCCATTTCGTGGGTATTGCCGGCGCGGTCTTGAAACTGCACCGTAATAAACTCGGCGCGTGTGACGTCCTCATAAAAGCCGGGCACCGACAGGCAGCCCTCCTGGTAAACGACCTCGCCTTCCTTTTTTAAAATTTGCGGATTGATGATCTCGATAAGGTCCTTTTTGTCTTGGATTTTTTCCTCATTGGCTAAATTTATGATCAAAGCGCGCACGGGTCTGCCTACCTGGATGGCGGCAAGGCCTATGCCGTTTTTTGCGATCATCGTCTCATACATATCGTCTAAAAGCTCGCCCAGCGCCGCGTCGAATTTAACGACCTCGGTCGATTTTTGATAAAGCTTTTTATTCGGATAGGTAAGGACGTCCAGGATCATCTATTTAAAGCTCTTTTGAAGTACTTGATCGATCAAGCCGTATTGCACGGCATCCTCGGCGCTCATGAAAAAGTCGCGATCGGTATCCTTTTCGACCTGCGCGAGATCTTTGCCGGAATTTTGCGAAAGGATGTTATTTAAAATTTCTTTCATTCGTAAAATTTCTTTGGCTTGAATCTCGATGTCGGTAGCCTGGCCTTGCGCGCCGCCGAGTGGCTGGTGGATCATTATGCGAGAGTTTGGAAGCGCGTAACGTTTGCCTTTGGTTCCGCAGCTTAGCAAAAACGCTCCCATCGACGCCGCTTGACCGATGCAGATCGTGCTTACGTCGGGTTTGATGTAATTCATCGTGTCATAAATGCTAAATCCGCTCGTAACCACGCCGCCAGGGGAGTTGATGTATAGATAGATATCCTTATCCGGATCCTCCGCTTCCAAAAACAGAAGCTGTGCGACGATCGAGCTTGCCACTGCGTCGTCGATCTCGCCGCTAAGCATTACGATACGATCTTTTAGCAGTCTCGAGTAGATGTCGTAGCTGCGCTCTCCGCGACTAGTTTGTTCGATAACGTAAGGAATCACCATCTATTCGCCCTTCTCTTCTTTTTTGCCCTGTTTGGAGAAAATATCGTTGAATAGCTTCTCCTCGATCAGCGCCATTTTGACGGCCGGCAGCATGCCGTTGTTGCGGTATCTATTTAGATGCTCTTTCGGATCGGCGCCGTAGGTGTAGGCTTCCATATAGACCGCCTGAACGAGCTCCTGATCGCTCACGTCGATATTGCGTTTTTTGGCTAGCTCGTCGATTAGGAATGTAAGCTTGACGCTGTTTTCGGCAGCCTTTCTAAACTCTTCGCGCTTTTTATCCAGGGCGTCTTTGTTGTTTTTAAATTCCTCGATCTGCTCTTTTGAAAAGCCGCTCCAGGCGTTGTTAAACTGCAAATTAATCTCCTGCTCGACGATCGCTTTTGGAAGCGCGAAGTTAAATTTCTCGGCGAGCGCGTCGGCAAATTTAGGCTTTAGATCCTCGTTTATCAGCTTTTGAAGCTTATCGTTTTTGATGCGCTCTTTGATGCGCGCTTCAAATTTCTCCTTGCTCGGCTCTTTCTCGCCTGGAAGCGCTTGCTTTAGCTCCTCCTCGCCGAGCTCTTTGGCGGGTTTTTTAGCTTGAATTTCATGAAGCTTGACTTTAAAGATCGCGTCCTTGCCGGCTAAGTTTTTCGCGCCGTAATCTTGCGGAAATTTAACCGCTACGTCGCGCTCCTCGCCCACTCTAAGTCCGATCATACCGTCTTCAAAGCCCGGGATGAATTGATTTGAGCCGATCTGAAGGACGTAGTCCTGCGCCTTGCCGCCGTCGAATGGCTTGCCGTCTACGAAGCCTTCGAAGTCGAATTTCGCAAAATCGTCTTTGGCTAGAATTTTTTTGTTGGTTTTAGAAAGCGGCGCGATCATCTGCAAAAATTCCGCCACTTTCTCGTCGATCTCTTTTTGAGTAACGCGCGGACTGCTAAATTTAGGGATCAGCTCCTCGTATCCCTCGACGCTAACCTCCGGTCTGAAAGAAATTTCGATCTCCACGTCGATATCGCCTTCTTTTTCATCAAATTTAGAAAAGACCGGCTCGGATAAAATTTCATCTTGTTTTTTCTTTAAAATTTTAAGAGACTCGTCGATCATATTTTTAAGAAGCTCCTGCTTTGCATCGCCCTCAAGCTGTTTGCCGTATCGCTTCAAAACCACTGCGGTAGGCACTTTGCCCTGTCTGAATCCGTCGATCCTTAGCTGCTTGGAGGCCTTTTTGGCTAGCTCTTCTACTTTGGCTGCGATCTGCTTTGCTTCGATCTTGCTCGCAGCGACCGCATTCGCGGCGTCTTTCATTTTTGCTTTTACTTCCATAAAATTCCTTTAAAAAATTTAAAAATAGCTCGTAATATATCAAAAAATTTCTTATTTAAAGTATAAATTCCTAAAATTTACCGAGCCTAAGCGGCTCGCGGCTTTTAAATTTTAAAATTTTAAGAGCCCGCCTTGAAATTTAAAGCGGGACTAAGGCTAAAATTTTACCGATACGTTAAACATAAACTGCCGCGCGTAGCCCATTTGAATAGGTATCACGCTCGTAGTCGTGCCGGTCGAGGATGAGGTATAGTATTTTTTGTCGGTCAAATTTTTGACGTTGAACGAAAAATTCGTATCATAGCCCAAAATTTTAGTATCGTAGCTCACGAAGGCGTCATAAACTACGGCATGAGGCAGCTTAAACGCCGTTCCTGCGGGCACGCTCGGTAGGTTCGTGCGCATATAGTAGGTGTACCACGAGCCGAAGTATCGCGCGCCGCCGCCAAGCCTAAGCCCCTTTGCGCCTAGATGCGCAAAATCGTAGTTGGCAAATAGACTTGCTTGGTGCTTCGGCGTCGCTTCCAGCGGTTTGCCGATTAGCACCGCAAAAGCACCGTCGTCCTCGCGCACCCTCGTTTTGGTGTATGCGTAGCTTGCCGACATGCTAAGTCCCTGCGTCACGCGCCCGTTTATATCGAGTTCAAATCCTCGCGAGCGAGCCTTGCCGATCGTCTCACTTATATTATTTACCGTTCGCAGGATGTTTCTTTTATCGATATTAAACACCGCCGCACCCGCAGTGACTCGATCGTTTTGAAATTTAGTGCCGAGCTCCACGGATTTGCCTTCCTCCGGCTTTAGATCGCCGCCTATCGCCTCGCCTATGGACATCTGCGGCGTGAAGCTTTGCGCGTAGTTAGTATATACTGACCACTGCGGGCTTAACAGGTACAAAAGCCCGCCCTGATAGGTCGTAGCAGCCTTTTTCTGATCGGTGTTGTTCGGTCCTTGCCAGCTTTGTTTGGCTACTTGATCGTAAAATTCCCTACGCACGCCCAAAGAAAGTATTAACTCGTCAGTCAAATTTATATTATCTTGCGTGTAAAGCCCGATCGTTCTTAGCTTTTGATATTGTATTTTTGGCTCTCTATTGTTCGTTAAGACGGCGCCCGAAGCGGTCTGCCCGGTAAGCATATTGATGCGTCCTGCGGTGCCTTTTAGCGCGCCCGGACGGTATCTGTAGTAGTTTTTGTAATCCGTGCCGAAAAGAACGTCGTGTTTAAGCGGGCCCGTTTCAAATTTGCCGTTTAGCGTGATGCTTGCTGCGTGCGTGCGGTGTATGAAATTATCGTAGTAGTTATACGATCGCGTCGTGCCGGTAAGGCCTTGGGGCGTGAATGGATTGTTCGGACGGACGTAGCCGTATTCGTGCTTGCTGCGCGAGAAAGCGTAGGCGCCTTTTAATATCCAATCCTCGCTAAATTCCTTCTCAAAGCCGAAATCAACCGTATCGAGCTTGCTTTGTAGTTTATTTACCGGCTCATCGAAGCGGACTTTGCCGCTGCCGTAAATTTTACCCGTACTCGGCACCAAAAACGCGCCGCGATCCACCGGATCGGTAGAGCGGCTATGGGTGTAGCCTAAGCTTATCGAATAATCGTCTCCTTGATACGCAAGTGACGGCGCAAAGAGCGTGTTTTTTATACCGCCGAAATTTCGCCAATAATCCTTCGCGTAGTAATCGAATATAAATCTATACGCAAAGCCGCTATCTGCAATCGGCCCTGTAGTATCAAATCCCGCGTCCCAATAGTTGCGATTGCCCAGCCCGCCCCAAATTTCATTTATAAACTCATACTGCGGCTTTTTGGTTACCATGTTTATGACGCCGCCCGGTTGCTGGGCACCGTAGAGCATGCTCGCGGGCCCTTTTAAAACCTCGACGCTTTGAATGGTTTTATTGAAATTGTGCATCACGGCGCCCGGTACGCCGTTGCGCATAATCGAGCCGTCGCGACCCTCGCCGAAGCCACGCTTGATGATCGCATCAAAAATATTTCCCGTCGTATTTGCATAGCTTATGCCGCTTACGTTTTGCAGCGATTCCGCTAAGGTTTCTGGCTTTTTGTCCTTTAGATGCTGCTGCGTTACGACATTTACGGTTTGCGGAATTTCTAAAATTCTCTTAGTCGTCTTGCCGATCTCGCTGCGTACGGCGCGGTAGCCGTCGTCGTTATTCGCCCATTCTACGACCTCGATATCGCCTAGGTTTTCGCCCGAGGCGAAGTTTGCTGCGGCGTTTTGTTCGGCGCAAGCAAAGGAAAAAAGCGCCAAAGCCGCGCCAAAGCTCATCTTAAATTTCATTACCGAACTCCTTGTAGATAAAGCTTATCGAAACGGCGGATTTTAAACAAAAATTTCTTAAATTTAAATATATTATCATTAACATAATGAGATTGATAAAATTTCGCGCGGAATTTTAAAATTTATCAGCGTTATAAAAGGCGTTTTTGAGTAATATCGCGCATCGATCTTTAAGGAATTGCTAAAAATGGACGAAAAAAGCCGAATAAAATTTGAAAACTGCGTGTCGCAGATGCTTGAAATTTTAGGCGAGGATCCGAAGCGCGACGGACTCGTAAAGACGCCCGAGCGCGTGGCTAAAGCCTATGAGTTTCTAACTAGCGGCTACGAGCTGGATCCAAAAGAAATTTTAAACGACGCGCTGTTTGAGAGCAGCAACAACGAGATGGTTTTGATAAAAGATATAGAATTTTATAGTCTCTGCGAGCATCATCTGCTGCCTATCATCGGGCGCGCGCATGTCGCGTATATCCCGAATAAAAAGGTCGTGGGGCTTAGCAAAATTCCGCGTATGGTAAATATTTTTGCGCGCAGGCTGCAGATCCAAGAGCAGCTTACCGAGCAGATCGCAAGCGCAATCCAAGAGGTGATCCATCCGCTCGGCGTGGGCGTGGTGCTGCAGGCGCGGCACATGTGCATGGAGATGCGCGGCGTGCAAAAGATCAACTCGACTACGACTACGTCGGCGCTTAGGGGACTTTTTATCAGCCGAAACGATACGCGTAAGGAATTTTTCGATCTAATAAATTCTCCAAAAACTTTTGGTTTTTAAAACGGCAAGCGTTAAAGAAAAATTTAGCAATTATGTTATATTATCGTGCGAAATTGATAAAAGAGCGAAATTGTCTGATTAAATTTCAGACAAATTTTAGAAAGGAATTTTATGCAGCGCGTTTATTTAGATAATAACGCCACTACGATGGTCGATCCCGAAGTTTTTGAGGAGATGAAGCCGTTTTTTTGCGATAAATACGGCAATCCAAACTCCCTTCACAGCTTCGGCAGCGAGACTCACCCCGCGTTAAGAACTGCGATGGATAGGCTCTATGCGGGACTAGGCGCTGCGGATGCGGACGATATCGTCATCACGAGCTGTGCGACCGAGAGCAATAACTGGGTTTTAAAAGGAATTTACTACGATAAAATTCTAACCGGCGAGAAGGATAATATCGTCATAAGCTCCGTCGAGCACCCCGCAATCGGCGCGACCTGTGCTTTTTTAGAAAAAATTTGCGGCGTAAAGATCACCCGCCTCGGCGTCGATAAAGACGGACTAATCGATCTTGACGAGCTTAGCGAAAAGATCAACGATAAAACCGCGCTTGTTAGCGTGATGTGGGCAAATAACGAAACCGGCACGATCTTCCCCGTAAAAAAAATCGCACAAATCGCACACGAGCATGGCGCGCTATATCATGCCGACGCGGTGCAAGCGATAGGCAAGATAAAGGTAAACGTGCGCGATGCGGACGTGGATTTTTTAAGCCTTTCCGGGCATAAATTTCATGCTCCAAAGGGCGTCGGAGCGCTTTATATCAAAGATAGCAAGCCGCTTACGAGCCTATTTCACGGCGGCGAACAGATGGGTGGGCGCCGTAGCGGCACGCTAAACGTTTCTGGCATCGTGGGGCTCGGCAAAGCTTTAGAACTAGCGAATAAATTTATGGATTTTGAGCGCACTCAGGTAAGCAGACTGCGCGATAAGCTGGAGGACGCGCTTTTGCAAATTCCAAACGTTAGCGTCGTGGGCGACCGTAGCATTCGCGTGCCAAACACCATCCTTGCCTCAATCCAAGGCGTCGAGGGAGAGGCGATGCTGTGGGATCTAAATAAAGCCGGCATCGCCGCTTCTACGGGCTCTGCGTGCGCGAGCGAGGCGCTCGAGAATAACCCGATAATGGAAGCGATAGGCGCGGATAAGGAGCTAGCGCATACGGCGCTAAGGCTTTCACTGTCGCGCTTTACGACGGAGGCGGAGATCGATTACGCGATCGAACATATTGGTAAAGCTATCGCTCGTCTGCGCGGGATTTCAAGCACGTTTGCTTACGCACCGCAAGGTTATGAGAAAAATAAAGGATAAAAAATGGCAAAAAATAGTTTGATAAACGGCTCAATCTGGGAGCAATACTCGCAAAAAGTGCAGGAGCGTATGAATAATCCTCGCTATATGGGCGAGATCACCGAGGAGGAAGCGAAGGCTAGAGGTGGTAAGCTAGTGGTCGCAGACTTCGGCGCCGAGAGCTGCGGCGATGCGGTGCGGCTGTACTGGCTGATAGATCCTAAGACTGATAGAATTTTAGACGCTAAATTTAAAAGTTTCGGCTGCGGCACGGCGATTGCGAGTTCGGATACAATGGCTGAGCTTTGTATCGGAAAGACCGTCGATCAAGCGGTAAAGATTACAAATTTAGACGTAGAGCATGCGATGCGCGACAACCCGGACGAGCCAGCCGTACCGCCGCAAAAGATGCACTGCTCGGTCATGGCGTACGACGTCATCAAGCAGGCTGCTGCGAAATATAAGGGGGTCGATCCCGCGCATTTTGAGGATGAGATCATCGTGTGCGACTGTGCGCGCGTAAGCCTCGGCACGATCAAAGAGGTGATTCGTCTAAACGACCTCCATACTGTCGAGGAGATCACGCAATACACCAAAGCAGGTGCGTTTTGCAAATCCTGCGTGCGCCCGGGCGGACACGAGGAGAAGGATTACTATTTGGTCGATATTTTAAAGCAAACCAGAGAGGAGATGGAGCGAGAGAGGCTTCAAGCTCAAGCCGAGGCGAGTGCCGCTACTAGCGCGAAAGCGGGAGCGGAGATGAGCTTTGAGCAGCTAAATTTGATCGGTAAATTTAAAGCGGTCGAAGGGGTGCTTGACGAGGATATCCGCCCGATGCTCCAGATGGATGGCGGTAATCTCGACGTCATCGACATCAGGCCTGCAGACGACGGCAAAACGGACATATATATCCGTTATCTTGGCGCTTGTAGCGGCTGCGCCAGCGGTGCGAGCGGTACGCTGTATGCGATAGAAAACGTCTTGCAAGAAAACCTTAGCCCAAACATCCGCGTAATGCCGATCTAGGCTTATCGGTCGCTACATTTCATCTTGGCTTGGTCTTTACGAAATTTTAAGAGCTTGGCTTCTTTATAATTGATGCAGTGCTAAATTTCGCCCCTTAGTTAAATTTGCAATTAGACGCTAAATCTGCGTAGAATTTCGGCGCTTGCTTTTAAAAATATCGCAAATTTAGCTAAGGTTTTTCTAGCGTGAAATTCATCTATAAAATTTTGTCTATAAATTTAATTAAAAGCTTCTTATTTCGCCCGTGTAAGTTTTTTATGAGATTTCGTTTGTAAACCAGGCATAGAATTTTCTCCGTAAATTTCATCTTTTCATAAATTTCGATGAAAATGCGCCATAAATCGCAGAATTTTAGCTGGCTATAATTTCTTTTTATTATAATTGCGCCTTATTTCAACTAAAAGGGGAGCAAATGAAAGTATTTGTTTTGGCGGCTCTACTACTTGGTTTTCTATCTGCAAATTCTTTGGATCAGATCAAAAAGGATAGGCTCGTTCGCATAGGTGTATATAACGATCAGCCGCCGTTTAGTGCGCTCGTAGACGGCAAATATAGGGGATTTGAGATTGCTCTTGGCGAAAAGCTCGGTAAGGAGATTTTCGGCGATAATCCTGGCAAGGTAAAATTTATCCCGATCACGGCTTCAAGACGCATTAGCGCTTTACAGCGCAATGAAGCGGATATGGTGATTGCGACCTTCACTCCGACGCCCGCGCGAGCTAAGAAGGTGGATTTTTCAGAGCCTTATTTTAAGGTGCAGGTAGGTGTGCTAGCCAAAAAAGACGAAAATATCACGAGCTTCGATCAACTCCGCAAAAAGAGGATTTTCGTCATCAAACACTCTCCTATTCACAATTTCTTACGCAAAGCGGGCTTCAGAAAGAATTTGAATTTCTGCGCCAGCTCGGCTAAATGCTACCGCGCTTTCAAAAGGGCGAAAAATGCCGTGCATGTCGATGATAACCTAATCCTGCACGCATACGCAATCATCGATAATAAAACGCAGGTTGCTTTGGATGGTCTAGGTAAGCAAACTTACAACGCAATCGCCGTGCAGAAGGGCAATAATGCGCTGCTAGAGCTAATCAATACATCTTTAGCAGGACTAAAAAAAGATGGATTTTTGGATAAGACCTTTGATGATACGCTCGGGATTTTTTATCATGGCACGATCGATAAGAAGGAATTCTTGGTTGAATAAAATTTCGTGCAGAATTTAATTCGTGCGCTTGATTCCCGCGTAAAATTCAGTTCATTGTAATGATGGAACGAGAAACACGTTGCGGGCTTAATTTGCTTTTAGAATTCGGTCTTGATTTTACTTGCCTCTCTCCTAAAGCGCAAATTTTATCGAAATTGGTGAGGCTATTTAAAACGCGCGCACCACTAGCGCGAAATTCCATTTTCGGAAGTAAAATTTTTAAGCGATTAGGTTGCATTTAAAATTTACGCAACTTTTATAGAGCTCGTTTTAATTTTACGTTCCGTAAAACTCGCGCTAGCTTGTAAAATTCTATTTTTTAGCTCTAAATACTTGCTTTTCTGCTACAACTTTATGATTTAAATTTTAAAAATTCCTCTAAAAGGAGTTAAACTCCCAAGCGCTATTGCCGCCTCGGTATGGGGAGCCAAAATTTCGCTTTGTGTCAAAGGCGAATCCTATGCAAAGTGCACGCTAAATGAGCAGGCGGAGCAAATAATTTCAAATTTAGTGGTATCTGTCTTATCGAGTGCCGCGAAGCTGCATATTACAAAGACGCGGCGAATACAAAAAATGGTCGTAAAAATTTTACCCCAAGAGCCAATCTCGATTTACTTCACCAGTTCGTAATTATACTCTTTCGTGCCGTCAAGTAGATTTGTGACGTTGTAGCCTCGCTCGTTTAGGGCTTTGGCGAGCTTGGCGCTGCGGTTGCCGCTG
This sequence comes from uncultured Campylobacter sp., assembly GCF_938030815.1. Taxonomy (GTDB): domain Bacteria; phylum Campylobacterota; class Campylobacteria; order Campylobacterales; family Campylobacteraceae; genus Campylobacter_B. Next base: position 39,876 of record NZ_CALHII010000148.1, read on the forward strand.
TAGCAGTGCGTGATTATCCTTTTGTCTTTGTTGGCCTCAAGCACGTCCTTGTAGTTTTCTAAAGGCTCGCCGTACGGGATATTTATCGCGCCTTTCATATGCCCCGCGTCGTAGTCTTGCTTCTGCCTAGCGTCGATGATCAGCACGTTCGGCTCATTTGCTATTTTTAAAAACCTCTCCGCGTTTATGCTGCCGACCTTATACAGCTCGTAGTCGTACTGCTTCACGCCAGGCGCGTTCATAAGCACACTGAAGCCTTTTTGTTTAAGCAGATCAAGCGCTTTGCCGCTGCGGTTGCCCGTATTGCAATAAAGCACGACGTTTTTATCCTTGTAGGCGTTTATCTCATCCAGCCTGCTTTCAAGCTCTCCAAGCGGGATGTTGATCGCGTGCTTTATGTGGCCTGCGGCGTACTCGTCCGCGCTTCTGACGTCAATGACCAGATAATTTTCTTTCGCTCTATTGTCCTCCTCTATCGCCGATAGCGCTGCGCCGCTTATAGAGTAGCCGCTAGGCTGCTGCGTCTCGGCGCCGCAAGTCGCAAAAGATCCCAATGCAGCCAGCAAAACCGCGCTTTTTAAAATTTTGTGAGAAATAAATTTCATATGTTTCCTTTGAATTTTAGCTTTTAAAGCGGGGGGATTATATCAAAAAATTTAGCTAAATAGTGTGAATCTGCGCGGAATGTGATAGGTTATGCTGATACGGATTACCGATGTGAAAACGCGAAAGAGACTCGAATAAAAAACTTTTGCCAAAATATCTTAAAGGCTCGTAGGTAAAGATACTTTGCGTAAATTTATCTTTTAGAGACGGAGCAACAAATTCAAAAAAACTCACATTTGCCCGAAGGTAAATTTTATACTTTTGCCAATTTTCATTATTTTTCAAGTATAAGTAAGATATAATCCCAAACTTTTCGGGGCGCTATTGCGGCTCTTAAAGGAATTAAAGATGGTGTCAAGAGAGAGACTTGAACTCTCGACCTCCGGCTTATGAGACCAGCGCTCTAACCAGCTGAGCTACCTTGACACGAATAAAGAAACGGCAGTATAGCTAAATATTCTTATTTTTAATTGAAACACTTTAAAAGGAGAGAAAATGAATGCGGCTTTGGTTTTATTAGTCGTCATAGTTTTGTTAGTTTTGGCGTTAGTGGGCGTTTATAACTCGTTCATCGCCAAGCGCAATCAGGTGCGAAATATCGCCTCTACCGTTGATACGCAGCTTAAAAAGCGCTACGACCTCATCCCAAATTTAGTTAGCGCCACGCGCGAATATATGAGCCATGAAAACGCCGTGCTAACGCGCGTTAGCGAACTTCGCTCGCAAGCGATCAACGCGGCTTCTAACGCGGATAAATTTAAGCTAAATAGCGAAATTTCGGCTCTTTTGGGGCAGATCCGCATTGCGGTAGAGGCGTATCCGAACCTCAAGGCTAACGAATCGTTTGCCAAGCTACAAAACGCGTTAGGTGAGTGCGAGGAGCAGATCAGCGCCGCACGCCGCGCTTATAACGGCGCCGTTACGGTCTATAACAACGCCTGCGAGATGTTTCCTACTAACATCATCGCTAGCGTTTTCAACTTCGCTAAAGCGGAATTTTTCGCCGCTAGCGAGCAAGAAAAGCAAGCACCAAACGTATCTGAACTTTTTAAAAAATAGGCGCGAGACATAGAAAATTTGCGATGAAATTTTAAAATTTTATCGCAAATAACG
>NZ_CALHII010000149.1 GCF_938030815.1 uncultured Campylobacter sp.
CGCGGCCCTCGACACGGTCCGAGAGGCTTGCGGCCCCGTCCGGGGGGTCATACACGCTGCGGGTGTGGGCTCTACCGCGATGATCTCACGGGCCGATCCCGGTGTGGGACTGGACCGTTGCGACGCGAAAGTGACTGGTACTCGTCTGGTCGGTAGGTTCGTGGAGCAGGACCCGCTTGACTTCTTTCTCCTGTGCTCGTCGGTGACGGCGGAGTTCGGTGGCCCAGGCCAAGCAGATTACGCCGCCGCCAACGCGCTGCTTGATGCTTACGCGCTCGAGCAGCAGGCAGCAGGTCGTCCCGTCGTTTCGGTCGGCTGGGACACTTGGCAGGGCATCGGAATGGCTGATCGGGGCGCCACCGGCGGGGACCAGTCCGTGGTCAAGGGTGTCGAGACTGACGGGGTGGTCTATACCGCCACTGCGAGCTTCAACTCCGAGGACACTTGGATCGTGCGGGACCACCGCCTCATGGGGCACGGTCTTGTGCCGGGCACCGCCTTCCTCGAGATGGTGCGATCAGTGGTCGCGCCCGCGGGGGAGGCAACGGTCGGCTTCCGCGACGTGATCTTTATGGCGCCCGTGATCGTCCCGGCCGGGCACGAGAAGACGATCTCGATTCAGATCGACCAATCCGTTGCGCCGTGGCGGTTCAGCGTGAGTAGCCGCGATCCCCGTGGTGTGCGACGCGATCACGCGGTGGGCCTGGTCTCGCTCGTTCCCGATGCCCGGCAGGAGCGCGTCGACCTCAATGAGGTTCTCCCGCAGGGGGCGGGCGTCGAGGTGCTCACCGATCAGGCCGAAATTGGTCGCCGTTTAGGTGCCGACCGCTACCGGGCGGGTGCCGGGCCCGTCGAGTTCTGGTTCGGACCGCGCTGGAATCTGCTGGAGAAGGTCACGACTGACGGTCAGCATATGTTGGCCGAGATGCGCCTGGATCCCGCGTTCGAGCATGATCTGGACATCTATCCACTTCATCCTGCGATGTTCGACATGGCGGGCGGGATCTTCCGGATGCACACCCCCGCCGAGTACTACCTGCCTTTCGGCTACGAAGAGGTCACAGTTTACGGGCCACTCACGCCGCACCTGTTCTGCGCGATCGAGATCGAGGAAGTCCAGCAGGACCAACAAGCTCTCTCGTGCAGCATCCGCTTGCTGAGCCCAGGAGGTGAGTTGCTCGTCCACGCGCATCGTTTCACTATCAAGAAGGTGCAAGATCTTGGGGGGCTACATGCCATGGTGTCGCTAGCGGTGAGCGAATCTGAGACTACGCCCGAGGCCAGCCGCGGGATCGTTGAGGAACTCATGCAGACCATGACGCCGACCCAGGCCTTGGATGGGTTGCGCCAGCTCCTTTCCCTACCGGAGCTGCCGGCCCACGTCGTGATCAGCCCCAAGGACGTCGAGCGCGTGCGTCGTCAGGCTGTTGCGCTTACACCTGCGGATCTGGCGGCGCAGCAGCCACCGACGAGTGCGCTGCACCCTCGCCCAGACCTAGCGACCGTCTATGCGGCGCCAGAGACGGACATGGAGCGGGCACTAGTCGAGGCTTGGGGCGCCGTCCTCGGGATTGATGGTATTGGCGTGGACGACGACTTCTTCGAGCTCGGCGGGCACTCCTTGGCAGCCGTCCACGTCAACGGGAGACTGAAGGACGCCTACGGGGTGGAGATGGACTTGAGGACGTTCTTTGACGTTCCCACCATCCGGAATGCAGCCGCAGTGATCACCAAGCGCGCCGACGATACGATAGACGACGCCGTGATGTTCTACGACTACAAAAAGCAACACCCAAAAGCGCCTATAAAGCTGATAGAAGCAGGCGAGGATCCGATGTACACTGCTGCGATCGTACATAAAGGCAACACCGAGCTACTAGAAGCGATAAACAAAGCCCTAAACGAGCTACGAGCCGAGGGCAAGCTAAAAGAGATCTCGATGAAGTATTTTGATAAGGATATTTCAGAATAAATTTAAAAGGATAAAAGATGAAAATCGCAAATTTGGTCAAATTTGTCGCGGCGATTGCCGTTTGTTTAAATTTAGCGAGCGCAAATTCGCTCGAACAGATCAAAAAAGACGGCGTGATAAGGATAGGCACTATGGGAACGTATGCGCCGTTTACCTACCACAACGAAGCGGGCGATCTAGTAGGCTACGACGTCGAGATCGCAAAAGCTGTCGCCAATAAACTAGCCCTAAAGCCGAAATTCGTCGAAGCCTCGTGGGACGCGATGATAGCGGCATTTGACGCGGGCAAGGCCGATATCGTATTTAACCAAGTGACGATAAACGACGACAGAAAGAAAAAATACGATTTTACCTTACCTTACACGGCTACGCATACGATCGTGATCGTCCATAAAGACAACGAAGATATAAAATCATTTGCCGACCTAAAGGGCAAAAGAAGCGCTCACGCCGTAACTAGCAACGAAGGTAAAATCGCCGAGCAGCACGGCGCCGTCATCATAACCGCAGCCGGCATAGTCGAGCAAATAAACCTCATAGCCACAAAAAGAGCCGACAGCACCATAGATAGCGACCTAATGTTTTACGAATACACAAAGCAAAACCCGCAAGCCCCTATCAAAATAGCCGCCATAAATAGCGACGCCACCTACATGGCTGCGATCGTGCATAAGGGCAACGCCGAGCTGCTAAACGCCGTAAATAAGGCGCTAGAGGAGCTTAGGACCGAGGGCAAGCTAAAAGAGATTTCGTTGAAATATTTCGGTAAAGATATTTCAGAATAAACCAAAAAGCGGCGGTCGGAACGGGCGGATTTTAAATTTGCAAATTTAAAATTTACGCCTAAACTTATCGCCGCTTAAAATTTATACGCAAATTTGGCGGCAAACAAGCCGCCGCGTCAAATTTGAACTCAAATTTAGAGTCGGGCTAAATTTACAAATTTAAGCCCGCAAATATAACTTGCCGTTTTAAAATTTAACGGCAAATTTGACGAGCAAAAAGCTCGCGAGTGCTAAATTAAGCTCAAATTTGAAGCAAAATAACGGAGGTAAAATTTGGACATAGATCGCATAAACCGCATAATAGAAATCCTCTCAAGCTCGACGCTGCCGATGCTAGTCGCGCTCGCAAAGGTCACGATACCCCTCACGCTGATATCCTTCGCCTGCGGACTGGCTATCGCTATCATCACGGCGATCGCAAGGCTTAGCGGGGTGAAAATTTTGCGCTTGATATTTGGCGCTTACGTTTGGATATTTCGCGGAACGCCGCTACTGGTGCAGCTTTTTATCGTGTTTTACGGGCTTCCGGCAGTCGGCATTACACTTGAGACCTGGACCGCGGCCGTCATCGCCTTTAGCCTAAACGTCGGCGCCTACGCGTCCGAGTCCGTGCGAGCCTCGATCCTATCGGTGCCGCGAGGACAGTGGGAGGCGGCGATGTCGCTAGGCATGACGCAGGCGCAAATTTTACGGCGCATCATCGCGCCCCAAGCCGTGAGGATATCGCTGCCGCCGTTATCAAACACATTTATCGGCCTAGTCAAAGACACCTCGCTCGCCGCGTCCATTACGATGGTGGATATGTTTATGGTCGCTCAGCGTATCGCCGCGCGCACCTTTGAGCCGCTACTACTCTACGTCCTAGCCGCCCTCATCTACCTGGCCGTCTGCACGGCTCTAACCTGGCTGCAAGCAAAACTCGAAAAATCCGTCTCGAGGTACGTGTGATGATAAAATTCACGAATTTAACCAAGGCATTTGGCGATCATACGGTGCTAAATGACATAAGCGTACAGATCTACGAAGGTCAAACGACCGTGATCGTGGGCTCATCAGGATCTGGCAAATCAACCCTGCTGCGCTGCATAAATTTGCTCGAAATCCCACAAAAAGGCGAGCTGGAGCTAGGCGGACAGAGGCTAAATTTCGCAAATAAAATCTCGCAAAAAGAGCTGCTATCTTTTCGCCGTCATACGGGCATGGTGTTTCAAAGCTTTAATCTTTTTCCGCATTTAACGGTGCTACAAAACGTCATCGAGGGGCCGACGCAGGTGCTTGGCATAGACAAACAAAGCGCGATAAATAAGGCTCGCGAACTGCTAAATAAGGTCGGACTCAGCCAGAAAGAAAATGCCTATCCAAATAGGCTCTCGGGCGGCCAATGCCAACGAACGGCGATCGCGCGAGCTCTTGCGATGGATCCTGCGTTTTTACTGCTAGACGAGCCCACTAGCGCGCTTGATCCCGAGCTGGAGGCCGAGGTTTTTAAAGTCGTAATAGCGCTAGCCAAAGAGAAAAAATCCCTCGTCATCGTCACGCATAATATGAATTTTGCTCGTAAAGTCGCGGATAGGATTTTGTTTTTAGACGAAGGCAAGATCGCATTTGACGGCGGTGCCGAGGAGTTTTTCGGTAGCGACTCGCCGCGCATAGTCAAATTTATCTCGGCGATGGATATTTAGGGCGGGTGTTTTTGCGAGCTTTTGAATGTCGTTTTGGCTAAATTTTAAAATTTGAGATTGTGTTACCGAAAAACTGGTTTTTGCCGGCGAGCGAATTTTGAGGCTTATTGCTTTAAAAGTAGAGATTTTAGATAGCCGTGTTTCTCGTAAAAAGCGGGCAAATTAAATCCAAAAACCCTAAGGACGAAGTCAAAAAATATGGGCAAATTTTGAAGCAGAAACGCTTTATTACAATCACAAAAGCCATAAAAAGAGATCAAATTTTGATAGTTCTATTAGCATAGCCGCAAAGCAAGGGTTTAGCTTGTTTGGCGGCATAACTTTTTATCACGCAACCCGCAAAACATAAATATATTTTGCGCAAAACTCGGGTAAATTTAAGTAGTTTATCGTAGGCGGTATGAGACCTTCTTGCATAGTCGTTATGGATACGACAACCTCTAGCGCACCCGCCGTCGCCCAAGCAGTGTCCCGTTTGCCATTTCGTCGAGCTAATCGGCGGCTCCATTCATCAAATGACTCACTGCAGCAGATGCCGCGCCGACGCATGCGGTAAGCTTTGCGAGAAATAAAGACCTGCTTTTGCGGGTCTTTTATCCGGCGCAGGATACACGCTCTCATAGCGCACAAAATTTTATGTAGAGATTTAAATTTAAAATTTGTCTAAATTTAGAGCTAGTAGGCAGCCGATAAGCGGCTTTTTAGCGGCGGCAGTTTTTTAAAATTTAAAAACAATTTTTAAATAATATTATTTTGCTTTTATTTAACTTTTGGTATAATTCCCCCAAAATTAGGCATCTGAAAAAACCGTACAACGGTAAAATAAAGGAGATATCATGGAAAATGTTTCAAGACGTGATCTGCTCAAAATGAGCCTAGTTGGCGCGGGTGCTTTAGCGCTCGGCTCCGTAAACGCAAATGCTGCGGTTAACGCTAAAGACGTCAAATTTGACGAGGAGTGGGATGTAGTCATCGTTGGTTCCGGCTTTGCAGGACTAGCAGCCGGTATCACCGCAGCCGAAAAGGGCAATAAGGTCCTAATCCTAGAAAAGATGGGACGCGTCGGCGGCAACTCCGTAATTAACGGCGGAATATTTGCCGTTCCAAACAGCGACAAACAAAAAGCAGAAGGCATTAAAGATAGCAACGAGCTATTTATCAAAGACTGCCTAAAAGCCGGCCGCGGACTAAACCACGTAGATCTCATCGACACCATCGCTACTCGCGCGCAGGATGCATATAAACTAACTCTAAAATGCGGCGCTAAATACATAGATAAAGTTACTCACGCAGGCGGACACAGCGTACCTAGATCACTCCAAACCGCTAACGGCTCGGGCTCAGGTATCGTTCAGCCGATGGTAGAATACTTTAAAAACCTACAAGGCTGCGAGCTAAGACAAAGAGCTAAATTTGACGAATTCGTCCTTGGCGAAGACGGCGGCGTAGACGGCGTGATCATCAGAGAGGATTATAAATTTGATCCAAAGAGCCAAAAAGACGACGCCGAAAATACTACCGGAACTAAAAAGACTATAAAAGCTAAAAAAGGCATAGTGCTAGCTGCAGGCGGATTTTGCCGCGACGTATTCTTTAGACAAGTCCAAGATCCATCTATCCTACCTACCACAGATAGCACAAACCACCCAGGCGCAACCGCAGGCGCTATGAAAGAGGCGTTTAGAATCGGCGCAACTCCAGTGCAGCTAAGCTGGATACAATTCGGTCCATGGGCGTGCCCTGATGAAAAAGGCTTTGGCGTTGGCTCTATGTTTAACGTAAACGGAAGCTTCCGCTACGGAATTTCAGTCGATCCAAGAACCGGCAAACGCTATATGAACGAGCTAGCAGACCGCCGCACTCGCTCTCAAGCTATGTTTAAAGTAATCGACGCAAAAGCGGATATCTATCCGATCAACTTCTGCGACTCTGAGGGCGTAAAAAATATGGTCATACCTGAACACTACACTAAACCGCTAGAATCAGGCGTACTAAAGAAATTTGAAACCCTAGACGAACTAGCGGCATTTTATAAAATCCCTGCTGACGAGCTAAAAAAGACAGTCGAGAGATATAACAGCTTCGTTAAAAACGGTAAAGACGAAGACTTTGGCAAGCCTATGGATAAAACCACTACAAATGGCGTAGATATCTCTAAAGCACCTTTCTACGCTATGCGCGGTACGCCAAAACTTCACCACACTATGGGCGGTATCGACATCAATACCAAAGCCCAGGTCATCTCTTTACAAACCGAGATGCCTATTCCTAGACTATTTGCCGCAGGCGAGATCACAGGCGGCGTACACGGAGCTAGCCGCTTAGGTAGCGTAGCGATTGCAGACTGCTTAACGTTTGGTATGATAGCGGGAGAGAATATAGGCTAATTTGCGGCGTCTTTCGGACGCTTTTTGCGGAGCTTGCTAAAATTTTGCTTGGCAGACTATTTTGTCTAGCCTGCGCAAAATTTTAGCCGCGCAACCCCAAAAATCGCCTCGAAATACTTGCAAATCTTATTTCGTATCGCGGGTCAAATTTGGTTTGCGATACTTTTAAATTTAAAGTCAAATCTATAAAATTTACTCCGCTAAAATTTAAACTCGCAGCGCGACAACGCCAAATTAAATTTAAACCTGCGCGCAGGTGCCACAAATATAATGCTTAGAAAAAAGAGAACTGTTTTAGAAATTTTAGCCAAAAGTGCGCCGCGCATAGCTCAAAACATAAAATTTAAAATAAGCCGTTTTCGATATAATTTTCAAAAATTTCGGAGCGGAAAATGGGTAGAAAAGAGCTTCTGGGCGGCGCAAAACGTATCGTCGTAAAAATCGGTACTTCGACGCTTACGAACGCGGACGGTTCTCTAAATGAGCGGCTTATCAAAAGTCTAGTCGCGCAAATTTGCAAGCTAAAAGATGCGGGCTTTTGCGTGGCTTTGGTAAGCTCGGGCGCCGTGGGCGCGGGCATGGGGCTGCTAGGTATCGCGCAAAGACCTAAAATTTTAAGCCGCAAGCAGGCTCTAGCTGCGGTCGGACAGGTCGCGCTGATGCATCTTTACGAGCGGCTGTTTTGGGCGCATGACCGCATTATCGCGCAGCTGCTGTTAAGCCGCGGCGATTTTAGCGACAGGGCGCGCTATCTTAGCGTGCGAAACGTCTGCGCGGAGCTACTCTCGCGCGGCATCGTGCCGATCATAAACGAAAACGATCCCGTCGTAGCAGATGAACTGAAAGTGGGCGACAACGACACGCTAAGTGCGCTAGTAGCGGGGCTAATCGATGCTGATCTGCTCGTGATTTTAAGCGATATCGACGGGCTGTACGACAAAAATCCGAGCGAGCACGCGGACGCAAAACTTTTAAGCTTTATCGAAAAAATCGACGAGCACGTCGTCAAAATGGCAGGCGGCGAGGGCAGTAAATTCGGCACGGGCGGCATGGCGACCAAGATCGCGGCGGCGCAAATGGCAAATCAGATCGGCACTAGCCTGATCATCGCAAACGGGCGTACGGACGGAATTTTGCTTAAAATAGCGGCGGGCGACGAGGTCGGCACCCTCTTTAGCGCGGGCGCAGCGCGGCTTAGCTCGCGTAAATACTGGCTCGCATACGGCGCGATTAGCAAAGGCGCGGTGATTATCGACGCGGGTGCGGCAGAGGCGATAAAATCGGGCAAAAGCCTGCTTGCGGTCGGGATTACCGAGGTGCGCGGCGAGTTTGAGCGTGGCGAGATCGTAAACGTCTACGCGACTGACGGCAGGCTGCTAGCGCACGGCATTAGCAACTATTCAAGCTGCGAGCTTGCGCGCATAGCGGGCGCAAAAAGCGATGAGATAGAGCAGGCTTTAGGCTACAAAAGCGACGATGACGCGATCCACGCGGATAATATCGCGCTGCAATGAAATTTTAGCCGTGTTCGCGCGTTTAAAATTTCAAACGGAAGGCGTAGATGAAAAAGATTATATTTTTTTGCACTACTCTTGGCGGGCGCGGCGTGGACGGCAAAATTTGACGAACCGGACGCCGATAAAAACGGTGAGCTAGACGTTTTTGAACTGCGCGGATATGAGCCGGCGGATTACGTAAAAGCGCTATGCGCGAATTGAAATGAGAAGGTTGGGCGTAATGCCTGGCGAGTAAGCGAAATTTTGACGCAAGAAAATCCGAAATAAAATGGCCCAAAGCGCGCTAAATTTAATCCGCCGCGTACGGATCAGATAATAACGCGTAGAATTTTAGGTGCGATATAGGTGCTGTTCGCAGCATTTTGATACAAAGCGTGTGATTTGATTTATAGATTAAGGAGCGAAAATGAATGAAATTTTAAATATCTGTAAGCGCGCAAAGGCCGCTTGCAGCGAGCTTTTGAGACTCGATAGCAAGGCTAAATTTGAAATTTTAAACGCCGTGGCGAACGAGCTGCTCGCGCAAAAAGACGCGATAAAAGCGGCAAACGCCAAAGACCTTGCAAACGGCGAGAGATCGGGCCTTAGTGCGGCACTGCTCGATCGTCTGCGACTAACCGACGCCCGTATCGAGGCTATGGCGCAGGGCGTGCGCGAGGTAGCGGGCTTCGCCGAGGTCGTGGGCGAAAATTTAGGCGGCTGGAGCCATCCAAACGGCATGCAAATCAGCCGCGTTCGCGTGCCGCTGGGGGTGCTGGGTATCATCTACGAGAGTCGCCCAAACGTCAGCATCGACGCGGCGGCTCTGGCGCTAAAAAGCGGCAACGCAGCGATCCTGCGAGGAAGTGCTAGCGCGCTAAATTCAAACATTTTTTTAGTAAATTTATTTAACGAAGCGGGGGCGAAATTCGGCTTACCAACGGGCGCCGTGCAACTCGTAGAAAGCGCTGAACGCGAAGTCGTGGCGCAAATGGCAAAAATGAGCGAGTACATCGACGTTTTGATACCGCGCGGCGGCAAGAGCTTAAAAGATTTTATCGCGCAAAACGCGACCGTGCCGATCATAATGACGGGCGTGGGGGTGTGCCACATCTTCGTTGACGAGAGCGCAAATTTCAAGCAGGCGGCAAGGATAATCAAAAACGCCAAAACCCAGCGCCCAAGCGTTTGTAACGCCGTAGAGTGCGTGCTTTTACACGAGCGCATTGCGGGCGAAATTTTACCTAAGCTGGTGCGCGAAATGACAGAGGTCGAGTTTCGCGTGAGCGAGCAGCTACTGGGCGCGTGCAGGTCGGAGCTGCGAGGCGCTAAAAACGTCAAACTTGCAGGCGAGAGCGACTTTGGCACCGAGTTTTTGGATCTCGTGCTAGCTGTGCGCGCCGTGCGGGATACGCAGGAGGCGATTAGCTTTATAAATGCGCATTCCAGCGGGCATTCGGACGCGATTTTAAGCGCCGATTACGCAAACATCGAGCGGTTTTTAAACGAAGTCGGCAGCGCGATCGTCTACGCCAATGCCTCGACGCGCTTTAGCGACGGCAGCGAGTTTGGATTCGGCGGCGAGATCGGCATCAGCACGCAAAAGCTGCACGCCAGAGGGCCGATGGGGGTGAGAGAGCTCACGACCTACAAATACGTCGTCCGCGGAGGCGGGCAAATTCGCTAGCGGCTCGTCTTTTTCAAAAGGATCATCTTGAGAGCGCTTTTGAGAGAAATTTTGCTTCTCTTGCGCTCGCAACTGCAAGCAGAAGTCTAGCTTGCGCAAAATTTTAGCTTCTAACTCAAAAAATCGCCTCGAAATACTTGCAAATTTTATTTTATATCGCAGGCTGAATTCCTTCTGTGATACTTTTACCTAATAAACTTGAAATTTTATAAATCACCTCTGTCAAAATTTTAAAAATATATGACGCTAAAGCTTTGCCATACAGGCGAAATTTTGTATCACGTCTTACTAAAATTTAGAATTTTTAATAAAAATTATATATTCCGCACGATATAATCGCGCATCTGCTCGCAGCGCGAGCGATAGCTAAATTTCAAGGAGATGTAATGAAAATATTTAAAGCCCTGCTCGCAACAGCGCTGATCGCCGCCACCCTAAGCGCTAAGACGCTCAAAGAGGGCACGCTCGTAATAGCCACAGAGGGGACTTACTCGCCGTATTCTTTCTATGATGAGAAAAATAATCTTACCGGCTTTGATGTCGATATCGCTCGCGCACTAGCAAAAGAGCTAGGGCTAAAGGCGGAATTTTTAACCGCGCCGTGGGATGCGATGCTTGCGGCATTTGACGCAGGCAAAGCGGACATAGCGATGAATCAAGTAAGCATCACGCAGGAGCGCAAGAAAAAATATAATTTCAGCGAGCCTTATACCGTGGCTTATGCTGCGCTAGTAGTGCGAGCTGATAACGAGGAGATTAAGAGTTTTGCGGATCTTAAAGGCAAAAAAAGCGTCCACTCCGCTACCAGCAACTGGGCTGACATGGCGCGCAGCTACGGCGCCGAGGTCGTTACGGCAGACGGATTTAGCAAGGGCGTGGAGCTTATCATAGCTCGTCGCGCAGACGCTACGATCAACGACAACATCACATTTTTTGACTATATGAAGCAGCGCCCGAACGCCCCGCTAAAGATCGCAGCTCAAGGCAATGAGCCGATCTATTCCGCTGTGCTGCTTAAAAAGGATGATGAGCTGACGGCACAGATAAATTCCGCGCTAAAATCGCTAAAGCAAAAAGGCGTGCTGAAAGAAATTTCACTTAAATATTTTGGCAAAGACATTACGAAGTAAATTTTACAACCACTTAGTTGAAGCGTGGAATTTTAAACTTGGTTGGGCGGGATTTCGCATTTTAAATTTCGCTCATAAAATTTTGGAGGAATTATGAAAAATTTAATAAAAACTTTGCTTGCGTGCGCGCTTTTAATATGCGGCGCAAACGCTAAAACACTACGCGAAGGCACGCTTAAAGTAGCTACCGAAGGCACCTTTTCGCCATTTTCGTATTATAACGACAAAAATGAGCTCGTAGGATACGACGTAGATGTCGCACGCGCAGTCGCCGAAAAACTTGGTCTAAAAATAGAATTTCTAACTGCGCCTTGGGATGCGATGCTTGCAGCATTTGATGCAGGTAAGGCAGACGCTGTATTTAATCAAGTAAGCATCACTGATGAGCGCAAGAAAAAATATGAGTATTCTGTGCCCTACACCGTCGTTTACGGAGCTATCATCGTGCATAAAGATAACAACGACATTAAAAGCTTCGAGGATTTAAAAGGCAAGAAAAATGCAGACTCCGCTACCAGCAACTGGGCGCAAGTCGCTAAAAAATACGGCGCGCAAAACGTAACCGTCGATAGTTTCGCTAAAAGTATGGAGCTGCTGATCGCTCGCCGCGTAGATACCGTCGTGCGCGACAATACCGTATTTTACGACTTTTTAAAGCAGCGCCCGGATGCTCCGATTAAGATCGCTGCAAAGCTAAAAGACGTCGATTATAGCGCTGCAATCGTGCAGAAGGGCAATAAAGAGCTCGCAGATCAAATCAACAAAGCCCTAAACGAACTCAAAGCCGAGGGCAAGCTAAAAGAAATTTCGCTTAAATATTTCGGCAGAGATGTGAGTGAATGAACGAAACAAGCAGAATTCTAGAGCTTGTTAGCAGCTCGCTAGAGCCGATGGCGCTAGCTCTGCTGCAAGTTACGATCCCGCTTACGATAATCTCATTTCTACTCGGGCTCGCACTTGCAGTGCTGACAGCGGTCGCACGCATCGCAAATTTTAAAATTTTAAAACAGCTAAGCAAAATTTATATTTGGATTTTTCGCGGCACTCCGCTTTTAGTGCAGCTTTTTATCGTCTATTTCGGGCTTCCAATCATCGGGATCACGCTTGATGTTTGGGCTGCTGCGATCATTACCTTTAGCCTAAATATCGGCGCTTACGCTTCAGAGGCGGTGCGAGCTGCGATCCTATCGGTGCCAAAGGGGCAATGGGAGGCGGCTACTTCGCTAGGCATGAGCTACGCTCAAATCCTGCGCCGCATTATCGCTCCGCAAGCAGCGCGCATATCGCTGCCGCCGCTATCAAATATATTTATCTCTACGCTTAAAGACACTTCGCTCGTAGCCTCGATTACGATGGTCGATATGTTTATGGTCGCTCAACGTATCGCCGCACGGGCATTCGATCCGCTCACGTTATACGTACTGGCGGCGCTATTTTATCTAGCAGTCTGCACCCTTCTTACGTTCTTACAATCCAAGCTAGAGCGACGATTTTCAAGGTTCGTATGATGATAAAATTTACGAACTTAACTAAGCGCTTTGGCGATCACGTCGTGCTAAATGGGCTAAGCTTAGATTTTCGCGACGGGCAAACGACAGTGATTTTAGGAAGCTCCGGCTCCGGCAAATCCACGATGCTGCGCTGCATAAATCTGCTCGAAATTCCAAGCGGCGGCGAGCTACAGCTAGGCGAGTTTAAGATAAATTTCGACGCTCAGCATAAAACAAGCGAATATCATCCATTCCGCGCGCATACGGGCATGGTTTTTCAAAGCTTCAATCTCTTTCCGCACCTCAACGTCTTGCAAAACGTCATCGAAGCACCCGTACACGTGCTAAAGCAGCCACGCGAGCTTGCCGAGGCAAATGCAATGGCGCTGCTAAAAAAGGTCGGCATGGCGGATAAAGCTGGCGCGTATCCGGCTCGCCTCTCCGGCGGTCAGAGCCAGCGCGTGGCGATCGCGCGGGCGCTTGCGATGCAGCCTGAGTTTTTGCTGCTGGACGAGCCTACGAGCGCGCTTGATCCCGAGCTTGAGGCGCAGGTGCTAAAGACTATCGCCGAGCTTGCCGCAGAGGATCGCTCGCTCATCATCGTCACGCACAATATGGGCTTTGCACGCAAGATCGCAGATAGAATTTTATTCTTAGACGGCGGAGTTATCGCATTCGACGGCGACGCAGAGGAATTCTTCGGCAGCAACGACGAGCGCATAGCTAAATTTATCGGAGCGATGAGCTTTTAAATCCATTAAATTTCAAGGAGAAAAGATGAAAATAGACACCCTAATCGTAAAGGGCATAGAGGCTAAGTCCAACCCCCACAACGCGGTGATTCCGCCGATATATCTAGCCAGCACCTTCGTGCAAGAAAGCCTGGATGATTTCGGCAAATACGCCTATTCGCGCGGCGCAAATCCTACGCGCAACGCCTTTGAAGAGCTTTTTGCAAAATTCGAAGGCAGCAAATACGCCTTCGCGCTAGCCTCGGGTATGGCGGCTACGAGCGCTGCATTTGCGCTGCTTAAAAGCGGCGATCGCGTGCTGCTAAATAACAACGTCTACGGCGGTACCTATCGCTACGTAAGCGGGATTTTTAAAAATCAAGGGATCAATTACGACTTGGTGGATGATCTAAATTTGATCGCCGAAATTCCAAGCGACGTCAAAATGGTCTTCATCGAGACGCCATCAAATCCGCTTTTGCGCGTAACAGATATTGAGCGCATCAGCGAGCTCGCGCATAAAAACGGCGCGCTTGTGGTTATGGATAATACTTTTTTGACCCCATATTATCAGCGCCCGCTAGAGCACGGCGCAGACGTCGTGGTTTATAGCGCGACCAAATACATAGGCGGGCATGCCGATCTGATCGCCGGCATCGTTACGACGAACGACGACGAGCTTGCCGCAAGAATTCAGTTTATGAAAAACACTCTGGGCGCGACGCTATCGCCTACCGATGCGTATTCGCTAATACGTGGGCTTAAAACGCTAAGCGTGCGCTTCGACCGCCAGAGCAAAAATACGCTAAAGATAATAGAATTTTTACGCGGCAATCCTGCGGTAGAGGCGGTAAATTTCGCAGGCTCGCATTCTGCGAGCGAAAAAAAGATACAAAATCGCCAAGCTAGCGGCATTGGAGCGGTCATCTCACTGGTGCTTAAGTCGCAATACGACTATAAAACCTTTGCGCGTAGCCTTGAGCTATTTGATCTAGCCGTGAGCCTGGGCGGCGTAGAGAGCCTGATCTGCCACCCCGCGTCGATGACGCACGAGAGCTATCCACGCGAGCTGCAAGAGCGCATCGGCATCAGTCAAAATTTGCTGCGCCTAGCCATAGGTATCGAAAACGCGGACGATCTCATAGCAGACCTTGCCGCCGCGCTAGAAAAATCTAAAAAATAGGCGGCGCGGAGAATTTACGTAAGCTTGTAGAATTTTATACAGGCTTGTAAAATTTACGCGCGCAGAATTCATGCCAAAATTTAGTTCGAAATCCTTATAGCTTCGCTCGTGAGGCTATAAGGGCGCCGGTTTTTACGGACCGGCGCGCAGGGCGGTTTAAAAAGACCCGCCGCCGATTATTTCATCTTACAAAAATCTTTTTTCGCAAAACCTATACCCATTTTCTCGCGAGCTAAATTTTGCATGAATTTTCACTCGTTAAATTTTACGAGGCGCGCGGCTTTGCGTAAAATTTAAATTTAAAAATTCCGCCACTACGCCGCTTAAATGAAATTTTAATTTATACGCACGGCAAAATTTATCCAGATCTCTTGCTAAAACACATAGTTTAAATTTAATTCGGATAAATCTATCTAACCGCCGTTTGATATTGCTAAGCGGAGAGCTTAAATTTAATCAAAATTTTAAAGATAACGACGATCTGTGCCGCACTACGCTAGTCGCTCGGTTTAAATTTAGCGCAATTAAATTTATCAAACGGGCAAATTTAAGCTCTGCCCTGCTCAAAATTTAAAATTCTACGCGCCGTTTAAATTTCGCTTAAAATTTTAGCCGCGCTTTAAATTTAGCGGAATTACTTCAGCTCGCCCCAGCGCTTGGCGATGTTTAGGCTCGTCTTTAAGGGCACGTTCAGGCTCGCCGCACTTTGCATAATCTCTTGCGCGCGCTCGCCGAAGCTCTGCGCCAAATCGTCCCGCACCTCGAAAATCAGCTCGTCGTGGATCTGCAATATCAGCCGCGCCTCATCGTTTAGCAGCGGCGAAATCTCAACCATCGCCTTTTTGATGATGTCGGCGGCGGAGCCTTGAAATTTCGTATTCACCGCCTCGCGCTCGTAGCTCGCATAGACCATGTTGTTGCGCGCGTTTGCGAAGTCGAAGTAGCGCCTGCGCCCAAAAAGCGTGCTTACATAGCCGTCTGCTTTCGCGTCCGATTTTATGCTCTGCAAAAATTCCTTGATCGTAGAAAACGCCGCAAAATAGCGCTCGATATAGCCCTTCGCCTCTGCGCGCGCGATGCCCAGGCTGTCGCTTAGCTTGCCCGCGCCCATGCCGTAGATGAGGCCGAAATTTATACTCTTTGCGATCGTGCGATGCGCGGGCTGCGCGTCGCCGAAAATGCTGATCGCTGTGCGCGCGTGAATGTCCTCATCCGCTCTAAACGCCGCCAAAAGCGCAGGATCGCGCGAAAAGTGCGCGAGCAGGCGCAGCTCAATCTGCGAGTAATCAAGCGAGATCAGCGAGTAGCCCCCCTCTGCTAGGAAGCAGTCCCGTACGTCCTTCGCAAACGTGCCGCGCGCAGGGATATTTTGCAGGTTCGGATTTTTGCTCGCTAGCCGCCCGGTAGCCGTGCCGGTCTGCAAGAAATTCGATCTGACGCGATTTTGCGGATCTGCAAGGGCAAGCTGCAGCAGCGGCTCGCAGTAGGTGCTTTGCAGCTTAAACAGCTCGCGGTAGTCTAAAATTTTACCCACCGCTGGATGCAGCGCCGTAAGATCCTTCAGCACGCTTTCGTCGGTGCTATAGCCCGTCTTGGTGCGCTTCGCCGCAGGAAGCCCTAGCCGCTCGAAAAGCACGGCGCCGAGCTGAGCGGGAGAGTTGATGTTAAACTGCTCGCCGCAAAGCTCATAAATTTCATCCGTGAGCGCTCGCAGGGACTTTTCGTTGCGCCCGATTAGGCCCTTTATCATCTCTACGTCTATCTTGATGCCGCATCTTTGCATCTGCCAAAGCACCCGCACGAATGGGAACTCAAGCTCCTGTGCGAGCTTAAAAAGCGCGGGTTCGAGCAGCTCCTTTAGCTTAAAATACAGCCTCAGCGTCACCCACGCATCCTCGCTTGCATAGATCGTAGCGGCGTCCAGCTCCACGGAGGCGAAGGTCTCGCCCTTTTTGACGACGTCGCCGAAATGCACAGTCTCGTACCCAAGATACCGCGGCGAGATAGAGTCCATCCCCACGGCGTTTGCGGGATCGAGTAGCCACGCTAGCACCATCGTATCGGCAAAGCGCGCAGGCGGTTCGATATTAAAATTATTTTTCACGATCTCAAAATCGTATTTTAAATTTTGCCCCACGACATATCCGCGAAACAGAGAGCCGATCGCGACCTTTGCCGCGTCCGAAGAAATTTGAGCCGGAGTGCCCAAATAGCTATGCGCGAGCGGGATGTAGTAGGCGCGCTCCTCATTAAACGCAAACGAAAAGCCCACTATTTTGGCGCTTTTGCTATCGACGCTAGTGGTTTCCGTATCGAAGCTCACCAGGGTCTCGGCGCCGACGCCCTCGCACAGCCTCGCAAGCTCCGCGGCATCGGTGATACAAATAGGCTCAAATGGCGTTTTAAAAGCGCGCTCGGAATTTTGTCCGCCGCAAGAGGAGCCGCCTGGGATGGAATTTTGCCCGTCTAGCCCCCCTACGGCAGCGCCCAAGATAGAGCCGCCGCAAGACGGCTCTGCGCCGAAGCCTCTCCCGCCCGCGCCCAAAACGGAGCTTTTTGCGCCCACGCTTTTGCCCTCGCTCCAAAGATCAAGTCCGTTTTGCTCTTGCAGGTTTAGCGCCGAAAGAAGCCTATTTAGAGCGTAGTCTTTTAAAATTTCGCGGATTTTAAAAAGCGGATTTTGCTGCGGAAATTTCGCATCATCCAAAGGCGGGATTTCCAGCTCGTCGTAAAGCGTAGCCAGGCGCTTGCTTATGTAGGCGCTCTGCTTACCTTCTATCAGATACTCGCGCTGTTTGTTTTGCGGTAGGCGGTCTAAATTTGAATAGATCCCATCAAGCGAGCCCCATTCGTCTAAAAGCTTCTTCGCCCCCTTGTCGCCGATGCCCCGCACGCCCGGGATATTATCGGCGCTGTCGCCGCAGATCGCCAAAAAATCCACGATCTGCTCGGGATAGACGCCGTAGCGCTGCAAGCACTCCTCTCTGCCGTAAAGCATCTTTTTGCCGTGGCTGTAAATTTTAACGTTTTCGCCGATGAGCTGATACAGGTCCTTGTCGGAGGTAACGATGTTGATTTTATGCGTGGCGCCGTGCTTTTTAACGACGCTTGCGATGAGATCGTCCGCCTCGTAACCCTCGCGTCCGAGCGAGTAAAGCCCCATCTTTTCGATCATCTCGATGCAGACCGGCAGCTGTTGCAAAAGCGCGGGCGGCGGGGCTTGGCGGTTGGTTTTGTAGTTCGGATCGATATCCGAGCGGAAGGTCTTGCCCTTGCTATCCAGAGCGAAAATTATATAATCGCTCTTAAATTCCTTCGAAAGATTTGCGATGAAGCTCGCAAATCCGCTCACCATGCCGCTGGGTTTGCCGTCTTTGGTCTTAAGCCCGCTCATAGCGTAGTAGAGCCTGAAAAAAAAGCCGAACGTATCGATGATCGTGATGGTCTGCATAATGGTCCTCGGATTTAGAATTTTAACGCGTAGTGTATTAAAATTCGGCTAAATTTACAAATTCCAAATAGGACTTGACCTACCTCATTTCAAAATTTTAAAATTTGCTATATAATCGCGCGAAATTTTAAAAAAGGATCAAGTATGGATTTTTTCACAGACTGGCAGGAGTTCGATGCGGCGGGCGCTACGTTGAAATTTTATAAAAAATCACAAGGCGGCGTAGAATACATCGGCTTTGATTCGCGCAAATGCGTCCCGCCCGAGCCGATGGTAAATGCGCTGGTGGCGCTAAATTTCGTAAAAGACGAAACCAAAAAGGTCATCATGGTCAATCATAAATTCCCAATGGGGCTGATCCCAAAAATCGAGTCTAAATTTGATATAGCACGCGAAGATCTGGGCGGCGACGCGGTCAAGCTCACCATCAGTCTAAAACCGGGCGCGGTCAATGAGGGCTTTGATACCGACGCGAAGTGCCACGGCTAAAGAGCTTTAAAATTTAGATGAATATCACGACCTTTTCGCCGCCGTTTCGCATCGTAGGCGGCTATTTCATCTGCGGCTTTATCTTTTTGCTGCTAAGCGCGGCGAGCTTTTTAAAGGCCGATTTCGGCGCGATCCAGGCGCCGCAGACGGCGAGCTTTTTTCACGTATTTTTGCTGGGCTTCGTAATCAGCATAATCATCGGGGCGCTCTATCAGCTTACTTCGGTCATCATCCAAAAGGAATTTTTCACCGTCAAATTTGCGTTTTTAAATCTCCTCGCCTACGGCGCGGGTGTGGCTCTGCTAAGCGCGGGATTGCTGCTTTCAAGCATCCCTTTGATGCACGCAGGCGGCGCCGTTTTACTGCTTAGCCTATTTTATTTTACGATCTGCTACGCACTAAGCTTCATCGGCACGCCCAAATGGAGCTTCCCTGCCGTTGCGCTTGCGATCTCGGCTGCGTTTTTGGCGGTAGGGATCAGCCTTGGCTTCGCGCTCGTGTTAGCGCTTAGCGGCGTGGAGATTTTCGGAGTATATTTTTCAGAAATTTTATCCTATCACATATACTTCGTGTTGGGCTTTGTATTTTTCGTCATCGTAGGCGCTGCGTGCGTGCTGCTGCCGATGTTTAGCCTGGCGCACGATCTAAGCTTCGCGCTAGCAAAAGCTTCGCTGGCGCTGTATCTGCTCGCGGGGCCGTTTTTGCTAAAAGACTTTGGAATTTTCATCGCACTTGCTGCGCTTGCGAGCTTTGCGGCTCAGGCGATCTATATCCTAGCCAGGCGGGTGCGAAAAGCGATCGATTATTGGAATTTAAACGTCTATATCTCGCTGGCGGCTTTGGGATTTAGTGCGGCATTTTGGCTCGTAGGTCGCGCGGATGCGGCGGCGTTTTGGCTGCTATACGGCTTTTTGTTCGCCTTCATCGTCGCGCACCTTTATAAAATCGCGCCCTTTCTCATCTGGTACCACTACGTCTCGCCCTTCGTCGGCAAGCGCAAAATCCCTATGCTAGAGGATATGATAATCAAAAAAATCGCCTACGCAGCCTGCGTGCCGAACGTCTTAGCGCTTGCGTGCGCGAGCTTCGGAGCGCTAACGCCCGCGGTGATCTTGCAAGCAGCAAGCATAATTTTGGTGCTAATCAACACCGTAAATATCTTTAACTACATAAAATTCGGAGAGGAAAAATGAAAGTAACAAAAGAGCAAATTTACGACGCGCTTCGCGCCGTAGTGGACCCTGAGGTGGGCTTTGACGTCGTGTCGCTGGGGCTCATTTATGATGTCGCCGTGGACGAGGCAAACAACGCCAAGGTCACGATGACACTATCGACTCAGTCGTGCCCACTGCATGAGATGATGGTGGAATGGGTGCGCGCGGGTGCTGAAAGCGTGGATGGCGTCGGTGAGGTGGAGATTAATCTCGTCTTTGAGCCGATGTGGAATATCGACATGGCGGAGGATCACGTCAAAGAGGCTCTGGGGCGATTTTAGGGCTCGCGCGAAGGATATTTGCAGATTGCCCAGAACGCCGCACTCGTCGTCGGACGCTTCTACATATCGCCTCGGACGCTGCGCGGATTGTCGGGGCGCTTTTCTGCGAGTTGCCCGAAGCGCTGCGCGAGATATTAGAGCGCTGTGTGAAATTCCAAAGCGCTGCGTGAAATGTCTTAGTGCTGCACTAAATTCTGAAGTGATGCGTGGATCGCAGGGATATTGCACGAAATTTCGGAGCGCTGCGCAGATAGCTGGGCATTCTTGCTGCGGCGCGATTCTCGCCGCCGTTTTAAATTTGAGCGATTTAAAATTTGACCGCGCAACCGCAATTTGGCGAGCGTCATCAAACTATTTGTGTTTGTAAAATACTGCGTCGCGGCGCAATATTTTAAATTTAATCGCACCGCCTGTGCCCCGCCCCTGCCTGCATCTAGTTAGCTCGCCTGTTCTCCCGTCTGTGCGCTTGCGCGCCAACCCGCTCGCCCATCTGCTCTCCTTTTTTCCAAACCGCAAAACGCCGCTCCGCACAGCACGAATCGCAGTTTAAATTTAGCCGGAAGAGCCGCGAAATCTTACAAACCGCGCAACTAAATTTTAAAAAACCATGGAATTTAAATCACTTTGTATATAAGCCCATAGCCAGAAAATCTCGCGGGCAAGCGATTAAATTTAAAGCTAAATTTAGATGAAATTTATGGCGAAAATTGCGGGCTTTGCGAGCTTTTTAAGGCTTCCTTTAAGCATTATCAAATTATCGGCGCCGGAGATTTTAAGAGTGGAATTTTCAAAGCTAAATTCTAAATTTTTCAGCGCGTTTTCGCTTAGGAGGCGTACAAGCTCCAAAATATAGCTGAGCCACGCAAGCTTGGCGGCATCGGGCAAAATCGCGCTCAAAGGCGCGAACGTAGCGCCCAGCTCGCGCTTGCCGTGCATCGAGATGATCGCGGCTATGAGCGCCTTTTCTTTGTGCGTCGTGCGATAGTTCAGCCCGCCGAGCACCATATCTGCGCTAGTTTCATGCTTGGCGTAAAAGCCGATCGCCCGCCCGATCTCGCAAAGCGATGCCGCGGTCTGAAGAATTTTAATATATTTTTCGCTCAAGCCGTGTAGAGGCGATAGCGCGCAAAACAACGCCTTTGCGAACTTCGGAGCCTCGCTGGGCTCGGAAGCGAAGCGATCTTTAAGGCTTCTTAGGCTCGGATTAAAGCCTTTAGGCAGGTTTGCGCCGCGCAGAATCGAGCTTAAAAACGCCCCCTCTCGCACCCCTACGCCGCTGGTGATGATCTTTTTCGCCCCTAGGCGCCTTACGATCTTATCAAAGATAATGGCGCCCTCTCTTATCGTGTCGTAGCGGTCTTTTTTGATCGGGAATTTCGCCAAATCAAGCGTCTTTGCGCTCATCAGCTTGGCAAAAAACGGCGCGTATTTTTCGTAATCGTAACTGAAATTATGCACGATCTTTAGCGGATGGTTTTGCAGGCTCATCACGGCGCCCGATAGCGCTCGCGCAGAGCCGCCCATTACGATTAAATTTTGCGTGCGAAACTCGGCGCCGAGCTGCGAGATCGTGCTATTTATGTATTTCTCCAGCCCCTTTGTGTCGCCGCGGTCGAAAAACAGCTCCTTTAGCCGCACCGTGCCTAAATTTAGAGAAATTTTATTTTCTATCTTGCCGTTTTTTATGTAAGCAAGCTCGGTCGAGCCGCCGCCGATGTCAAGCGTAACGCCCTCGGAAAAGTCGCTAAGCAAATTCTGCGCGGCATAGGCGCCCAAATACGCCTCCATCTGCCCGTCTATCTTGCGGATCGTAATGCCGGTTTGCTTACGTACGAGATTTATAAACTCGCTCCCGTTTGGCGCATCGCGAAGCGCCGATGTACCGATGCAAAGCACGCGTTTAGCCTTGTAATTGCATACCAGGGTTTTAAATTTTTTAAACGCCAGCAGGCATTTTTGCATCGCTTCTTTGGTTAAAATTCCGCCGTTTTCGTAGGCGCCTTCGCCTAGTCGGATCTTGATCTTGTGCTCGGCCAAGATGAAAAATCCGAGCCTGCTCGTGCGCTCGAAAATCACGGCTCTGGCGGAATTTGAGCCCAGATCTATGACGGCGACGCGCTTGGGCATTTAAATTTCCATATGGACGTGTTTGTATTTCAGCTCGTCCGCCGTCTCGATATTATCGGGATCGGTGATGATACACTCGACCGGGCAGACCACGATGCAAGCGGGCTCTGAATAATCATCTACGCACTCGCAGCATCGATCGGCATCTATGATGTATATCGGCTCATCCTCAAAAATAGCTTCATTAGGGCACTCCTCGCGGCACGCGTCGCAACTGATGCATTCTTTTGTAATCAACAATGACATATAATTTTACCTTACGAAAAAATTTATGGCGTTTATACCATAAAAAGCTTCATTTTGTTTTAAAATAGCGGAATTTCGGGCTATTTCTTAAATTTTTTAGTGGAAGTTTGAAAATCGCGACAATTAGCGAGCGCCCTTTGTCGTTTTTAAGATCTACTTGCGCGCCCATCGCTTGAGCAGCATTTTTGGCTAAAAATAGCCCGAGCCCGGCTCCCGGCTTGCCGCCATAGCGCTTAAAAGGGGCAAAATAATCGATCTCTTCGTTAAGCGGCTCGCCTTTGTTTGCGACCCTCACGATGAAATTTCCATCCGAAATTTCGCTCTCAATCAGTACCTTTTCGCCGTCCGGAGAAAATTTTATAGCGTTTTGGACGAAATTTTGAATCACATGCATAAAGAGGCTTTTCTGCACCGAAATTTCAAGCTGTTCGGGCTTAAGATCCATCGTCAAATCCTTGCCCGCCGTACGCGCTAAAATTTTAAAGCCCACGCATAGCTCCCGTAGATACGCGATCATATCGGTCTGCTCGGGCGCCTCAAACTGCGCCCCCTCCTGTCGCCCGATCTCTAGGATCGAACTGATCATCTTATTCATACTATCGATCGAGTCGTTATTATTTTTAAGCGCCTCGATATATTTCTCGCTCTCGCGCGGCTTAATTAGCGTGACTTCGTTCTTAGTTTTCATCACCGCCAGCGGAGTCTTAAGCTCGTGCGCAATACCGATAAAAAGCTCTTTTTGATACAAAATGAAAGTCTCGATACGCTCCAGTAGACGGTTGATGCTGTTTGAAAGCATATTAAACTCGCTCGGGATTTCGGCCCCGTCGATCGGCTTTAGAAATTTTTCATCCACCGAAGCGAGCCTTTGGCTGATCAGCTTAATCGGCATCAGCAGCATGCGCGAGAGAAACATCGCGTAAAACACCACCAAAAATATCATAGTCAAATTTACTAAAATGATGTCGATGAGTATTTGATTTACGATGTTTGCATAGACGCTCACGTCTGCTTTGATGCTTAAAATTTTATCCTTACCATAAGGATAGTGCAGCTGTAAATAGCTCCTGCCATCCTCGGAGCTTTCGATAAATTTAGGTTTATTGATACTTTCGTTTTCGATGATTTTGCTCTCGTATTCGCCCGGCGTGTTTTGCAAAAAAGATGAAATTTTCTCAGGCGCCACGGAGGCTTCTACGATTTTTTGTGCTCTTTGGATTAAATTTTGAACGGGAGTTTCGAAGATGGTAATTCTCATATAATTATAGAGCATTACCGAAAAAATGACAATTAGCATCAACGAAGCGGATGCTAATTGTATTACAAAGCGGACTCTTAGGCTTTTTGTGGAAAGCAAAATCTATATCCGCGTCTGCGAACGGTCTCGATCGTAGAGATATTTAGAGGCTTATCCATTTTCTGTCGAATTTGATTTATCGCTACTTCAATGACGTTTGGCGTAACGAGCTCGGGCTCCTCCCAGATAGCGTCTAGCAGCTGCTCTTTACTGACGATCTGATCGCTGTGGCGCGCCAGGTGAGTTAGCACCTCAAACGGCTTGCCCTTAAGCTCAATCTCTTGACCTAGATATGTGATCTTTTCCTCGTCCGGATCGATGATAAGATCGTCGATTTTGATGATATTTGAGCCGCCGAAGCGAAGTCTAGCCTCAAGGCGCGCTACTAAAACATCAAAGTCGAAAGGTTTTTTGATAAAATCGTCCGCGCCAGCGCGAAGCGCTTTGATCTCGCTTTCTTTATCGTCTTTTGCAGATAGCACGACGACGGAGGTGCGCGCGGATTTTTGCTTAACCAATGCGATGAGATCGATGCCGTTGCCGTCAGCTAGCATCCAATCGGTTAGCACCAAATCATAATTTCTAATGCCGATATAATACTCTGCGTCCTTAAAACTCTCGGAAGTATCCGTCTGATAGCCGAACTCCATCAAGCCCTCCGCTATCGTCTTGTTTAAAGTCACCTCGTCCTCGACTATTAAAATTCTCATTTAATTTCCTTGCCTTAAAATTTTGCGGCGATTTTAACATATTTTAAGCAAAATTTCAAGATTTTTTAAAGAAATTTTAAAATTTTATCTCTATTTCCGCGCCGACGCTCGCGTCTTGTAAAATTTCGGGCTTTAAAATTTTCATATAAAAATAATCCATCGATCGAAATTTTGAGTGAAACTCCTGCGCGAAGTATCTTAGCGCGTCCTCTACGAGGCGAAATTTTTTCTCGCGGAACTCCGCTTTGATATATTCGCAAACCCGCGCGTAATCGATAAATTCCTCCGTCCCGAGCTTCGCCCACACCCACACGCGCTGCTCACGCTTGCGCTCAAAATCCAGCGTTCCGATTATAGCGCCAAATTCCAGCTTTTCGATTAAAATTTTAATCATACTACGCGCTTTTCCTCGCCCTTAAGCAGCCTGGCGATATTCGGCGCGTGTTTATAAAATACGATGAAAACTATCAGAAAGATCGGCGCATGAGTGTTGATCGCTGGCATCTGCGGATGGATCACGTAGCTTGCTACGACTAGCGCAAGCGCCGCTGCAAGCGATGCTACGGATGAAATTTTAACCGTCTTGCCGACTACAAACCAAACGGCAAGCGCGATGATAAGCTCGATAGGGATGAAGCAAGCAAGCACGCCGGCTCCCGTCGCAATGCCCTTGCCGCCGTTAAATTTCAGATACGGGCTAAAGCAATGCCCAAGTACTGCAAAGACAGCCATGCTCCATAGCACATTTTCATCAAAGCCCAAAGCACGCGCGATCAGTATCGGCAGGACGCCCTTTAGCGCGTCGCAGGCGACGGTGAGGATCGCGAGCTTTTTTGCTTTTTGCGGATCGCGAGTTTTTAAGACGCGAAGGACGTTGGTGGCGCCTATGGAGCCGCTGCCTTCGCTTTTGATATCCACGCCGCCGAGGTATTTACCGATCAAAAGCCCAAAGGGGATCGCAGCGATCAGATACGCAGCAAAGTAGCACCAAAAATTAGGCGCTCCGACGATGCTAAGTAAAAATTCTAAAATTCCCGATTTTTTCATAAAATCCCTTTAGCTCTTCCAAAGTAGCGAAATTTTCTCGTCGTAGATGTCGGTTTTCTTCGGCGAAATTTCTTTCGTTTCGAGTTTAATATTTTTCAGATCCAGGCTCTGTTTTAGCGCGTCCACTTCAGCCTCAAATTTCTGCGTAAGCACCTCCAACTCCTCTTGTAGTGCGCTTAGGCTATTTTCGGCATTTTTAGCTTCGCTTCGTTCGTTTAAAATTTTATGCGCGCTCTTGGCGCCGCTGATCGCTTTAGAGATATTGCTAGCGCTGCGCGAGCGGCCTAAAAACGCGCCTAAGATCGCTCCGCCTATGTTTAGCGCCGCATCCACCCCGCGACTTAGCACGTCGCCCTTTTCCTTTTCATACTTTTCGCTAGCGCGCAAAATTTTATCCTCAAGGCGCGCCTTTTCCTTTTCAAATTTAGCCGTAATCTCATCAGTTTTAGCCTCTAGAGCTTCATTTGCCTTATCGCCTAGGCGCACAAAAAATTCCTCCCTGCTCTCGCCCGGTTTTGAGAGCAGATCAAGCGCGCTAAAAAGTTCTAACTTTTCGTTGCGGTAGATCCACTCCTTAAAGCTTTTAAGCTGAGCGTTTAAATTTTTTGCGCCCGCGATAAAGCTAGGAAGCGCGCCGTAGAGCGAGCCCGCCTGCTCCTGCCCGCTTAAATTTGCAACCTCTCGCGTGCTGGCCTCGCTCCAATCTATTTCGCTTGCGTCCGAAAGCGAAAGCAAAAAAGTGCGCTGCTGCGTAAAATCGACTCCCTTGTCGCAAAATCGCATCTTCGCGCTTGCATACAGATACGGGCTTAGCTCAAGGCTCGCGCCGTAGCTGTAAAGCTGCGAAATTTCAGCAGAAACTACGGGCTTGGCGGCGCCGGCGGATTTGACGCCTTGCGCGACGCCCGACACGGACGAAATTTCAGCCTTTTTGTCTTTCATTAAATTTGAAATTTGCTCGTTGCTTAAAGGACCCTTTAAATAGCTTAGCGCAAAGCGCGTCTCGATCACTCGCAGCACGTCCTCGTTGATGTTTTTTACCAAAAAATTTCGCTTTTTGAGGTTTGAAATTTTCTCCATCAGAACGCTTTTATCAATCGGATTTGAGCCGATGCCGCTTAGGCCGCTGATGACGCGCTCCTTATCCTGCGCGGTTTGCAAGCGCCCGATAAACCACGTACCGATATTGCTAAGCCCCTTATAATCGAGATCGACCGGGTTTTGCGTCGATAATACGCAGCCAAGACCGAACGCGCGAGCCTGCTTCAGCAGCGTAAGCATCGGGGTTTTGCTCGGCGGATTGCCGTTTGGAGGGAAAAAGCCGTAAATTTCATCCATATAAAGTACTGCGCGTAGCGAGCTAGTGCCGCTGGTGGTGCGCATCCATTTGATCATCTCGCCCAAAAGCAGCGTGACGAAAAACATCCTCTCATCGTCGTTTAGATGCGCGATAGAAAATATATTCGCTCTCGCCCTGCCGTTTTCATCAAAGAGCATCTTGGCGATATTTAGCCGCTCGCCCTCGCACCAAAGTTTAAAACTCGGGCTTGCGATGAGCGTATTAATCTTCATCGCAAGCGCCATTCGCTTATCGCTCGGAAAGAATGTATTAACATCAAAAACGCCGATTTTATCGAAAGGCGGATTGCCGATCTGCGCGATGAGATCCACCACGCTCACCCCCTCGCCTTTGTTAAAATGGTAGGACAGAATTTGGCTGATCAGTAAAAATTCCGGCGAGCTGAGATTATCGCTGCCGATCCCTGCGAGGCTTAGCACGCTAGTGGCGATACCGCCTACATAGTTGTTCAGATCCTCTTCGTTTAAGCCCTTCGGCGCTTCAAAGTCGCTTAGCAGGCTAATTCCAAGGCCTGCGCTTGATTTGGGCGTATAAATTCTAAAATCAGCGCTGTTTTTCAGAAGCTGTACTCGCGCCAGGTCTTGATATGAGCCCTCGATACCTTCGCGCCAGGTATTTGCGGTCTGTTCTGCGTACTCGCGCACGCTAAGACCTTTGTTTTGCGCCTCGGCCTCGTCGATATAGGGCTCAAAATCCTCAGCCCTCATCTGCGGAAAAGTAAGAGCTAAATTCGTTAGATCGCCCTTTGGATCGATGATGATGGATGGGATATTATCGATCGCGGCTTCCTCTAGCAGCGTGATGCCAAGTCCCGTTTTACCGCTGCCGGTCATTCCTATGATGAGCGCGTGCGTCGTCAGATCCTTGTTTTTAT
The DNA here is from genome assembly GCF_938030815.1 of uncultured Campylobacter sp. Taxonomy (GTDB): domain Bacteria; phylum Campylobacterota; class Campylobacteria; order Campylobacterales; family Campylobacteraceae; genus Campylobacter_B. The sequence continues at coordinate 27,640 of NZ_CALHII010000149.1, forward strand.
ACAAAAACGGCTCGCCGTTTTCAAGCCCCAGATAAAAAAGCTTTAAATTTTCTTGAAGCGTTTTCATTGCGTTCCTTAAATTTGCAATTTGCTTGGCATTATATCATTTAAATTTTTAAATTTAAATTTGCTAAAATACGCGAAAAATCAAGGAATGACAAGTGTTAAAAGAAAAAATTAGAAACGGAAAAAGCGGAATTCTACTCTATGGCATCGTCCCGCCTAAAATCACGTCCTCTCAAGACGAGCTCGAGCGCCTAGGTACGGCGTGGTCGCAGCGCCTAGGCGAATGCGAATGCGACGGCATCGTCATCTACGATCTACAAGATGAAAGCGCGCGCACGAAAGATGAGCGGACCTTTCCTTTTGTGCACACTATTGATCCCGCACGCTACTACACGCAGTATCTGTATACCGATAAAGAAGCGATCATCTACCGCGCGGTAGGCAAATACGACGAGGCGGAATTTTGCGAAATTCTAAGGCATGCCGCAAGCGGGCTGGGCGTTTTCGTGGGGGCAAGCTCTAAAAACGAAGAATGCAAACTGCATCTAAGCCGCGCCTATGAGATCAAGCGACTTGTAGCGCAGCATCTTTGCCTAGGCGGCATCTGCATTCCTGAGCGCCATGAAAAGAGCCACGACGAGCACCTAAAAATCGCGGAGAAGACTGCGGACGGGTGCGAATTTTTCATCACTCAGGCGGTTTATAATGTGCAAAATGCCAAAGATTTCATCGACGATTACGCCGCTTTGGAATGCAAAAAGGTGCCGATAATCTTTACTTTCACGCCGTGCGGCAGCCTAAAGACGCTTGAGTTTATGAAGTGGCTTGGCATCTCGGTGCCGGATTTTCTGCAGCAGCGACTGCAAAGCAGCGTCGATATCTTGCAAAGTTCAACAGCACTGTGCGCAGAGATGTTTGATTTCATCTATAAATACGCCCTCACAAAAGGGGTGAGCGTGGGCGCAAACGTCGAGAGTGTCAGCACCCGCCGCGTCGAAATCGAAGCCTCGCTCAGCTTACTAAAAGAGATCAGAAAAATTATCCTTAAGCACGAGAATTTGGAATTTTACGTTATTTAAAATTTTAAATCGGGTATACGAACAAAACGCTAGATAGTCCAAGCTAGCGGAGGAATTTTAAATAATTTTAGATCGCTTTCTGAAAAATAAATCGAAATTTTATCCGAATGGAATTTGAACTTAAAATTTATAAAAAATTGCCCCAATAATATGCTTTAATAACTGTCATCCATAACTGCAAGATGATATTTCGTGCAAAATTTCCCAATGCTTACAATGGCATTGAGCTAGGCATATCATCAAACCTATAAATCGCTGTAGTTTTCACACTAAAACTAAGTGCATTAACCGCCTTTAGTCTGCAGCCGACGCGACCGCACCTTCCGGCTTGCCGCTATCTACACAGGGATAATTTTAATATCCTATCCTTTTTTAGAGCATATTGTATAGCGGAGAGATGGGATAACTGGAGGTTTTAACGAACCCAATATAGATACGATGCTCCTGCACTCATAACATAGCGTCCTTTATTGTTCCATTCGTAGTATTTGATTTAAATTTACCGGCATTTATGCTAAATTTCAAATCTAAGGCAATTTGTTGCTTGCTGTTGTAAGCGTTTTGGTATTTGAATTTTATTCTACAGCCTATATGTAAGTCGCTAAAAAGATCCACCATACGTCGCCGTAAAAATACTTGCCGAGCTTTGCAGCTAATTACAAGCCGTTAATGTATAGAATCAGCTGAAATTAACACCCATTTAAGCTATCGCATATTTGATTTCTTTTATATTCTAAAAGCCCGCCACCAAAAAGCAGCAGACCTAAGACTAACGTCGTTTTACTATCTCACGCAGAAGCCGATATGTAAACTGCGCAAGATTATAATATGCTTTCAATCGCAAACGCTTCATTTTAAAATTTCGAAACCTAACTCGGAATAAATATAAATTTGAAATTAGTTTTGTAAATAAGCTTGGAATTTTAACTCTTAAATATGGCGAAATTCAAAGATAATGAAATTTAAAAAGCACTAGTTTATGCTCTTGCCACCGAATTTCAAAAGCGCACTGCCCCAGGTAAAGCCGCCGCCGAACGCATCAAGCAGCATAAGCGAGCCGTTTTTAAGCCTGCCGCTTTCGTAAGCGTCGTTGATCGCCATCGGGATCGACGCCGAGCTTGTATTGCCGTATTTGCCGATCGTAAGCACGCACTGCTCGTCGCTAAATTCCAGTCTCGCCTTGACCGCCTCGATAATGCGTAAATTTGCCTGATGTGGGATAAAAAGATCAACCTGCTCGGGCGAAATTTTATTTTTCTCCAAAATCTCTACGACGTCGTTACTAAGCGTCGGTACCGCAATTTTAAAGACCTCGCGCCCCGCCATCTGCATGAAGCCCAGCTTTTCGTCGATGATCTTCCTGCTAAGCGGATTGACGCTGCCCGGAGCCGGGGTAATGAGAAGATCGCCCTTGCTGCCGTCGCTAGCGGTATGAATGCCGATGATTTCGTTATCGTCACGCGCCGCGATAACCGCAGCGCCCGCGCCGTCGCCGAAAAGTATGCACGTAGCACGGTCGCTCCAATCGACTATCGAGCTTAGTTTTTCCGTGCCGATTATCAGCACGTGTTTTTTGGCACCGCTTTCGATGAGGGATTTTGCGAGCTCCAAAAGATAAATAAAGCCCGTACAGGCGGCATTTATATCAAATGCCGTGATGCCGAAATTTAAGCCCAGTTTATCTGCGATGACACACGCAGTCGAGGGCATGCAGAAATAATCGGGCGAGATCGTGGCGCAAATTATCGCATCGATCTCGTTTTTTTGTAAGCCGCTACGCTCGATCGCCTTGAACGCCGCTTTCACGCCTAGATCACTAGTACTCTCGCCCTTCGCGATACGGCGCTCATGAATGCCTGTTCGCTTGACGATCCATTCATCGCTCGTTTCAACCATCTTTTCAAGATCGAAATTGGTTAAAATTTCGCTCGGCGCGTATGCTGCGATTGAGATCATCGAGGCTTTTTGCATTCGTTTTCCTATTCGTTTGAAGAAATTTCGCTTTCTATCGCGGAGTTGATTTTAGAATCTGCAAATTTAAGCGCTTGAAAGATCGCGTTTTTAACGGCTTTCGGAGTGCTTTTGCCATGGCTTATGATGACGCACTCTTTGACGCCCAAAAGCGGCGCGCCGCCGTATTCGTCATAGTCTGTGCTTTTTTTGATTATCTTAAAGACGCGCTTCATCAAAATGGAGCCAGCGATAGCAATCGGAGATTTTTTTGTTTCGTTTTTGATAAGTTTGCCAATAGCGCTCGCGACGCCTTCGCTGGATTTTAGCATAATGTTACCGATAAATCCGTCGCAAACTACGACATCCACGGAGCCGTCAAAAATTTGATTGCCTTCGACATTACCAATAAAATTTTGCATCTTCTTAAGCATATGAAAGGTTTCTTTTGTTACCTCGTTGCCTTTACTATCCTCCTCGCCGTTGGATAATAAGCCGATGCGTGGTGCGTTTAAACCCATAATCTCCTTGGCGTATGCTTCGCCCATAATCGCGAATTGAAATAAATTCTCAGGCTTACAATCCACATAAGCGCCTACATCCAGCACAAGCGTACGTCCACCTATGGAATTTGGCATCAGCGTAGCAATCGCCGGGCGTAAGATACCTTTGAGCCTTCCTATGCGAAGCGTCGCAAGACTCATCGTAGCGCCGCTGTGTCCTGCGGACACCACGGCTTTGCATGTGCCACTTTTTACCAGATCAACCGCTTTAAAGATGCTGCTCTCTTTGCGTTTGAGAGCGTCGGTTGCGCCCTCTTTCATCTCGAAAACTTCGCTTGCAGCTACGTAAGTAATATATTTCTCAAAGCCTTGATCTTGTGGAATAAAAGGCTTGATTTGCGCTTCGTCGCCTACCAAAAATGCATTAAATTTACGCTCTCGCAGCGCATCTACGACCCCGTTTATTATCGGCTCGCAGCCGAAATCACCGCCCATCGCGTCTATAGCAACGGAAATCATCGGATTAATATTCGCCCGTAGTTTTGTTTATTCTATGCGGAATTTTCCAGCTTCCGTCTTTATCTTTGACGGGGATCGGAAGGGTCACTTTGTAGTGAGTGCGTCTTTTTGCCGCACGAGTTTTACTAACTCTTCGCTTTGGAACTGCCATTTTTTCTCCTTTATAAATTTAGTTCTTGCATTCTTCGCAATAAAAATAGTCGCTTTTAAAAGCTTCCATTTCGCTTCTTAAAATTTCATCCACATCAACTTCGGCGCCGAAAAACTCCATCACATCCAAGCTCTCGTGCTTTTCGTCGTTAAAAACACCCTCGCTTAAAAGCAAATTTACGCTCTCGCTCACGTCAAGATCAAATTCTTTACCGCAGCGATCGCAAATGTATGGAATTTTACCCTTAATTTCGCCCTTGCACTCGATAAACTTAGAGTCTTTTCGTTTTAAATTTCCGCTGAGCTTAAGCCTGTCTTGCGAAATTTCAAACGGCACGGGCGCGGCGGAAATTTTAGCAAAAGCGATCTTCACGTGGCACTCTTAGCAAATTTCTCTTTTTGCAAAGAAAAATGCGATCTCGGTTTTTGCGTTTTCTAGGCTGTCGCTGCCGTGAACGGCATTAGCATCGATGCTGTCCGCAAAGTCTGCTCTGATCGTGCCTTTATCGGCTTTTTTCGGATCGGTAGCGCCCATTAGCGCGCGATTTTTAGCTACGGCATCATCGCCTTCTAGCACCATTACGACCACCGGGCCGCTAGTCATAAACTCAATCAGATCCTTATAAAAAGGGCGATCCTTGTGAATTTCATAAAATTTACCCGCATCTTCGGCGCTTAGACATAATTTTTTAGCCGCTGCGATTCTTAGTCCGTGGCTTTCGAAACGATCGATAATTTTACCGATAACGCCCTTTTTAACGGCATCAGGCTTAATAATAGAAAGCGTTTGCTGCATATAATCTCCTTAAAGTGAAAGGCGGATTGTATCGAAAAATAGGTTAAAATTTATTTAAGGATTGAATGAATTAAAATTCCGCGCATTTGATCGCGGAATTTTATCTGCTAAGCAAATACCGGGGTATCTCCGCTGCGCAGATCCGCACCTATACTATCCCTGCTAGGTTGACCCGCTACGATGTCGCTCCAGACGATACAGCCGTCGGTCGGACAGGCGCTAGCGCAAGCCGGCTCGTCGTTGTAGCCCACGCACTCGACGCATTTATCGGCATATACGTAGTAGCTATCCTCACCGCTTGGGTTATCGCTATCGTCCACGATCGCATTTACCGGACACTCGTCGATGCATGAGCCGCAGCTAATGCAAATATCGGTAATTTTTACAGCCATTTTTTCTCCTTTATCAAAAAATGAAGCGCGATGATAACATACTAAATTTAAAAAATGATAAAAGTAATATTATTGGATAAATAAAATTTATTATATAAAAATTTTCATCAAATTTCAGCAAATCTAAAGTTTTAAAATGTATAATCGCCATCATAAATTTTATTAACAAGGAGAAATAACATGGTAGTAACCAATAAAGCTGTAGATTTTACGGCAAGCGCTGTTTTAGGCAGCAACGAGATAGTTGAGGATTTCAACCTCTATAAAAATATCGGCGAAAAAGGCGCGGTCGTATTCTTTTATCCAAAAGATTTTACCTTCGTCTGCCCGAGCGAGATCATCGCATTCGATCACAGATATCAAGATTTCAAATCCAAGGGTATCGAAGTTATCGGCGTTAGCTGCGATAGCGAGTTCACCCATCTTGCGTGGAAAAATACTCCGGTAAACGCAGGCGGCATCGGCAAAGTGCAGTTCCCGCTAGTTTCGGATATCACAAAAGATATCGCACGCAGCTTCGACGTGCTGTTCGGCAACGCCGTAGCGCTTCGCGGCAGCTTCCTGCTTGACAAAGACGGCACCGTCCGCCACGCCGTCATCAACGACCTACCGCTTGGTCGCAATATCGACGAGATGCTAAGAATGGTCGATACGATGCTATTTACAAACGAGCACGGCGAGGTTTGCCCTGCAGGCTGGCACAAAGGCGACGCAGGGATGAAAGCAGATCCTAAGGGCGTCGCAGAGTATCTAGACAAAAACGCAAGCAAACTATAAGTTGTAAAATTCTTCGCGCGGGCGTACGAATTCTAACCGCGTAAGGTTTAAATTTAGCCTTGCGCGGGCTATTAAAGCTCGCAAAGCTTTCTAAATTCCGCTGCCAAAATTTTAAGTCGCGGCGGCGGAATTCCAAAAATTCCAAAAATTCCAAAAATTCCAAAAATTCCAAAAATTCCAAAAATTCCGTTTCTTGAAAATCTGCAAGTAAAATTTCAAAACCGCAAGTAAAATCCCAAATCCTTGGTAAAATTTCACCCATAACAAAGCTCGCAAAATCATACTTTAAACTAGCTTTTGTTACAATCGCAAGTTTTTAAATCCAAGGACAATTATGAAAAAGCTTATATTTTTTATCTCCGCCCTGCTTTGCTCTTTGAGCCTTTACTCCGCAGATACCAACCCGGACGCGCCACTTAAGCTCGATCCTAGTGTAGTGCACGGCAAGCTGGCAAATGGCGTGAAATTTTATATCCTCAAAAACGACGTGCCAAAAAATAGCGCGCTTTTTTACCTCAACGTAGCCGCAGGTAGTGTTGATGAAAATGACGACGAGCAGGGCTTAGCGCACTTCGTTGAACACATGGCGTTCAATGGCAGCGAACATTTTGATAAAAATGAACTAGTCCACACTTTGCAGCGCCTAGGGGTGAAATTCGGCGCCGATCTCAATGCACAGACTGGCTTTGAAAACACCACATACAACATCCAAGCCCAAGTGAGCGACGAGACGCTAAAGGACGTATTTTTGGTACTGCGCGATTATGCAGGCGGCGTAAAATTTGACGAGAACGAAACGCAAAAGGAAAAGGGCGTCATATTAGAAGAAGCAAAAAAAGGCTTTGAGAGGCGCTTTTACGAAAAGCGCGCTACATATTTATACCCTAATTCCATATTTTCAAGACGCTTTCCGATCGGACAAAATGAAATCATCAAAGGCGCCACTGGCGAGCAACTAAAAAAATTCTATGCGCGTAACTACCTTCCTAGCGCCATTAGCATCATAGTCGTAGGCGACGTAAACATTGAGCAGATTAAAAACCTAATCAAGCAAAATTTTAGCTCTCTTTCTGAGCACGGCGAAAAAATCCCGCGCGATCTTAGCCTACGCCCATTTGAAGGCGGGCTAGCAAGCACCGTAGAGCCCGAGCTCGGCGCTAATGTCGCTAGCGTGCTTTACGCAGGCAAATATGAGCCGTTAAGAAGCTACGGTGCGCTTAAAAATGAGTGGCTGCAAGCCTACGTATCGAGGCTGATGGAGCTTGGATACGACGCGATGAATGTGAATGCCAAAATTCCGCTTAAAGCCTATTTCGGCTCGGACGATCTGTTTAAAAACCGCAGACTATACAGCATAAGCGCAAATATTTTTAATTTCGACGCCAACGCCACGCTAAGTAGTCTTTTTAGCGCGATCAAAGGGGTACGCGAACACGGATTTAACAATGACGATTTTGATAGCGTTAAGACGGAATTTAAACATCAAGTGCAAGCCGATCTGCTTAAAAACGATACGCAAAGTGCGCAAATAGAGGCACTACTTGATTTCGTACAAAACGGCAATGTAAAGCTTAGTAAGCAAGACGAGCACGATCTAAGCCTCAAGGCGTTAGAAGAAATAACGCTAGCGGATGTTAATAAATTTTTCTCTCAGATAACGGATGGAGCGAGATTTACGGAGATTATCTCAGCAAAGGATTTGGGCATTAGCCAAAAAGATGCGGAGTTGCTCTACGAAAAAGCAGTGCCGTTTAATTTCGCTGCTTCGAAGCTTGCTTCCAAGCAGCTTGCGGGAGCAGATTTAAAAGAGACGGAATTTAAAGCACAAAAAGGCGCTAGCGGCACTGAAATTTTGGAATTTAAAAACGGCGCGAAGGTAATTTTAAAGCCTCTTAAAAGCGAGAAAAATAAAATCGCCCTCGCAGCCGTTAAAAAAGGCGGCTACGCACATTTTGGCAAGGCTCGTGGTGAAATTCTAACCGCGCTGCTAAACTCGGGCACCATAGGCGAGCTAAACGAATACGAGGCGGGACGCTTGACCTCAAAATTTGATTATAAGCTAAGATTTAGGATGGATGACGCAGACTGCGGTTTTAGAGGCGCAGGAGCGGATCTGGAGGCGATGACACACGAGCTTTACGCAAGATTTAGCGAGCCGCTAATTCATGCAAGCTCGCTTACAAAATACAAAACCGACGCGCTTTCGGCGATTACGCTGCGCGACGAGACGGCGGAATTTAAATTCGGCGAGCAAATTTTAAAATCGCTATATTCGGGAGATACGGCTCGCAAACAGCCGCTTAGCGTAGATGACGTAAAGAGCGCAAATCTTGCCGATTTACAGCGCGATGCGGATGAAATTTTTTCAGGTGCTGGAAATTTTATCTTTGTACTTAGCGGCGATTTCGAGCCTGCGCGCGCGAAACAAATTCTAGCCAAATATATCGGCAATCTAAAGTCCGGCACAAGCAGCGCTACACCTAAAACTCTGATGCTAAATACTTCTAGCGGAGAGATTGTGCAAGATTACGGCGATAGTGATAAAAGCGAAGTTCGGATGATTTTTTCAAACTATGAGCTGCAAAATTTCGACTTTGCAGACACTTATAAATTTCAAGCGTTAAAAAGCGTGCTAAGCAATCGTATCGTCGAGCAGATCCGCGAGGCGCGCGGACAAATTTACTCAGCGATGGTGCATAGCGCCTATGTGCGTGAGCCACAAATCGCAGCGAGCTTGAACGTATCGTTTTCTACCGAGCCGAAAGATGCCCGTGCCGTTGCAGCAAGCGTGAGTGAAATTTTAAAACAGATCGAAAGCTCCGGCGCAAAAGATAGCGAGCTGGCAAATTTTAAAAAAGCTCAAATTCTATCGACCAAAAGAGCTGCACAGACGAATGATTTTTGGCTTGCTAATATCACTGCGCACGAGCTTTACGGCCATCCGCTCTATGACGAAAAAAGCTACGCAGCAAGCATAAATGCGGTAAAAAGCGCGGATGTGCAGGAAGCGGCGCAAATGCTAAGCGATAGGCTATTTACAGCGATTTTGAATCCAAAAAGCTCCGAGAAACGCTAATGTTCGTTTCATTTTTTAAAAGCAAAAAATGGGCGCTTTTAGCATATACAGGACTAGTATTTTTGATCGCGATTAATTGGTATCAAACTACGCTGAGCGTGCGTTTCAACGAATGGTATCGCGTATTTTATGATTTATGTCAAAACGTAGATCGTCATACGTTAAACGATTTTTATACGCAGATGAGGGTCTTTTTATGGATAGCGATGCCTGCCGTAGCGGCGGCGATTTCGGAGCGATACGTGGCGCGAATTTGGGCATTTAAATGGCGAGAGGCGATGACCTTTTCCTATTTTTCATACTGGAAAAAGGTAAGTAAAGATATCGAAGGAAGCTCGCAGCGTATCCAAGAAGACATCTACCGCTTCTCAAAAATCATCGAAGATATCGGCACGCGCGTACTTTCGGCGGCGATGACTCTTTTTGCATTTATTCCCGTTTTGTGGAGCCTTAGCGAGAAAGTACCTTTTGAGGCGCTCAAAAAAATTCCCGGCTCTCTCGTATGGATCGCACTTGCAGTAAGCATCGGCGGACTGATAATTTCTTGGCTAGTAGGTTGGTTTCTGCCTAGGCTTGAATACAACAATCAAAAGGCGGAAGCTGCATTTCGCAAAGAGCTGGTTTATGCCGAGGAGAATAAGGCGGAATATGCGAGCGAAGAGACTACAAAGACGCTATTTGGCAAACTAAAGCACAACTATTACAGGCTATTTTTGCACTACTGCTACTTTGATTTATGGCTAAATTCTTTCTCGCAAATCCTAGTCATCGTGCCCTATCTCATAATGGGACCAGGACTTTTTACCAAGGCAATTACGCTTGGAGTGATGATTCAAGTAGGCAATGCTTTTAGCCAAGTACGTGGCAGCTTTAGCGTTTTTATCGATAACTGGACGACGATCACGGAGCTTCGCTCAATCCATATGCGACTTAAAGAATTCGAAAAAAATATCGATTACAAGGGCTAGATAAAATTTCGCCCGCACCTTGCGGCTCTAGATTTCGCTTTCTAAATTTAAAGCGAAATCCCGGACCGCAAGCTTTTAAAATTTCTACCCTTTTACTGCTCGCTTTTTTCGTGATGAGTAATGTTTAGCTTTATAAATTTATAGCTTCCTACGAGCAAGATCATCCAAATCGCGATGAAAACTAAAGATTTGATCATTTTTAATCCTTAAAATTTTTATAATGCGGTGCGCAAAAAGCGCCGCCGGTATGAAATTTAACTAAGCGCAAAAGCGCGCAGTGCCGTGCACAAAAGCACAGCCTCGCCGCCACACGGCGCGCGGAAACCATGCTGGAGCTGACGCGCCTAATAATGCTCGTTTGAAAGCCCCTCTTTATCGAGCTTTTTAGCATCCATCGCGCGCCAAACGTAGCTGATATAACCCAGCACGAAAGGAACTAGAAACGACACGTAAAACATCGTCTTAAGCGTATAGAGGCTCGAGCTTGCGTTGCTTATCGAAAGCGAGCTTTGCAGGTCGAAATTTGACGGATAAAACGCCGTGTTGTTTAGACCCAGGATCAAAAATACGCTCGTTACCGCGCATATGACGCCCACGCCGTAGAAAAATACTCCGCGTACGCTGCTTGTAAATGCGCCTTTGAATATCCCCACCAGCACCAGCACTACGCCCAGTAGCAGCAAGATTAGCGCAACAGGCAGGCTTAGGTAGTTATGCAGATACTTAAAGCTCTCAAGGCTTACGACGCCGCCCGCGCCGACTGCATAGCCCTGTTTTAGCAAAACCCACGCCAAAAACGCGATGAAAAATATCAAAAAAGCGCTAGCGTTAAATTTAAGCGAAGCTTTGAGCTTAGCGATCATTTCGGGCTCGGCGATATTGTTCATCAAATATAAGCTCGCTCCCGTCCTAGCGCAGAAAAATAGCGCAACTCCCAAGATGTAATTAAACGGATTTGCTAGCGCCTCAAGTCCGCGAGCGGGGTTTTTCCACTGTACGAAATTATTCTGCTCTAGCGCGAATTCACTGCCGCTAAAAAGCGTCGAGACGATGATGCCAAGCAGGATCGTGCCCAGCGAGCCGTTTATGAAAAGAAAGGCTTCATAAGTTTTAGCGCCCAAGAAATTATCGGGCTTTTTTCTGTATTCGTAAGCGACGGCTTGGATTATGAAGCAAAAAAGCAGAGCCATCCACGCCCAATACGCCCCGCCGAAGCTGGTCGCATAAAATAGCGGAAACGCCGCAAAGCACGCTCCGCCGAACATAACGAGCGTAGTAAATGTAAGCTCCCATTTCTTGCCGATGGAATTTATTATAAAATCCTTCTCGGTCTCATTTTTCGCCAGCGTAAAAAGCAGCGTCTGACCGCCCTGCACGAAGAGCATAAAAACTAAAATTCCGCCCAGAAGCGAAACCACGCACCACCAATAAATTTGAAAAATTTCGTGCATCTTAAAATCCTATCTTTATCTGTTTTAGCATGATCTTTATCTCGGCTATGAATAAAACCGTAAATAAAACCGCAAAGAGCGCAAACGAGATCATTATGTTCGTTCCCGCCAGGCTCGTAGCCGCGACGCCCACCGGCATGAGATCTTGTATCGCCCACGGCTGGCGCCCTACTTCGGCCACGATCCAGCCCGCCTCGCACGCGACGTATCCCAGAGGAATGCTAAAGACGCAAAGCCATAGAATTTTCTTGTATTCGGCGAGATTCTTTCGCATCGCCAAAAATAGCGTTACGAAAAATAGCAAGATAAAATAGCTTCCCAAAGCCACCATCACGTGGAAGCTGTAAAAGGTAAGCGCCACTGGAGGGACGATCTGCTTCGCATCGTCAAGGTAGCCGTAGCCTAGATTTTGCATATTTTGGTTGCCGAATAAAATTTCGCGCGCCTGCTGCATCGCCGCGGTGTCATTCGCGTCCTTGGCGACCCTATAATCCTTCAGCGCTTGCAGGGCGATTTTGCCTTTTTCGATCTTTTTATCCGCGCCTTCGATGCCGAATTTTTCGTTTCCAAATACCAAATCATCGATACCGGGAGTGAAATTATCAAGCCCTCTCGTAGCCATCAGCCCTAGCGCATAAGGCGCCTTGATCTCAAATAAAAACGGCTCCTTATCGTCTCCGGGAAGTTTGCTCGGATTTAAAACTCCCGCCGCGACGATGCCTGCATTTACTTCGCCCTTATACAGACCCTCCATCGCCGCAAGTTTCATCGGCTGCTTTTGCGCGACCTGATAGGCGCTCTCGTCGCCGCTAAATAGCACGAAAAGCGAGCTTAGCATACCGAAGCTTGCCGCTACGATGAAGCTTTTTTTAGCAAGCGCGAAGTCTTTGTTTTTTAGCATATAAAATGCCGAAATTCCAAGCACGAAAAGCGCCGCGGTAATGTAGCCGCCGCCGACGGTATGCAAAAATTTAGCCACTCCGAAGTGAGATAGCGCGATATCTAAAAAATTGCTCATCTCGTTACGCATCGTATCTGGATTAAAGCTCGTACCAACAGGGTTTTGCATCCAAGCATTCGCGATTAGAATCCAATACGCGCTTAAATTTGATCCGATCGCCACGAGCCAGGTCGAAAGAAGATGAAATTTTTTGCTTACGCGATCCCAGCCGAAGAACAT
>NZ_CALHII010000150.1 GCF_938030815.1 uncultured Campylobacter sp.
AGTTTTTTCCCGAACACTTCAAATTCTGTAAATAAAAGTGGCTTTGTACTTTTAGCGCAGTTGCGGGCTTTCGATGATCTTTCTAAGCGCCTTTTTATCGCTCGCGAGATTACTCGCGCTCGCATCTTAAATGCAGCCATTAATTGCAAGGCTTACGGCGTCTCGCTCGATACTGCGCCGCATCTGGATGCCCTAGCGCGCGTCTGCGACATAGCAGCGATAATGGCGGTGGAAGGCGGCTTTGCCAAGCAGTATTTCGCGGCCTGGAACGAAATCATCGAGGATCAGCGCAGTTTTAAATTTACGACACGCTCCAAACGCCCGCCGGCGGATAAAATTAATGCCCTCATTAGCTACGTAAATACGCGTATTTATAACGTCTGCCTCAGCGAAATTTACAAAACCGAGCTTGATCCGCGCATCGGCTTTTTACACGAGCCAAACTACCGCGCGTTAAGCCTGCATCTTGATCTTGCAGAGATTTTTAAGCCGATCTTAGGAGATAGATTAATTTTTGGAATGTTAAACAAGCGCGAGATTACGGCAAAAGATTTTGAAACGGATGCGGGGCGTATTCGATTCGGTAAAGAAGCGGTGCAAAAAATCGAGCTAAAAATAATTGAGAAACTATCATCTTGCGCAAATGTAGCGGGACAGAACCTAACCTGGCGTCAAATTATCCGTCGCGAGGCAAATCAGATTAAAAAATACGTCTGTGAAGGCGTGCCTTACGAGGGGTTGGTATGGCGGTAGGTTGGGGGTTTAAGCTCATTCGTGCTTTTGAAATTTTGACTAGAATCACTTGCACCTATAGATTGTGCCCTCTTAAGATGCATGTGCTTTTAAAATAAATTTGATCTGAAGCACGGAACGGCGAACGAATTGGCTTTAAAAACGCATATGCTTTTAAAATTTCAGCTTTTTTGTTGTTCATACTTTGATTTTTTGAATATCTTATATTGAGATTTTAACATTTGCACTCACGATACATATAGATAGCGATAAAGTTGCTTTTAAGATTCTAAAATGCCGAAATCTTGGGCATTGAGCAATCGGGAGCTTTTTTAAATTTAGTCCATTTTAAGGCATAAAAATATATACTCCTAACACTTTCTACCTAGAAAAATGGCAAAATTCGTGCTGTAGAATTTCATCCCGTTGGGAATTGAAACTCGCTTTAGAATTTCCGCTGCTGGCGATATGTGGGTAGAATTTCATCCCGTTGGGAATTGAAACAGCTATGGATAATTATCGGTCGATTATTTCGATTGAGTAGAATTCCATCCCGTTGGGAATTGAAACTTGTTATAAAAAAGAGTGCAAAAATCCACATTTTATGTAGAATTCCATCCCGTTGGGAATTGAAACAGAAATGGGCATAAGGCTCAATCTT
>NZ_CALHII010000151.1 GCF_938030815.1 uncultured Campylobacter sp.
CGCGTACAGCTAGCGAGATCGGAGCTAGCGGCGATTTTACGCGGCGAATAGAACTACCGCGAGGCAAGGATGAGCTAAGCGCGCTCGCGGCTACGTTTAATGAAATGCTAGCATCACTGCAAAGCGCGTTTGAGCGCGAGCAGCAGCTAAGCGCCGATCTTTCGCATGAGCTGCGCACACCCGCTGCTGTCATACTGGCTCAAAGCGACTACGCCCTAGCCTACGAGCAAGACGCGAGCGAGGCGAAGGAGAGTTTCGCGGTCATCAACAATCAAGCGCGTAAAATTTCGGCGCTAATAGAGCAAATTTTAGAACTTGCTCGCTTACAGCGTGGCGCGCGTTTGGCGCCCGTAAGCTTAAGTAAAATCGCAAGCGAGTGTGCGCAAGACTTTCAACTTTTGTGCGCACAAAATGGGCTAAGCTTTAGCTCGCAGATAGCCGAGGAAGTGCGTGTAAACGGCGATGAGCTGCTTTTGATCAGGCTGATTAACAATCTTTTAAGCAATGCTTTAAAATTTACGCGCAGTAGCGTCGCTTTAGAGCTTTGCGTCAGTGCAGACGCGTGCGAACTTAGCATAAGCGACGACGGAGAGGGCATCGAGCCCGCTTTACAAAATAAAATTTGGGACAAGCTCTATCAAATCGAGCGTTCCAGAAATCGCGAGCAAAATAGCGGCGCAGGGCTCGGACTAGCCATCGCCTCACAAATTGCAAAGATCCATAATGCGCAGATTTCGCTGCGTAGCGAAGTAGGACGCGGAAGCAAATTTAGCGTAAAGTTTAAGAAGGTTTAGGCAGTTTTGTGGGCTTGGTGGCATAAAGAAATGCTGGGCGGCGAAATTCTTAAAATTTTATCGCCTATTGTTGCTTAAAATTTAATGACTATAGCTGTATATAAGGGCGATGGTGTAATTTTAAAATTAGGCCGGCGTCGCCAATAATATCGAATGATTTTTGCGATAGTCGTGCGCTTTTAAATTTAAATGGGCCAAATTTTAAAATTTAGTTTTACCGCGAAATTCCGTGGCGAATTAATAAGGCAAGGCGCGGCATTTTGCCCTTAGGCGAAGTGATAAGGCAAGCGCTTTATAGCTTAAGTGGGCCGGCGCGGGTAATTTAAGAATTTTGAGATATG
>NZ_CALHII010000152.1 GCF_938030815.1 uncultured Campylobacter sp.
CCATTACTTTTTAAATAACTCTTTTTTTCAGGAGTATTTGCCCACTTCTCTATATTTGGTAATAACCTTTCTGTATCAAGAATGTATTCATTATTAAAATATTTTTCATAAAAAAACCTCCAGAGATGGTAAGTAAAAGGGATTGTTAAGCTTATTTTAATTTTATTTTGATATAGAAAATCTATTATATCAAAGACAAAATCCTCTGTTGTTTGAGCTAAATCTATATTAGGAACATAGTGATTGTAATATTTTCTCTTTTCTCTTTTATAATATATTATAAACAGATATTGATAAGCAGAAAGTTCGTTCGAAGTTATCTTCTCTATTTCATTACATATCTCGTATTGATTTTTTTCTTTTGCTTCAAAGAATTTATACAATATTTTTTTATCTTCAAATAATTTTTTTATCTTATCAGTAGCATCTGATTGATGATATTCTGGTAATAATCTAGATAAATGCATAATCACCCTCTTCTCTACATTATCTTCTTTATATGTACATATTACTTCATCTTTTACAGAAAACTCTCTAATACATCTATCTTCAAAAAATATCTTCTTTGTAAAATCAGAAATATCATCATAAACTTTTAGAGCTAATTGCAAAATTCTATAGGTAGAAGATTCTTTTGTATAGTAAGCTCCTTCTGATAATTCTATTTTAGAAATACTATTTAGAAAATATTGTTGTGTATTTTTGTCTGCCTCCTCTATAATAGGCAGCAAGGCTTCTTCTGAATATTCTTTTTTATCTATAAGTTTTTTTGTATACCGACTATCTGTCCATTTGTACTCATTATACAATACGGATATGGGGATTTCTATTTTCTCAAGGATATTCCATATAATTTCTGAGAATTCATCTTCTTCTTTTACTAGATATTCTCTTAGCTCTGAAAAGTTTTCCTCTTTTGAGATTACATAAGGTGCTAACCAATCAGGATATTCTTCTCTATATGGAAGCATTTGATTAAGAGGTTTGGCTTCTCCTTCTATATTACAAAATATTACCATCTTTGCTATAGATTCCTTTCCTACACCATTAAACTCTCTTAGAGCTTTAATAAGTTCTAATTTTTCTTCTGCTAACAAGGAGGTTATTTCTTGTTTAACTATATTTTCAAAAAGCCATTCTTCTCCTCTATAATTGAAAAAATCTTTTAAAGGGTGTTCTTCTAATAAATTATCAGAGCACTGATAGTCTAATTTTGATAGAATACCCTTAATAGGAGCTATTTTATTTGTAGTTATAAGATAACTATTGCTATCCTGATATTCCTTATAAGAGATCCATTGATTCTCAAAACTAAATATAGGTAATAACTCAACTATATTTTTAGCTTTGTTATCAATTAACCACTCATAAAAATGTTCTTTTTCAGTATCATCCGCATCAATAAACCAATCATTCAATGTTGTATTGCCAGCAAATATAGAAATAACATCTTTTGTTGATATATGTTCAATATCTTCAAAAATATTTTCTTCTAATATTGAAATATCTATCTTAGAAGAAGGTAATTGTTTTTGAGTATCTAATATCTCACAGAACAAATCTGCTCCTATTATTTTGGAAAGACTTGTATCATCAATGATTATATCTTCTTGCTTAACTATTTTTCCTGATTGATTGAGAATAAAAGGGGTTTCTTCAAGTGCTCTCCTATAATACTCATTGAAATTTTCAGCAAGCTGTCTAGTATCTGCATCTCTTTCACTAAATTCCTTCGTAATTAGTATATTTAACGCATTTTTCTCTCCTCTTGCGGATAGTTCAGCACACCAATTAACCATTTGTATAGCAATCTCTTGCATTAGAAAACAATTCCAAGGATTATCTCCTAATATTCTTTGACGTGGCGAATCTAAGATAAAATTTGCATTGATATAAAAAGGAAATTTAAAATCCTTTACAAGGGTTGGTAGAAAAGCAAATAAAGAAATATTAGAACATTTTTTGTCTGGATTTATCCCCCCATCAGCCCCAAATGTAGCTACTGCAAAAGAAATCTCTGTAGCATTATTCATAGAGATCTTTTTAGGAATATTTTCTATTTCTTCTCTTTTTAAGTCAACAAATACAGATATAGGCTTATCATTCTCATTATCTTTTTTGAGATCTATTCTGATATCTATTTTTCTTTTCTCAAAAGTTTTTTCATCAAACTTTATTTCAAAGTTTCTTCTTTCAAATGTATCTATACTATTCCCTTTTGAATTTTCAAGTATGATTTTATTATCATTCTCTTTTTTCCTAATAATACCTCCATTAAATAGAATTTGTTTGGTGTTTCTAAGAAATAAAACAAATTTTGGGTTTTCAATAATCTCCTCTATGGCTTTTTTATAGCCTTTATCTCCTTCTATATTGTTCTTTCCAAGTTTTAGAGCAATTGATACATTTTTTGTGAAGTAGGGAAATAGTTCATCTGGGAATTTATCAACCCAAATAGGAACTATTTGCCATGGGATATCCTTCACTCCATTAAATTCTTTCTTTTCATCTGCAAATTTGTTTAGGAAATTGGTTCTGCTTTCTTCACTATTTATTTCTCTTACAAAAAAATAAAAAGACTCAAAATCAGAAAAACGAGAATCATGTTTATCAAACTTAAATTGATATCCTCCTGTTTTTATAAAAACTTCTTCTGAATCTGTGAAAACAGATTTGAATCCTATTCCTTTATAACCTGTTTTATTTTCATTTGCTTTTTTAGTACCATTAGCTGATGAATTAATAGCTTTAAAATCATTTCTATCAAAATTAAATCCATCATGGCTTATTATCAGATAATCTCCTTCTGTAAAAACATCTAATAAAACACCTCCTTTAGAGGAAGCATCATCAGCATTCTGTATTAATTCAAAGAACATCCTATCTTTTAAAGAATACATCCCTCTTCCTACCTCTGCCAATGTTCTAACTAAGTTACGATTACTACTAGGATTATCATTTTTTTTAAAAGCTTGATCAACGTCTATCTCATAAGGATTCCTTTGAACATTTTCAATAATTTGTGCGAAAAAAAGAAAAGGAGTTCCTTGTGCTAGACGTGTCTCCTTTAGAAATAAAAAGATTCTTATTTTGTAAAAATTATTTTCATCAAGTTCAATACTTTTTTCTATACTTACTCTTATATTATCTCCATATAAAAGATCCACCAATAGTTTTCCTTTCTGTTCCTCATCATCTGAATACAAATTCACTAGAAAAAATTTGTTATCTTCTCTTTTTACTTGCCCTATAAAGGTATTGTTGTCATGCCCAAGGTATCTCAATATACCTTCTAAATCTAAGTCATATAGACCCTTTTCATATATTCTTTCCATGATTATATTGTATATATTCGTGGCAAATATACGTTAATTTTTTTATTACCTGATAAAAATATTAATTTTATTCTATAATTTTTTGTAGTTATATCTTTTTTAAAAGAAGAGGACAATTCATTAAGGTTGTTTTTCCTTAATAGTTTTTAATTGTTAATCCCCCTAACCCCCGAAGGGGGAATGCTTCACTTGCTACACTCTTCCCCTTCGGGGAAAAGGGGGATTACCACCGTCCAAATGTATCTCTCCCAAAAGAAACTCTGTACCTCGTACGCCTTATCGCCTTCGGGATGGGTGATGAGGGCTTGTTGGCAAGGAACGAGGGCTTGGAAATGAGGTGTTTGCAAATCCTCATAGAAGCGTACTGAGGGAAAGTTGGCAATCTTATAGAGCGCTTCCTTGATATATTCCATAGTTGGGTATCTAAGCCTACTTTCTGCAAAACTATTTCCGTCGTCTGCGCGCTTTATCAGCTTGGCGATGCAAGCGTCATCCTCTTCGTCGTGCCTGCCTGAAAAAAATTCCCTCGCGCTACAATACCCGCCGCTACCGCTTACAAACGCGGCATAAATAATAAGAAGCGCCACGGCTAGCACAAAAACATGACTTTTACCGATTTTCAAGCTCGCCCCCTTCGCGATTAAATTTTGATTTTTTCCGCAGATTTACGATTTGCGGGCGGATCGTAAACTCGCTCACGTTGGACTTCGTGCGCAGAATTTGCAGCGTAAAATTTGCAATCTCCCCCGCATCCACGAAGCTTGCCTCATCATCTGCAGGCTCGAAGTTCAAATCTTCGTAAAACTGCGTTTTGGTGATGTCCGGGTTGATGCAGCTTACTCTGATCTGCTTGCGCGCCTCCTCGAAAAGACAGAGCAGAAACGCCCGCAGCCCCGCCTTGCTCGCGCTATAAACCGCGCTAAAGCGGCTATATCGTAGCGCCTCGATCGAGCTAATGCCGATGATATGGGCGCGGTTGCGCTTTAAATTCGGCAAAAACGCGCGCGAGATGATGATGTTTGCGGCAAGATTTACGTTTAAAATTTTTAAAATTTCACTCTCGCTCATCGCTTCAAGCGGCGCAAATTTCGCCGTACCCGCGCATAAAATCAGCGCGTTGATACCCTGCGTCGCAGCCAGCGCACGGCACTCCTTCGCCAGCGCGTCCGTATCCTCGAAGCGTGAGGCTAGCGTTAAAATTTCATAGCCGTTTTGCCGCAAAAGCTCCGCAACCGCGCTGCCGATACCGCCGCTTGCGCCGGTGATCAATGCTTTCATCTTTTCTCCTTTAATTTTAATGCCGCTTCGGCGCGTTAAGTTTTGCGCGCCGAGTAAATTTCACTGCGCTAAATTTATTACCCGCTGTATTTGCCGCTAAATTTGCGCGGCCTAAACATTTCGCGCCGCGACCTCGTCGGATAAAATTTTAAATTTAGCCCGCGGACATTTTGCTGTGCCGCCGTTTTGTAAAATTTCATCGCCGCTCGCTCGCCGCAAATTTCGCGCCGTATTCTCGTCGCCGCATGCGAGCCGGCACAAGCCGCGACATCTGCGACAAACAGCGCGTCTAGCACTGCCGTATCTTTGCGAAATACGCCGCTTTCATCGCCTCCTCAAACGCGTCGTTACTTTCGTACTCGTGCCCCAAGACCTCGCGCCACAGGCTCGCATCCTCCATGCAGAGGTAGAAAAACACCCGCTCCCGCCACGGCGAAAGCGCGTCCGCGGCAAATTTGAAAAGCTCGCACTTGATCTGCAGCGGGTAGGATAGCTTGCCGTTCGCGTCCGCAAGGGGCATCTGCAGAATTTTGCTCCGTAGCCCCCGCGAGCGCAGCTTTTTTACGACGGGTTTGATGAAGGTAAGCGTGCCGAGCGAGACCATCGCGACGCCGCTTGGATCGAAGCAGCGTAGCAGCCGCTCAAAAAGCGCGCCGTAATCACTCCGCCACCCCTCGTACCAAACCATCGGGTGGAGGTGAAAGCCCACCAAAATGCCGCGCGCCGCGAGCGCTTCGGCTGCAGCCAGCCGCGCATCCAGGCTCGCGCTTAGATGCTCCTCGTTCGCTATGATCGCGGGGGTATTTAGCGAAAAGGTGACGATGAGGTTGCGCGGGATCTCGCGCTGCAGGAAAAACCGGATGTTGTTCGACTTGCTTTTAAGCTCCAAAATCACGTTTTGATGCCGCGCCGCGAAGTCCGTTAGCGCGCTTAAAATGCCGAAGCGATCGCCCCACATAAGCGAGTCGGAGCTCTGCCCCGTGCCGATGTGGTAGCTGCGCGCGGGATCGAGCCGCAGGCGCGCTAAATTTGCCGCAAAATTCTCGTCAAAGCCGATTTTTCCGTGCTTGTAAAAGGAGCCGATCGCGCAATACGAGCAGTCAAAGCCGCACGAATTGACCGCATCGAGCGTCAGCAGATTGCAGCAGCGCGTGTTTTCGCTCACCACCGGGCAGCGCCCCAAAGCGATGCGGTCCGCGCGAAAGGAGGAAATTTCAAATTTTCTCGGCGCGTAATCGCTTTTGAAGCTTGCATACGAGTGCGGGCGCGACTTAAGCTCAAGCCAGGCTTCGCGCACGAAATTAAAAATTTGCTCGCCGTTTGGGACTTTCCCTGCTTTATTAAATTTGGCTTTATTAAAATTTAACTCGCACCGCTCGCTCGCAAGTAGCTCATAAACGGGCGTCTCGCCCCACGCCTCAAAATCGCTCGCAAACTCCGCAAGTTGCTTTTTTTGCTGAAATGAAAAGTGAAATTTATCAAATAGCGCGCCCAAAAATGCGCTTGATCGCTCGCTCAGATTCACGCCAAACTGCGTGCCTAGCTCCTTTTTTGCCTCCGTCATCTTGCTCCGCTTCGTTTAAATTTTGCAAATTATACTTAAATTTCGCGCACCGTCACTGAAAATCGTTGAAATTTCAGATCGCGCCGCAGAATAGTCGCTCGAAATAGAAGGCGTAAGCTAGCGTAATAGCGACGTTTAGGATCACAATTCCGCCGAGTGTGAACTTTTGCGGGATTTTTTTGACGTCCGTTCGGTAGTAATACGGCAGGGCACAGAAAAACGCGGGCAGCACGAGCAGAGCAATACCTAGCGGTATGCCCGCACCGCCCACGCCTATCTCGGCACTGCGCACAAACTGCGCCATGGCGGGAAATTTATGAACGGCGAATATGACCGCTGCAAAAAGTAGCTGTACGCAGACGCAGTAAAATAGGTAGCGCACGCCTATTAGGGCGTCTTTTAGCCATAGCCCGATACAGAAAAATACTAGCAAAAGAGCTAAAAAGACCAACAAGGGCGGATCCGCGAGCAAATCCGCCACGGCATACGCGCAGGCCGCGACGCATGCGCACGCCAAGAGGGCGAAATACAGATAAGAGCCTTTTATTTTCATCGTTTCTCCTGCGCCTCCGCAATACCTTAAAATTCCGCGTCGTATTCGGCGCGCGAGGCTAAAATTTTATCCCTCGGCCAGGTTTTTTGCACGCACCCATAGTTAAATTTTGCCCTTTATCACGGCGCGGATTTGCGGCAGGCGCGCCTTTACGAGCTCATAGACGAAGCTTTTGCAAAGCCGCTCGCCGCGCAGATGATCGCTTACGATCTTCATCATCGCCCACGGCACGCACGCGCGCTTGCAAGCGCTCACGAAAAGCGCACTCTCCATATCGTAAAGCCTGATACCGTGATTTGCACACTCGCGGGTAGCGCCTTTTGCCGTGCACGGCGTATTTTGTGTTGCGCGCGCTGCGGTATTCGTCGCGTCGTTGCGTCCGCCCGTCGCGCTTTGTGCGGCAGTCTGAGACGCGCCTCGCGTGAAATTTTTTGTATCTGCTGCGCCGTTCGTTCCTTGCGTTGGGGCTTGTGCGTTTATCTCGCCGCATGCCTTGATCGCTGCGATACTTGCCACATCAGTTTGCTTCGCTGCGTTTAAAATTTTAGGCTCGCTTACGCAGATTAAATTTGCCCGTAGCCCGCCGTCCAAACTCGCGCCGCAAAATTTCCGCTCGCAAACGTTTTGAAATTTTAGAGCTTGCTCGCTGTGTTCCCCAACCTGCGAGCTATAAAATTTCGATCCGTCCTCGCTGCAAAATTCCCGCGCCGCCGTGCCGTCAAAGTAAAATGCCTCGCCGATCCGCACGCCTTTATCTGCGCAGCCGCAGACGCCTATGTTTAGTGCAAAGTCCACGCGCCGCGAAAGTAAAATTTCACCGAAGCGCTCTGAATTCCGTACGGAATCAAAATTTAAAATTTCAAAATTTTCAGTCGTATTTTGCGCGGAGCCTACCTCTGTGCCGCCGTCGCAGAGCGCGCCCGCACCCGAACGATGCTTAAATTTTGGATCCGCACCGCGCCGATCCTTGCGAAGCTCGCGCCCGAATTCCGCGTTCGCATCGGCGCGACGAACAAATTCCGCACCCGCTTTAAATTTAGCCCCAAACCTCACGCCGCAGATGTATAGAAGCATCTGCTCGCCTGCGAATAGATCGCCGCTACGCGTAAGTTTAAAACTCTCGATTATCGCTTGGGCTTCGCAGCGCAAAGCCGTACAGATTAGTATCATCGCCGCTCCTTCCAAAAGCGCAATTTTAACAATTTGAGCTATAATGTAAGATTAATTTGCACAAAAGGGCGAAAATGAACGATCTCATCACCATCACAGGCGCACGCGAGCACAATCTGAAAAATATAAATTTGCAAATTCCAAAGGACAAACTCGTCGTTTTTACAGGTCTTAGCGGCAGCGGCAAGAGCACGCTGGCGTTTGATACGCTATATGCCGAGGGGCAGCGCAGATACGTCGAGAGCCTAAGCAGCTACGCGAGGCAGTTTTTAGACCGCGTAGGCAAGCCCGACGTCGATAAGATCGACGGTCTGACGCCTGCGATCGCGATCGATCAAAAAACAACGTCGAAAAACCCGCGCTCTACGGTGGGCACGATCACCGAAATTTACGACTATCTGAGGCTGCTTTATGCGCGCGTGGGGGTGCAGCACTGCCATAAATGCGGTAAGCCGATCTCAAAGATGAGCTCCAGCGACATCATCGCCGAGATTATGAAGCTGCCGCGCGGCGCAAAGGTGATCTTGGGAGCGCCCTTGGTGCGCGAGAAAAAGGGCAGCTTCGCCGATATGTTGCAAAGCTTGCGCGAGCAGGGCTACGTGCGCGCTCAGATCGACGGCGTACTGGTGCGGCTGGATGAGGAGATCGAGCTAAGCAAGACGAAAAAACACTCGATCAAGGTCATCATCGACCGCACGATCATAGACGAGGAAAATTCCATCCGTATCGCAAGCGACGTCGAAAAGGCGCTCAAGCTCAGCTTCGGCGAGCTTGAGGTGGAGATCGCAAATGCCGCCGAGCTGGGGCTTGCGCAGAGCCTGATCCACTACAGCGAGCATATGGCGTGCTTTGATTGTAAAATTTCATTCAAGCCGCTCGAGCCGCTCGCGTTTAGCTTCAACTCCCCAAAGGGCGCGTGCGAGAGCTGCGACGGGCTGGGGATAAAATTTAGCCTCGATCTGGGCAAGATCATCAACGAAAACGCCTCGATCGAGGGCGGTGCGATCAAGGTAATGTCGGGATTTAACAAGAGCTATTACTATAAATTTCTGCTCGGATTTTGCGAGGCAAACGGCATAAACGTCAAAATTCCGTATGCAAATTTAAGCGAGGAGCAAAAAAAGCTGATCCTTTACGGCAGCGTCAAAGAGATCGATTTTTACTGGAAAAAACACAAGCTCGTGCGTAAATTTGAGGGCGCGATCAAATACGCCTACGATCTGCTCAAAAACGAAAGCGATCTGGACGAGTATATGAGCGAAAAAATTTGCCTCGACTGCGGCGGGCTGCGCCTGCGCCCCGAAAGCCTCGCCGTAAAAGTCGCAGACAAGGGCATTGGCGACGTGATAAATATGAGTATCGCAGACTGCGTGGAATTTTTCAGCGACGAGAAGCGGTTTTCAAATTTAAGCGAAAAGGACGCGCAGAT
This sequence comes from uncultured Campylobacter sp., assembly GCF_938030815.1. GTDB lineage: Bacteria > Campylobacterota > Campylobacteria > Campylobacterales > Campylobacteraceae > Campylobacter_B. Next base: position 9,330 of record NZ_CALHII010000152.1, read on the forward strand.
CGCTGCGCCAATCCTAAAAGAGATCAACGAGCGGCTGTTTTTCTTAAAGGATGTGGGGCTTGGATACCTCACGCTGGGGCGTGATGCGCGCACCATCAGCGGCGGCGAGGCACAGCGTATCCGTATCGCAAGCCAGATCGGCTCTGGTCTTAGCGGCGTGATGTATGTACTCGACGAGCCTAGCATCGGGCTTCACGAGCGCGATACGCAAAAGCTCATCAAGACGCTACGAAGCTTACAGGAAAAGGGAAATTCCGTAATCGTCGTCGAGCACGATAAAAAGACGATCGAGGCGGCGGACTTCGTCGTGGATATCGGCCCCGGGGCGGGCAATCTAGGCGGCGAGGTCGTATTCGCAGGAGATGTCACGCATCTGCTTAAAAGCAATACGCAAACCGCGCTGTATCTGAACAACCAAAAGGAGATAAACTACCAAAAGCACCGCAAGCAGGAGCTTTGGCTAAGTATCAAAAACGTAAATATCAATAACATCCACGGCCTTTGCGCAAAATTTCCGCTGCGAAATTTAGTCGGCATCACGGGCGTTAGCGGCAGCGGCAAGAGCTCCTTGGTGCTGCAAACCATACTGCCTACCGCGCTTGAGGAGCTAAATCGCGCGAGGAAAGTGCACGCGGTAAAGGACGCTAAAATTTCGGGGCTTGAGAGCCTAGATAAAGTGATCTATCTGGATCAAACCCCGATCGGACGCACCCCGCGCAGCAATCCCGCGACCTACACGGGGGTGATGGACGAGATCCGCGCGCTTTTCGCCGCGACGAAAGAAGCGCAGCTGCGCGGATACAAGATCGGCCGCTTCAGCTTCAACGTCAAGGGCGGGCGCTGCGAAAAATGCGCGGGCGAGGGCGAGATCACGATCGAGATGCACTTCCTACCCGATATCAGCGTCGTTTGCGACGTATGTCACGGCACGAGATACAACGCGCAGACGCTCGAAATTTTATACAAAAACAAAAGCATAGCCGACGTTTTGGCGATGAGTATCGACGAGGCGCTCGAGTTTTTCAAAGCCGTGCCTAAAATTTATCAAAAGCTAAAAACGCTCGCGGACGTCGGACTCGGCTACGTTTCGCTAGGCCAGCCCGCCACGACGCTTAGCGGCGGCGAGGCACAGCGCGTCAAGCTCGCCAAGGAGCTAAGCCGCACCGACACGGGCAACACGCTGTATATCCTAGACGAGCCTACGACTGGGCTACATTTTGCAGACGTAGATCGCCTGGTAGCGGTGTTGCATCATTTGGTCGATCTGGGAAATTCCGTCTTTGTGATCGAGCACAATTTAGACGTCATCAAAAACTGCGATTACATCATCGATATGGGGCCCGAGGGCGGCGAGGGCGGCGGACAGATCGTCGCTTGCGGCACCCCAGAAAAGCTCGCAAAAGATTTCAAAAAGACCGGTAGCTACACGGGAGAATTTTTGGCGCAGGAGCTAGCGGCGATGAAGAGCGCAAGCAAAAATAAGCGAGGTTAAAGCGCCTTACCGGGGGCAAGAATGGATCAAAATAGGCTTGAGGAATTAAAAAGGCTACTACAAAAGCAGCATCAGGAGCCAAGGCGGGGCTTGGAACAAAATTCTAACGGCGAAAATTTTAAAGTCACGAATTTTGAAACTCAGAATTCTGAAGCCTCGAATTTTGAAATCCTGAATTCTGAACCCCTGAATTCTAGAGCTCCAAATTCCGAAGCTTCAAATTCTGAAACCCTAAATTCCAATCCTGGCGCTTTAAATTTAAAAGCCGAATTAGAAGCCAAAGCGGATCAGAATTCTGCCTATGA
>NZ_CALHII010000153.1 GCF_938030815.1 uncultured Campylobacter sp.
TCTACGCGCTTCCGCAAAGTCCGCAGCTTTTCAAGCAGCTTTTGATGTGCTCGGGCTTTGATAAATACTTCCAGATCGCGCGCTGCTTCCGCGACGAAGACCTGCGCGCCGACCGCCAGCCGGAATTTACGCAGATCGATATCGAGATGAGCTTCAATACCCAATACGACGTAATGCGCGTAGCCGAGGAGGTTTTAAAGGACATTTTCAAATCCTGCGGCCGCGAGATCGTCACCCCTTTTAGACATATGGAGTACAAAGACGCGATGGAGCTTTACGGCAGCGACAAACCCGATCTGCGCTACGATATGCCTTTCATCGACGTAGCCGATATTTTTGAAAAATCGAGCAATGAAATTTTTTCAAATTTAGCCAAAGACCGCAAGGCTAACCGCGTAAAAGCTCTTAAAGTCGAGGGCGGCGATCTTAAATTTAGCAAGCGCCAGATGCAAGGCTTTGAGGAATACGTGAAAAAATTCGGCGCGCAGGGCCTCGCATTTATTCAAGTAAAAGAGGACGGGCTAAAGGGACCGCTGGTAAAATTCTTTGAAAAAAGCGAGCTGGACGAGCTCATCAAGCGCTGCGAGCTTAAAGTCGGCGACGTCGTATTTTTCGGCGCGGGCAAAAAGAAAATCGTGCTTGATTATATGGGCAGATTTAGAATTTTCCTCGCAAACGAGCTTGGTCTCATAGATCCGAATAGGCTTGAGTTTTTGTGGGTCGTAAATTTCCCTATGTTTGAGCAAAACGACGACGGCAGCTACTCCGCGATGCACCATCCTTTCACTATGCCGAACAATCCCGACGAGCCAGATTTAGAGGACATTACCTCGATAGCCTACGACGTCGTGCTAAACGGCATCGAACTTGGCGGCGGCAGCATCAGGATCCACAAGGCAGACATTCAAGAGAAGGTCTTTAGGTTGCTTAAGATCGAGCCTGCGGAGCAGAGGGAGAAATTCGGCTTCCTGCTTGATGCGCTAAGCTTCGGCGCGCCTCCGCACGGAGGTATCGCGATCGGCTTTGATAGGCTGATGATGCTGGTTACCGGCTCAAGCAGTATCCGCGAGGTTATCGCGTTTCCTAAAACGCAGCGCGCGCAGTGTCCGCTCACCAAAGCCCCTAGCGTCGTTACAGACGAGCAGCTTCGCGAGCTAGGTCTTAGGCTTCAGAAAAAGGAGCAAAAATGAAAAGCCTTTTTCTAATCATCGGTGCTCCGGGAAGCGGCAAAACGACCGATGCGAGCATGATCGCTCAGATGAATCAAAGCATCGAGCACTACTCCACGGGCGATCTGCTGCGCGCCGAGGTGGCAAGCGGCAGCGCTCTTGGTAGGCAGATAGATAGCTTCATATCTAAAGGCAATCTCGTGCCTCTTGATATCGTCGTAAATGCTATCGTTAGCGCGATTAAAAGCTCACCTAAAGACTTCATCATCATCGACGGCTATCCAAGAAGCGTCGAGCAGATGAATAAGCTAGACGAAGTGCTGCGAGGCGACGATGATGTAAATCTTAGCGCAGTCATCGAGGTGTGCGTCAGCGAGGAGGTCGCCAAGGAGCGTGTTTTAGGACGCGCTCGCGGAGCGGACGATAACGAGGAGGTCTTTAAAAACCGCATGGCGGTATTTTCAGAGCCGATCGAGGATATTCGTAAATTTTACGGTGACGCGGGCATATTTTACAGCGTAAACGGCGAGCGTACGGTCGAGGAGATCGTAGCCGACATAAACGCTATAATCGCCGCGCAGATTGAAAAACTGAGCTAGCGCGCTTGGATGGCGGCTTAAATTTAAAGCGCACCCAGCTTCTTTTTCATACCGCAAGCGGCACAGATCGCGCTTAAATTTAACGCGCCTCTGTGCGAGCGCGCTTTTAAATTTATAGCTTGCCGTTGCGCGAGATAATTAAAAATTTAAGCGTAAATTTAAGCAGCTCGCCGTGTAAATTTAAATGCACGCGTCAAATGCGAGCGGATTTTAAATTTAATGAAATTTCGGATCTGTTTGCGGACGCAGAGATTAAAATTTAAGGATAGATATGGTTAGAAAATTTTTAATTAGTATGGCTTTGTGCGCGGCTGCATTCGCCGCGGGCGGGTTCGTGCCAAGCGGCGCGACGGCACAAACTCAGCCGTCAAGCGTCAAAGAAGCGCTTAAATTAAGAGATGATTCTTTTGTCGTAATCGACGGCAAGATAAAATCTCAACTAAGACACAAACATTATCGATTTGTGGATCAAAACGGCGATAGCATCGAGGTTGAGATCGACGATGACGTTTGGCGCGGCGTGAGCGTGGATGAAAATACGCTCGTGCGAATCACTGGCGAGATCGATAAAGATTTTACCAAAACGACGATAGACGTGAAAAATATCAAAATTTTAAATTCTAAATAAAGGAAAACTATGGATCTTTCAAAGATAAAAGTGGGCTCAAACCCCGATAAAATCAACGCAGTGATCGAGATCCCTTACGGCTCGAATATCAAATACGAGATCGACAAAGCAAGCGGTGCGCTTTGCGTCGATCGCGTGCTCTACGGCGCGATGTTTTACCCCGCAAACTACGGCTTCGTGCCGAACACCCTAGCAGACGACGGCGATCCTGCGGATGTTTTGGTTCTAAACGAATACCCGCTTGCCGCAGGCAGCGTGATCCCGTGCCGCTTAATCGGCGTTTTGATGATGGAGGACGAAAGCGGAATGGACGAGAAGCTGCTTGCCGTGCCGGTTAGCAAGATCGATCCGCGATATGAGGGCATTAAAGAGGTCTCCGATCTGCCTAAAGCGACGCTGGATAAAATTAAAAATTTCTTCGAAACCTACAAGCTTTTAGAGCCGAATAAATGGGTCAAAGTAAAGGATTTCGCAAGCGTCGCGGAAGCCGAGAAAATTCTAGATAAAGCGATTAAGGCTTATAAATAATACATTTTTGCGCGCTCGGCGTTAAAATTTAATCAAAATTTGACCGATCCGCTCGGTCAAATTTATCGTTAAATTTTAATTCTACAAATTTTCAAAATCTTATAATATTTTAAATTCCGCGCAAATTTTACCTGAAGCCCGCGCTTGGTTTTTATCACTCATTTTCGGCGGCTAAGTAGTCTGGATTATTTAAATAAAATTTTTTAAAACTACATTGCGCGAAATGGCGCGCGGGGATCGGAGCTTTATACGTTAACAACGGAGAAATTCCGCGAGCTAAAATGCTTCATAGAGACCGCAGTTAAAATTAAAAATTCGCTATCTTGATTTTGAAAGAGATCGTGAGCGTCATTGCAAAATTATAAAGCTGACATCAATTACAGACAGGAGCCCTTGGACTGCCGCGCTACGTAAAATTTGAAATTTACACGCTGCATAAAATTCGGGAATCTAAATGATGCCAAATGATTTACTATCGCCATCCTTTTTAAATTTAGTAATAAATCTATAAATTTTGATTCCAAAAGCTTTCGTTTTAATAAGACATCAAACACCTGGTTAAATTTTTAAAACTGAAACTCCCATGTGAGTTTATAGTTCCTACCCGGCGAGTAAAAGCGGTTGATGCCAAGTCCTGTTTCTTGATCTATCAGATTGCTAGTTCCAAAAGGCCTTATTGATCTGGCACTTTCCCAAGTGATATATTTGCGATCGGTTATATTATAAACGCCCGCTCGAAGCGTCAGATATTTGATCGGCTTGGCGTAGGTTACGAAATCGAGCGTCGTATATCCGCCGCTCCTCCATTCCACCTCGCTATTTCTTACGGGTTTGCCGTTTACGATTTTGCCGCCTAGATACTGCTCGTACCAATACATATTGTAGGTATCTCTCGCCTTTTTCGCAGCTACCGCAGTTACAAATAGATCTGCGCCGAATTTATCGCCTGGGCTTTGGTAGCTTACACTATAAACCGCCGTTCTAGGCTGGATCGCATTCATCGGGGTATCTATTTTGCCATTACCTATGTCCATTCTACCCTTTTGGATACTTAGCTTGTATCCAATGCTAAAACCCTGCAATGGCTGCCAAATTTGATCCAAAGCCAGTCTTGAATCTATCTCTATTCCTCTTACTCTTGCTTTCGGACGATTTACGTTTTGATACACAGAGGCAGGCATTGTACTTCCGCCGTTTCCGTAAGGAAGCTGGAATTCCCCCTTATACTGTAAATCTATAAAATTCCTATAATCCGTTTGGAATAAATTCAATGTAACGAAGCTTGGAGAATTATGAAGCGTAAAGGCAATCTCTTTAGTCTTTGCCGTTTCTTTTTTCAAATCCAAATTCGGATATATCGAAAAATCGGGGTGCTGAAACGTGAAGTAAATTTCATCCGAGGTAGGAGCTCTAAATCCGTTTGCGTATTTAAGCTGAATTCTAAAAAAATCGAGCGGATCGATATTCGTAGATAAAGAATATGAGTTTGCCGAATACTTTCTCTTTTGCGAAGCCAAATACACGGCGTTGGCTTCGGCGTTAGCATCTCTATGAGCTTTTATCTCGTCGTTAGACGGAGTGCCCGGAAGCGGCGTGTATGGAACGAACATCCCGATAAACAGATCGGTCGGAATTTTAGGCGTAACGCCCGGAGTATATGAGGGATTGTGTTTAACCTTATCATACCTATAATTAAGATCAAAGGCTAAAACATCGTTTATACGAAAGTCATCTCCCACATAAAGCGCTCCGGTTTTGGTCTCAACCGGAATAAGGAAGCTAAAAGGATCATCTTCGTGACCGCAAAGCGATACGTAGTCGTTTCCGTTGTATAATTTACACTTATCGGCATACCAAGTGCCTAGTATAGGAAAAGACGGATTGGTATTTGATATGCCGAAAAAGGTATTCGCCCACCATTGTTTATTAATGGGACCGTATCCTTGTCTATTTACCATTCGCTTATCGCTTTTGCTATAAAGACCCCCGTAGCTTAGGGTATGCTCGGTGCTTTTTATATTAAAATCCTTGGTAAGATCTAGATTGAATTGCTTCGTATCGGTGATTAGATCCCTATCTTTCCAGTTATTATCCACAAATCCGTGTTGAGTAGGCAGCAAAAGGTAATCGCCGTTGCTGTCTTTCGGGTTTATTACCGCATAATTTCCTTTGCCGTTAGGCGTAGGCGTA
>NZ_CALHII010000154.1 GCF_938030815.1 uncultured Campylobacter sp.
GGTTTCGGCAATGCCGTGACGGTCTATACTGCCAAATACGCCTCAAGCGGCGAAGTGGAGCGCATGCATAAGCTGCATGGCACGATCTTTAGCGTGTATTTAGTGATGAGCGCGGTGATCGCGCTTGCAGGAGCTGCGCTGCTAGCCAATCTGCACGCGATTTTTGGCGCTAAGCTAAGCGCTAGTGAGATGGGCGAAATTCGCATTATGCTAATGCTACTAACTGCGAATTTAGCGATTAGCTTTCCTTTTAGCATCTATTCGTCGATCCTTACGGCGCATGAGAATTTCGTATTTATCAAGCTAATTGGGATCTTTCGCACGATCGCTCTGCCGCTAGCTGCGGTGCCTTCGCTACTTTTGGGATATAAGGCTATCGCGATCGTAATCATCGCTACGGCAGTAAATTTAATCTGCGTCGCGGCAGATTTCATCTACTGCAAGCGCAAAGTCTCGCCCGTGATAAGCGTGCGAAATTTCGACGCCCCCACGCTTAAGCAAATTTTTGGCTACTCGTTTTTTATATTTTTAGGCATCGTAGTCGATCAAGTAAACTGGAATGTCGATAATTTTATCTTAGGCGCGGTCGCAGGCGCTACGGCGGTCTCCACGTATGCCGTAGCAAGCACGATAAATGCCACTTTCGTCACGCTTTCGCTCACCATTAGCGGCGTGATGCTTCCTAAAATCGCCAAAATGGTCTCTGCAAACTCCACTGATTCCGAGCTTAGCACGGAATTTATCAAAATAGGTAGGCTGCAATTTTACGTGATATTTTTTATCGCGTCGCTTTTGGTGATTTTTGGGCGAGAGTTTATCGTGCTATGGGCTGGCGCAAATTATGAAATTTCATACGCAATCGCGCTTATTTTGGTGCTTCCAGTAAGCGTGCCGTTGATTCAAAATTTAGGCTTAGCCGTGCTTCAGGCAAAAAACAAAGTCAAATTTCGCTCAATCGCCGCGTTTTGCGTCACACTCGTAAATATCGCTATTTCTATCCCGCTAGCTAAGGCTTACGGAGGCGTGGGCGCTGCGTGCGGCACGGCTTTTGCGATTACCTTGTTAAATATCTGCGTGATGAATATCTACTATGCTCGTGTAATCGGACTTGACATCGCTAAATTTTGGCGAAATATCGGCGCGATGATAGTAAAATTTGCTCCTGCAATAGCAGTAAGCCTAGTGATAAATTACGCATTAGGCTTGCACGGAGTGAGCTTTTTGCTAATTTGCGGCGGGCTTTATTCGGCTATGTTTGTGCTAAGTGCGTATTTTTGGGCGATGAATGACTACGAACGCGCGATTTTTGGTGGCATTGCAGCTAAGATAAGGAGGCGGGCTTGAGCTTCAATGTAATTAGCGAAGTGGTTACGAAAGACCGCTGTATCGGCTGTGGCGTCTGCGCGAGCAGCTGCCCTTTTAGCGTGCTAAAAATGCGGCTTGGAGGCAATGGATTTTACGCGCCCGAGGAGGGCGAAGGGTGTCGCGACAAATGTGATATTTGTCTAAAAGTCTGCCCGTTTTACGAAAAAGACATGCTCGAAAACGAGCTAAATTCTAAATCATACGCAGAGCTGAAAAGCTTTAGTCCTGATTTTGGCAGATTTTTAGCCACTTATAAATTCTACAAAAAGGATGAAGCGCAGCGCCTAAGCAGTGCAAGCGGCGGCGCGGGAGATTATATTTTTCGCGAGCTTTTTGCGCGCGGGCTCATTGATTACGCGATTTGCGCTGTGCCTGCGGACGAGGGGGATTTTATAGCCCAAAATTCCAAGTGCGGTTTTTCTGCCTGCAATAATTTAGCGCAGCCGCAGAATTTGCAAAATTCCGCAACCAAAAATTCCGAACAGAATTCCGCAATGGTAAATTTAACGCAGAATTTGGCGGACGATGATTCTATAAATTTTACGAGTGCGCAAAATTCCTTTTGCGAAAATTTTACGCAGAATTCCGTGCAAAATTTTACAAATGAAAATTTCGCACAGAATTCTAAAGCTTCTTGTAAAAATTCCGTATCAGCACAGGATTTTGCCTGCGAGAATTCTAAAAACACGCGAAATTATGCGGGCGAAAATTCCGTGCCGCTATTTAAATTTAGCGTGATAAAAAATGCCGATGAGCTTACTCGCGCTCGCTCGTCCGCTTACTATCCGCTCACGCTTGAAGCAGTGCTAAAGGAGATGTCGCGCCGTGAGGGTAGATACGCGATTAGCGCGCTGCCGTGTTTTGCTAAGGCCTTAAGGCTTGCTGCGAGTAAAAATCCGCGCCTTAAATCCCGCATAAGCTTTATTATTGGGCTGGTTTGCGGACAGGGCAAGGGTGCTGGTTTTACGCATAAGCTGGCAGATCTTGCGTTTAAAGAGCGTAAGCAGCTCGCAGCAGTTAATTACAGATATAAAATCGCGGGCAAAAGTGCGATGAGCTTTTGCTTTAAATTTCGTGCTACAGACGGTAGCGAGGCGATAGACGATCGCAGCAGCAGCGCCTTTGCGTACTGGAGCTCGCGCGCTTTTACGCCGCTTGCGTGCAACGCCTGCACCGACGTTTTTGCCAAATGCGCCGACGTCGTGCTAATGGATGCGTGGCTGCAAAGCGAAATGAGCGAGTGGCGCGGCACGTCGCTCGTAATTACGCGCGCAGCTCAGATCGACGCGCTATTTTCGCAGCCTACGAAGCAGGCGCGCGAGGCGATTTTTTGCGAGCGGATATCCGTAGCAGAGGTGCAGCGCTCGCAGAAAAGCCAGGTGGAGTGCAAAAACAAAATTTTCTATGGCGCGAAAAATCCGCTTAGGCGTTACATCTTGCGCCAGAAGCTTCAGATCCAGCGATATAGCGCTACGCATTTTGATTGTGATGATTTCATCGCTGCTAGGCTTAAAAAAATTGCCGCTGCGAATAAAGTGCTAGCACTTTTGGCGCTACCAAAGATTGCGGCATATAAAATTTATAGGAAGTTTGCATGAAGATCGGGATTTTTACCCTGCCGCTAGTAAATAATTACGGCGGAATTTTACAAGCTTACGCGCTAGGCCGCGTGCTAGTGGGGCTTGGGCATGAGCCGTGGCTCATAAACTTGCGTCTGCAAAGAAGTAAACTATCGATTGCGTATATTAAATTTTTAGTGGCGCGCACGATAAAAAAGGAGCTTCGCGGCGCGAAATTTAATCCCTCTTACGAGCGCGATACTAGCGAGTTTGTGGCTGAAAATATCCCTTTAACCGCGCCTGTTTGCACGCCCGCGGATTTAAAAGCGCTGTGCGAGAAAGAACGCTTTGAAGCGGTGATTTTAGGAAGCGATCAGGTTTTTCGCCCTAGCTATTTTGCGGATTTTGCAGATTGCTTTAGCCTTGGATTTTTGCCGCCTAACTGCACGCGGATCGCCTATGCTGCAAGCTTCGGCGGAGATAGGCTCTGTGGGCTTAAAAATCCCGCAGATTTAAAAGCTCACGCTGCAAATTTGGCTAAATTTAAAGCTATTTCGGTGCGCGAGCGCGATGGTGTAAAGCTTGCGAGTGAATGCTTTGGTGTAAATGCGCACTGGGTACTGGATCCTACACTTTTGGCTAACAAAGAGATTTACGATAAATTTTTAAGCCTTGCGCCGCAGCGCAAGGGTTTTGCCTATATCCTAGATCCATCGCCTCGCTCAGAAGCGGCGATGGAGCTATTAAAGAAACAAAGCGGACTAGAGATAGATGAGGTAAACGATCGCGGCAACCGCATCGGCATAAAAGCATGGCTAAGCGCTATTGCGGGCGCGGAGTTTGTGCTAACTGACTCATTTCACGGCTGTGTATTTTCCATAATCTTTAATAAGCCGTTTTTTGTGCTCGTTAACGCTAGTCGCGGCGCGTCGCGCTTTAGCTCGCTTTTGGGCTTATTCGGGCTTGAAGATAGAGCTTTACAAGATCCCAAAGACGCGCGGTTGGACGCGACTATCGATTGGGATGGCGTAAATGAGGCGTTGCGCCGTAAAAGAGAGGACTCGATGAAATTTTTAAAAACAAGTTTAGGCTCATAAAATGAAAATAGCTATGGTAATTTCTGCTTTAGGCAAGGGCGGTGCCGAGCGCGTGCTAAGCGTGCTGGCAAATTTTTTCTGCCGCGAGAATGAAGTCTGTGTGATAAAATTTGACGCAGATGAGCCGTTTTACGCGCTAGATCCTAAAATCGAGCTTATTAGCTTGGATTTAGGAGTAGGCGATTTAGGAGTATTTGGCAATATAAAAAAGCGCTACGATAAAATTTTAGCCTTGCACAGGCTTCTAAAAAATCGTAAATTTGACGTAGTAATCTCGTTTTTAGATAATACCAATGTCCTTACGCTTATCGCAAACCTCGGAGTTGGGCAGAAAATCATCGTCTCCGAGCACACCAATCATCGTTTTTTAAAAAGTCCGATCTGGCGAGCTCTCAAGCGGATCTTTTATCCGAGAGCTGCAGGTCTTAGCGTGCTTAGTAAATTTGATCTGGATCATTACACATATGTGCAAAATCGCGCGATCATGCCTAATCCGATGTTTGAGATTAGTCATGCTAAAAATGCTCGCCCGCCTAAAGAAAATATCATCCTAGCAGCCGGCCGGCTCAATGTCTATAAGGGCTTTGATGTCCTTCTTAAGGCGCTTGCGCTTATAGATTTCAATCTTTTAAAAGAGTGGAAGGTGGTGATTGCAGGCGACGGAGAGGAGCGAAAGAGCCTTGAAAGCCTAGCTGCGAAGCTACGCTTAAATGTGCAGTTCATCGGCTTTGTGCGCGATATCGAGAGCTTATATGAACGCGCTAAAATCGTAGTCGTAACCTCCAAGATGGAGGGCTTTTGCAATATTTTGATGGAGAGTATATTTTTCGGCACCGCTAGAATTTCTACAGATTGCATCGCAGGTCCTAGCGAGCTTATAAGCGACGGCGTAGATGGGTTTTTGTGCCCGGTGGGCGATAGCGCAAGTATCGCTAAAAAGCTTGAAATTCTAATGAGCGACGAAAAGCTGCGCGAGCGGCTCGTGCAAAACGCCTCCAAGCGCGAGGAGAGCTTTAAAATTGAAACGATCGGGCGACGCTGGCTTGATTTCATAGCCGCTACGATACACAGGGAGGAATAATGAGCGAAAATCCCCTAATCTCGGTCATCATCCCCGTTTATAATGTCAAAGAATTTCTGCGCGCTTGCATGGAGCGTATTACGGCGCAGACCTATACGAACTTAGAAATTTTGCTCGTAGATGATGGCTCAAATGACGGCAGCGAGGCGATTTGCGACGAATACGCTGCGCGCGATCCCCGCGTACGCGTGTTGCATAGACTAAACGGCGGACAGGCTAGCGCGCGAAACGCTGCTTTAGATGTCGCTCGCGGGGAGTTTATCAGTTTCGTAGACAGCGATGATTTGATAAGCTTTGATTTGATTGAGACGCTTTTTCGCCTGACGCAGAAATTTTGCACCAAAATCGCTATGTGCGGCTACACAGCATTTAGCGACGAGAGCGAAATAAATAATTTCAAGGCGGTTTTGAATTTTAAAGAAAATCAAAATTCTAAAGAGATTAGCGATCCAGGAGGAGCTGCAAATTCGAATGCCAACGCAGGCGAATACAAAATATCGTCGCAAGAGCTTTTTAGACGCAGCTGCACGCAGGATCCGTATTTTAGCACCGCGGTTTGGCGCGCGCTGTTTGCTCGCGAAATTTTCACTGCTTTGCGCTTTCCTACGGGGCAGATCTATGAGGATGTGGCGATTTTTTTCGATATGTTTAATCACGGAGCTACCGCGTGCACGAGCGAGACGCTCTATTTTTACCGCATCCGCGCGGGCTCGACCGTAAACTCATTCGCTCGCAGGCATCTAGCGGTCATCGCTGCGGTGCGCCGCTATACCGAGGCGATCGCTGCGAATTATCCGAGCTTGGCGCGTGAGGCTAATTTCACTCGCTGCGAGTCCGCACTGAATACGGCGTTTTTAATTATCAAATCGAGCTTTGATCCTGCAGGCTTGGATGGAGATGCAACTTATCCTTCCAAGGCTAATACGTGCAGCTTGGCAAACGAAGCGGATTTGCGCGGTGCTGATAGTTTATCTTGCGCATGCGGTAAAAATTCCGCATTTAAAAATTCCGCCGGGCAAAATTATATGCGAAATTCCGAGCAGAATTCTGCGTCGC
>NZ_CALHII010000155.1 GCF_938030815.1 uncultured Campylobacter sp.
TAGCGGCGTGATCGCATTTTTGCTCGTGATTATCGTGCTCGGTGCGGTGGTCGCAAACAACGTAGAAACGCTTAAAATTTTAAACACCGACGATACCGAGGCGCTTGGGATGATTATTTTTACGAAATATCTGGCGATTTTCGAGCTTGCAGCCGTGATGCTGCTTGTGGCGATGATCTGCGCTATCGTGCTTGCGCATAAGCAGATGGACGCGAGCCTGAGCTACGAAGAGAGCGAGGGGTAAAATGGGTCTAAATCACTATCTGATCGTTGCTGTGATGATGTTTGGGCTCGGGCTTGCGGGTATGATGAAGCGAAGAAATTTGATAATGCTCTTCTTTTCGAGCGAAATTTTATTAAACGCCGCAAATTTGGCCCTCGTCGCCGTGGCGAAATTTTACGACAACATAAACGGCGAAATTTTTGCGCTTTTCATCGTCGCAATCGCTGCGAGCGAGATGGCCGTGGGGCTTGGACTACTCATCTTGTGGTATAAGAAAACGGGCAGTATCGAACTTGACAGCTTCGTAAATTTTAAAAATCCTTCCAAGGATGGACCGGATGCTTGATACCGTTTTTGTATGGCTCTTAATCGCCCTTTTCGCACCGCTTGCCTCGGCGATCTTCGCAGGCGTTTTCATTCGCGCCAAAGATAAGATGTTTATTGGCGTAGTCTGCTCAGCGCTGGTGATTTTAAGTACTATCGCGTCGCTTGCTTTGATGGAGCTCATCTCTGACAACCGCCTAATCAGCGTAAGCTTAGCCGATTTCATAAGCACCGGATTTTTGGACGCAAAATTTAGCTTTCTTATCGATAGCGTAAGTGCGGTGATGATGGTGGTCGTGGGCATCGTTTCCAGCGTAGTGCACGTGTACTCGATCTACTATATGTGGGATGATGAAAACTTCGCTAAATTTTTCAGCTTCCTGGGGCTTTTCGTATTTTCGATGCTGGTTTTGGTAACGAGCGATAATTTTTTAGGGCTTTTCATCGGCTGGGAGGGGGTCGGACTCTGCTCGTGGCTGCTAATAGGCTTTTGGTATGATAGGAGCAATTACAGCTGGTGCGCCAACGAAGCTTTCATAATGAACCGCATCGCAGATCTTGGGATGTTGCTTGGAATTTTTTTGATCTATTTAAATTTTGGCTCGTTGCGCTACGAGGTGGTGTTTGCGAACGCAGCGAGCTTGGAGCCTGAAATTTTAACTCTGATCGCAGCACTTTTATTTATCGGTGCGATGGGCAAGAGCGCGCAGTTTCCGTTCCATACCTGGCTTGCCGACGCGATGGCGGGTCCGACGCCCGTGTCCGCGCTCATTCACGCAGCGACTATGGTTACGGCGGGCGTTTATCTGGTAATCCGCGCAAACGCGATTTTCGCGCTCGCGCCAGAAGTAAGTGGCTTTATCGTCTGCCTAGGCGCTTTCGTGGCGGTCTTTGCGGCATCGATGGCGCTGGTTCATAACGATCTTAAAAAAATCATCGCCTACTCCACGCTTTCGCAGCTTGGCTATATGTTCGTGGCTGCGGGGCTCGGGGCGTATTGGATCGCGCTATTTCATCTGGCGACGCACGCGTTTTTCAAAGCGCTTCTATTTTTGGGAGCGGGCAACGTAATGCACGCGATGAAGGATGATCTAAATATCCAAAATATGGGCGGATTATATAAGTTTATGCGACCTACGGCGATTTTAATGTGCATAGGCTCGCTCGCGCTTTGCGGATTTTATCCGTTCGCGGGCTTTTTTTCAAAAGATAAAATTTTAGAAGCGGCGTGGAGCGCGGACGCGTATTTTATCTGGGCGCTGCTGTTTGCGGGCGCTGCGATGACGACGTTTTACAGCGTGCGTCTGATAATGCTCGTGTTTTTCGGCAAGCAAAATTTTACCCACCATCCGCACGAGGCGAAAGGCTTCGCCCTTATCTCGATGGGCGTGTTAGCCGTGCCTGCGGTGATCGCGGGCTTTTTCGAGCACGATTTTGCGGAGTTCGTGCTTAGCATACTTCCGGGCTTTAAAGCTTCGATCCCGCACGGCGTGGAGGTAATTTTGATCGCCATAACGCTAGCGATGATAAGCGCGGTAGCGATCGGCACGATTTGGACATACAGCAAGGGCAAATTTAGCCAAAATTTAAAGAGTTGCAAATTTTATAAAATTTTGATCGCGCAGTATTTTATCCCGCAAATTTACGAGCGCGTGATCGTGCGCGGATACGCTAAGCTTAGCGAGATCTGCGCTAAATGCGACGGCGCGATCATAGACGCCAGCGTCGATCTGATCGCTCGCGTGGCGGTAAAAAGCGGCGAAGGGGCGGATCGCGCGAGCAATAGCGGAGATTTGAGCGCAAATTTAAGGTGGATGGTTTTGGGATCTTTCATTTTGCTGATTTTGGCGTTTGCGCTGTGAGGTGGGCATGGAATACTTTTTAAGTTTGGTTATATTTTTTCCGGCGGTAGCTGCGGTTTTAGGCTTTTTGATCGACGAAGCGAGCATCAAGACCTACGCCGTTACGATGAGCTTTATAGAGTTCGTGCTTTCGCTCGTTTTGTGGATACTCTACGAGCCGGTGGACGGCATCGCGTTTAGCGTGCTGCACCCTTTTATAAGCGAATACGGCATCAACTACTTCATCGGCGTGGACGGAATTTCGCTGTTTTTAGTGATCCTAAGCACGCTGGTTACATTTTTGGCGCTGCTTAGTCTAAGCATTAAAGAGCGCACCAAAAATTTAATCATCTGCATTCTGTTTTTAGAGATGACGATGGTGGGCGTTTTTGTGGCGCTGGATGCGATTTTGTTTTACATCTTTTGGGAGCTTTCGCTCATTCCGATGCTCTACATAATCGGCGCATGGGGCAGCGGCAAGAGAATTTACGCCGCGGTGAAATTTTTCATCTACACCTTTCTAGGTTCGATGTTTCTACTCGTAGGACTCGTAGCGATGAGCTATTTCTATCACGAGGCTACGGGCGAGTATAGCTTTAATATCCTAAACTGGCAGAACTTGTCGCTGCCGCTTAGTACGCAAATTCCTCTATTTTTGGCATTTTCGGTCGCTTTTGCGATCAAGACGCCTTGCTTTCCTTTTCATACCTGGCTTCCGTACGCGCACGGGCAGGCCCCTACGATAGGCTCGGTTCTGCTTGCCGCGGTGCTTCTTAAGATGGGCATCTACGGCTTTGTGCGATTTTCGCTGCCGCTATTTCCCGACGCGAGCGTGCATTTTAGCGGGATGATGTGCGCCGTAGCGATCGTTATGATCATCTATGCGAGCTTCATCGCCTTTGCGCAGAAGGATATCAAACAGGTTATCGCGTATAGCTCGATTGCGCATATGGGCGTAATAATGCTTGGAATTTTTTCAATGAGCCGCGAAGGAATGAGCGGCGCGGTATTTTTGATGATAAGCCACGGCATAGTAAGCGGCGGGCTCTTTATGCTCGTAGGCTTTTTATATGACCGCAGGCATACGAAGCTTTTCAGCGAGTTCGGCGGGCTTGCGCGAGTGATGCCGCTTTATGCGTTTTGTTTTTGCGTCGTGCTGCTAGGCTCGATAGGCCTCCCACTTACGATCGGCTTCGTGGGAGAATTCTTAAGCCTTGCGGGGATTTTTAAAATAAGCTTTAGCTATGCGCTTTTGGGCGGGCTCGGCATCATAATGGGCGCAATCTATTCGATGAATCTTTATAAAAAGACCTTCTTCGGCGCGCTCGTGCATGAGGAGAATAAAAAGCTAAGCGATCTAAACAGAACCGAGCTTTGCTCTATCGTCCCGATCTGCGTGCTGGTGGTAGTGCTCGGCGTCGCGCCGAATCTGATGCTAAAAAGTATCGAGCCCAGCGTGACGCAAAGCCTTGAGCTGATGTTTAATAAAGCCTCTCAAACCGCGACTCGTGCCTATATGGAAAAAGCAAATTTTAAGGTAAGAAGCGATGCAAAATAATCTTTTAAATTTAGCCTCGATCGCGCCTATGGCGATACTCGGAGGATTTGCCCTGCTGATGCTCGCAGTTTCGCTTTTTGCGCGCACGTTATCGTATAAATTTTACGCCGTCATCACAATACTAGCTCTAGCTCTCGGCTTCGGGCTCGTTTTTGGATACAACAGCGGCATACGCGGGCTTTTCGACGTGATGCTGGTGGACGGAATCGCGACGCTATCGATGCTTATCATGCTCGCAGGCTCGATATTTTTCATCTTTCTATCTTTGGGTGCAAGAAGCGCGCACGAGTACCACACGGCGGAGTTTTTCGTGTTGTTTTTATTCGTGCTCGTGGGCTATGAGTTTATGGTCGCGAGCGAAAATTTAATGATGATCCTCGTTGGGCTTGAGACGGGCTCGCTGGCGCTTTATACGCTAATCGCGCTGCATAATCGCGCCAGATCGATCGAAGCGGCGCTAAAATACTTCATAATGGGCGCGCTGGGATCGGGCTTTTTCGCATTCGGCGCGGCGATGTTTTTTCTATCGACCGGCTCTATGGAAATTTCAAATATCGCACAGATCGCCAAGAGTTCAAATTTACAAACCAACGTCCTGCTTTTCGCCGCCTGCTCATTTATGATCGTCTCGATAGGATTTAAGCTCTCGCTGATCCCGTTTCACACCTGGACGCCCGACGTTTACGAGGGTGCGAGCTCCGCTATGGCAGGCTTTTTGTCCGTCGTGCCCAAGATCGCGGGCTTTGTCGTGGCGATCAGGCTGTTTGAAGCTCTGGGAAGCATCGGCGTGCAGTGGCTAAACATCGTACTCTACGCCGTTGCGGTGCTTACGATGAGCTTAGCGAACCTTATGGCGCTCGTGCAGCGCGACGTCAAGCGGATGCTGGCTTTCAGCTCCGTTTCGCACGCGGGCTTCGTGCTTTGCGCGATCGTGATCGGCTCGACGCAGGCAAACGCCGCACTTTTCACCTACTGGATACTATATGCCGTAGCAAATCTCGGTGCGTTTGCATTCGTCTGGTGCGTGCGGCAAAGGCGCGCCCGCTCGTTAAATTTAAAATTTAAAACCCAAAACCCCGCTTTAAATTTAAACGCAAACGGCGAGAGCTCTATCTCAAACGCAAAGCTCTCTTTTTCGCAAAATCACGAGCCGAGTTTTGTCGGGGAGTTAAATTTAGGCGCGAGCTGGCAAGATTCAGCCTGCGCCGAGTGGAGCGTTAAAGCGAGTGAGCTAAATTCTAAAGCAGGCGAGCAAAATTTTAAAGCGAGCGAGCTCGGCGCGGAAGCGAGCCTTTTCGGCACTGAAGCTTGCGAGCCAGGCGCCGAAATTTGCGAGCAAAGCTCCAAGTTCGCGGCTCGCTTCGAGCATCCGTTTGAGAAATTTGACGGTCTGATCCACACCCATCCGCTCTTTGCGCTATGCGCGGCGATCTTTATGCTCTCGCTTGCGGGCATTCCGCCGTTTAGCGTGTTTTGGGGCAAGATGTATCTGCTAAGCGCCGCGGTCAATTCGGGCTACTTTGCCCTCGCCGTTATCATGGCGGTAAATAGCGCGCTCGCACTGTACTACTATCTGCGCCTCATCGTGCGTATGTTTTTGCACGAGCCGCGAGAGGACGCGGAGCTTGACGGCTCGCTGAGCGCGGTTTCGGTGCAGATAAAATTTGCCGTCGTGCTAGCTAGCGTGGCGTGCGTGTTGGCGCCGTTTTTAGTGAAATTCCTAACCGGCGCGGTAAATAATTTCGTCTTTTTAAGCGGGTATTAAGAGTTATTTTTTTAAGCGAATGAGATGAAGAATTCCAAAGAGTGGCTAGATGATTTAAAATCAAGAGGGTTCATAGGTAAAGATGTAGAACTTGCCAATATCGCGGAACATATTGACAAGGAAAACGGAAAGTATATTATTAAAAATTTTTATGGCTCTCCAATAGATCGCGTATTGAATTTAACTAAGATTATTTGCGAGCTTGAGGTAGAATTCCAAAATTGTGATTTTTATAGTCTAAATATAACGGGAGTTATAGGAGAAAAAATAAGTTTTATTGGTTGTAAATTTAAAGAAGCAATCTCATTTGAAAATTCTAAATTTAAAAAATACGTTTCGTTTGAGAAATCTGAATTTAACAGCATTGTTGACTTTTCAAATTGCTTATTTGAAAAACCGGTAAATTTCGATAACTCTGACGAGAAAGAATATACAAAACCAATAAATTTTTCTAATGTTATATTCCAAGATAACGCTTATTTTAATAATATCGTATTTAATAATCATGCAGACTTCCATGGAGCCATATTTAAAAAAGTAGCATCTTTTTACGGCGTGCGATTTAAGGACTTTGTAAATTTTTCCGCCACTATATTTGAGGGAGATTTAAATTTAGTAAACTCTAAACTGGACTTTGAATATGAAGATTTGAAGCAAGCTATAATCAAAGCTGCAAAAAGCAGCTCTATTAAAGAGACGGCGAATGATTTCCGCGATAGTTTTAGGGTTTTAAAAAATATCGTAACTAAAACAGGGAACCATCTTGATGCTATAAGGTATCGCGTTTCTGAATTGTATTGTAAGGAGATAGAGCTAGAGGACGATCTTAAAGATAAAGAATCTAAAGATCCGGCAAGAAAGAATATTAAAAATTTTATAGATTTAATGCTATTAAAACTTTATCGTGTTACGAGCGACCATCATTCGAATCTCGTAAAGATCATTAATTTTGCCGTCACTATTGTAATGGTTTATGGAGTCTTAAATTTGCTTTTTCCTTGTTTGTATGTATGTTTAGAAGTCTGCTTGAAAAAAGAGGAGCTTAATCTGTTATTTCCTTTATTTGCTTTTATCTTTATAGCAGTTATGTTCACAATTCGGATTAGAGAGACAGACACTCAAATGTGGAAAGATCTCATAATTATCCCAATATTTCCAATCTTTCTTATCGCTATGTTCCAACTTATTTCCAGTTCTTTTTTACATTATTCATTTTTATCGGAATTAAATGATATCATCAATACT
>NZ_CALHII010000156.1 GCF_938030815.1 uncultured Campylobacter sp.
GTCCCACTTGTTGATGAGGACGCCGCGCTTGCGTGAGGTTCATTAAATGCATCCGTAGCGATCGAAATTCTATTTACCTCCACTGCATGTGAATAGAGCGATTTTAGGTGCTCAAATTCCGCTTTTGCCGCGCGATAATCGCTGCCAAATTCGTAGTCGTAAGCATCACCGATCATTACCGTACGGTTTGCCTCTTTTTGGATCGCGCGAATTTGCTCCTTGCCTTCAAGCTCTACGGGCGCGGTTTTACTAGCACAACCCACAATGAGAAATGAAAATGCCATGCTAAAAATCAGCGCTTTTAAAATTCGTTTCATATCTACTCCGATAAAATTTTATGCGATTATAGCTAAATTTAAAGCAGCATTCGACGCACGGTATTGTCCCCGATTGAGACGAATTAAAATTTGAGGACGAGAGCGTATATGAAATACATGACTGAGCGAATTTAATTAGAATTTAAACGCAGCAGAATAAGGCGCAGTATTTTTTGCCTAGCTGAGGCGAAATTTGATTTTTAAGCGGAGCGTATATTTGATACGTGAGCATTAAAAATCAAATTTCAACGAAGTATAAGTAGAAAAAGACAAGCCTTAAATTTAGACTTCATACCTCTCGCCCGGTTTCATTTCTATCATCTCCCACGGCAAGCCCTGCTTATTTAGCTCGTCCATGAAAGGCTTGGCGTCGAAATTTTCCATATTAAAGACGCCTTTGCCGCTCCAGATGCCCCTTGCGACCATCATCGAGCCGATCATCGCAGGTACGCCCGTCGTGTAGCTCACGGCCTGCGCGCCAGTCTCGGCGTAGCAAGCCTCGTGGTCGCAGACGTTGTAGATATAGACCTGACGCTCTTTGCCGTCTTTTAAACCGCGGATTACGCAGCCGATATTGGTTTTGCCTTTCGTGCGAGGGCCGAGCGACGCAGGATCAGGCAACAAGGTCTTTAAAAACTGGATCGGCACGATCTTTACGCCGTTGTGCTCGACCTCGTCGATGCGTAGCATGCCGACGTTTTCTAGGCATTTCATATGCGTGAGGTAGCTCTGCCCAAATGTCATAAAAAAGCGGATTCTCTTCAGCCCTTTGATGTTTTTTACTAAGCTTTCTAGCTCCTCGTGATAGAGCAGGTAGCTGTCCTTGACGCCGACTTTGGGGTAGTCCCATTTAAACATTATCTGCATCGGCTCGGTCTCTTTCCACTCGCCGCGCTCCCAGTAGCGGCCTTTTGCGCTCACTTCGCGCAGGTTGATTTCAGGATTGAAATTCGTCGCAAACGGATAGCCGTGATCGCCCGCGTTGCAGTCTAGGATGTCGATCTCGCCGATCTCGTCAAAGAGATTTTGCTGCGCGTAGGCGCAAAATACGTTTGTCACGCCCGGATCAAAGCCGCTTCCTAGCAGCGCCATAGTGTTTGCGGCTTTAAACTCGCCGTCCTTCGCCCACTGTAGCTTGTATTCAAATTTGGCGGTGTCTGGGTGTTCGTAGTTTGCGGTGTCGATGTATGGTA
Source organism: uncultured Campylobacter sp. (assembly GCF_938030815.1). Classification (GTDB taxonomy): domain Bacteria; phylum Campylobacterota; class Campylobacteria; order Campylobacterales; family Campylobacteraceae; genus Campylobacter_B. The sequence continues at coordinate 1,511 of NZ_CALHII010000156.1, forward strand.
TACCAGCGCGAGAGCACGCATCCATCAGCGTTAGGTCCTGGTACGGCAGCGCGACGTTTAGCAGTAGCTCGGCGCCCGTTTTTTTGATGAGCGCGACCACGGCGTCGGTGTCGTCCGCGTCGATCTGGACGGTATCAATCTGCACGCCTAGGCGGTCTTTGATAAACTTAGCAATCGCGTCGCACTTGCTTTTAGTGCGGCTAGCAAGGGTTATTTTTGTAAAAACGTCCGCGTTCATCGCGCATTTTACGGTCGCGACTTGGCTCACGCCGCCCGCGCCTATGATTAAGATATTTGACATTTTGGCTCCTTTAAATTTTAAATTTAGCTGCAATTTTAGCAAATTTAAGATGAATTTTAAGAGGTGAGTGCAATTAATCATAGAGTTTGGTTGTGGCGGACGCGGAGCGCAAGCCCGCTCTAGCAAGAGCGCCGAAAGCGGCGCGGCGCTAAAATTTACGCAGATAGCGGCATGCCGATTGACGGCGGCACGAGATTAAATTTACCGCCTTGTATTGCGCGATAAAATTTTAAGCTTTAAAGGGCTAGTTTAAATTTAACATCCCGCAGCGAAGCGCGGATAATTAAAATTTAAAGCTCGCTCGCTTCGCCATAAAATTTATCGCGCCTTTTACCCGATGTACGGCAAAACCGTATACCGCGGCTAAATTTAGCGCTTTAGCGAACAGCGGTTTAAAAAGTAACAAGCGGGGCAAAATCCCGTGACGCCCACGATAAAGGGCACGAGCCCCACTAGCCCCACCAGCTGCCAAACAACGGCTTTTGCGATCATTATCGCCAGACCGATCAGCGCTCTTATTATCCTAGTTTTTTACTTGGCATTGCGTTTTCACTTCTTTGTTTTTACATTTTGCACGTATTAATGCTTAAAATTTTTAAAGTAAGCAATGGCAGCAAACCTCCACCTAGCGTATCATCTTTGAGCCCGCCCTCCTATACACGCACCTTAGTTAAATTCGGCTTCGTTTAATTATCTCTTCTTTTGCATAAAAGTGCGATCCGACAAAATTTGTGTGCCTAAGGAGCAAAATTTATTCGAGCTCGATTTAAAATTTTGACGAACGTAAAACAAGGCAAACTCGAAGGCAGGCGGGCAGTAGGGTAAAATTTGCGTATCGAAGGATAAAAATTTACATGTAGCTTTAAATTTGAAATCGCGATAAATTTTAACCGAGCGGAATTTTATCGTTGCAGAAAGTTTGTCTAAATTTAGCTCGCCGCGTGTTTTAGGGGGTTTAAATTCAGACGCTGCAGCAAAGAAGCGTAGTGCGATATTTACGATCGAGGCGGCATCGATCTCGCGCCGCACCGCTAAAATCAAATTTCGTAGCGATAAATCTTGCCGAAATTTTCGTCCAGAGTATAGCTAAACTCACCGCCTGCATAATAGATTGTCTCGCCACCCTCCAGCTCGAAGCGTTGGTACACGCGCAGCACGACCTCGTTTTCGCTGATGCCTTGGACATGGATAAAAATATCGCTCTTTCTGCCCGCGGTCATCGCCATTTGGTAGAGCTGATTAAATAGCGCGTATTCCGGATCTTTCTCGGCATCCTCTTGGGATAAAAAGCCTTCCAGCACGCCCAGCATCTCCGCGCGAAATTCCGTCCTGGCACGCGCATAGGCGTTTTGGATATTTTCGATCTGGTTGGTATCGAGTAAATTTAAAAGTGAATGTTTGCCCACGTAAAGCGTCGCGCTCGATGTGATTTTGCCATCCTTGTCGGTCACTAGTCGCAGAGCTTTCTCTACGCGCCACAAGGCCTCTTTTAGTTCGAGCCCGCTTTCAATTTCAATTTTCATCATAGATCCTTTATCAAGAATGCGGAATTTTAGCGTGAAATTTTAAATTTTAAAGACAAACTTCGCGATCAGATACGCCATATACAGCATCAAAACTCCCACCAGCGCGTCGATTATGCGCCATGCCCTACTGCTTGCAAAAAGCTTTGAAAGCGCCCGCGAGCCGTAGCCTAAGCCGAAAAACCACGCAAACGATACGAACATAACTCCCGCGTAAAACCACGGCTTTTGCGGATCCGCAATCGTAGCTCCGAGCGAGCCCACGACCACGACGGTGTCTAAATACACGTGCGGATTTAGAAGCGTCACCGCAAGGGCTTTGGCTACGACGGGCGCTAGCGGGCTATTTGCCGAGTTTTGGATCTTGGCAAAATGCGAGCCTCTGTAGGCGCTAAATAACGAGCTTAGCGCGTAGCAGAGCAGAAATATGATCCCGCCTATGCCTAAAATTTGGGTAAGAAGCGAGCCCTGCTTAAGAGTGCCGCCGATTAAAAATATCCCTACGGCCGTAAATACGGCATCGCTTAGCGCGCAAACCATGCAAACAGCCGCGACGTGGTTTTTTGCAAGACCTTGGGAGATGACGAAGATGTTTTGCGCGCCGATCGCGACGATGAGCGAGAGCATCAGCGCGGCTCCTTGCAAGAAAATTCCGATCGGCAAGGAGTTCAAGGCTGCACCTGCCTACTTATTTTACTTTCGCAGGCGGAGCTTTGCATCGCGGTATCGGCGGCATCATAGCTAGCCACTGCCGCACTTTCAGGCGCAACGTCAGATCCATTATCACCCGCGGGAATTTTAGGCGCGGAATTCTCGGCGCCTGTGAAATTTTCACCCGCGACGGCGCTATTTGAGGAAGCGGCATCATTCGGCGCAGAGGAGCTTTGTTCGTTTAAATTTGAAGCGCCCCCTAAATTCTGCGCGTTGTTTAAATCGGCAGCACCGCTAGAATTTTGCATGGCGGAATCTTGTGCGGCGCCGGAATTTTCCGCGCCTAAATTTTCATCTAAATTTTGTGCGCCGCAGGAATTCTGCGTATCGGAATTTTGCGAAGCGGAATTTTCATCGCGGAGGTTTTTAGCTTTAAAATTTTTACCGCTACTCGCGCTTTTTTTAGAGCCCTTGGCGCCCTTGCGAGTTTTTAAAGCGGTTTGCTCTTCCTCAGGGCTTTGCGAAAGACCCGCTTTTTCGCGCAAAATTTTACTCAGCTCGTAGATCGAAATTTCAAACGAGCCCGGCAGCGTAGCCTCCGTGTCGCTGTAAAATCGTAAAAAATTAAAGCGATCCTGCGCCTGCGGCGCTTTTTTGAATACAAAATTTAAAAGCTCCGTTTTGTTTCTGCCCGCGACAAAGGTTTTTATGCCTAAATTTGCGATATCTTTGTATTCGAAGCTCTCAGAATTCGCGCCACGCACGATCGTAAAAGCATCCTCGCCGATCTGCAAATAATTTTTAGCGCCGAGTCTGAGCGCGCAAAAAAACGCGCAAAGCGCCGCGACTACGGAAGCAAAAAGCGCCGCGCCGCCAAAGCCCGCGTGGTAGCAATATCCGCTAGCGAGCGCCAAAATCGCCGATCCCGCCAGCGTCATAGCTACGGGCTTTTTATTCTCTTTTACTATCATCTTCCCTGCTTAATCAGTTGTCTTATATATTCGTAAATTTTAAAATTTAGCGCATCCATTACCGAGTCTTTAGAGCCCGGATTTTTGATGCTTTGGTAGTTAAGATTAGTTACGTAATCCTTCCACGCGCCCTTGTTTTTAACGCTTATGTAGAGGCTGATCTGCGAGTCGTAGAAGTAGTCTCTGTAATAATCGTCGTCGTCCCAAGGATCATAACCGAACGGCATCCCCCAGCCTACGCCCACGCCCGTATATCTGTAATATCTGCCAAATCCCATACCAAAGCTAAATCTTGGATTATCCCACGATCTGCGCGAAAAATCCGCCTTGCGGAAGTAGTTTAGATTGCCGCCGATTTGGACGTTCGCCGCGCCTTTATTTACGACTTTAAATCCGTCCGCACGCAGATGCTGGATCACTACTTGGGTTAAATTTGAATCCGTCGTCGAGGTATTGGTGAAATTTACGCTTATGAGCTTATCCTGCGGAAATTCCATAATGTGAAGCGGCTCGGAAGTGCGCACGATACCGCTATTTACGGGCACGTTTTTAGAGCAACCTGTAAAAATCAAAAACGCCGAAATGACCAAAAAAAGTGAAATTTTATTTTTCAAGACGGATCCTTTCGCTTAAGATTTCAAATCCTAAATTTGAGTGATTGTAGCATAAATTTAAAATTTTAATGTCAGCAAGAAGCGATTTTTTGAAATAATCTAGTGGCAAATGGGTAGGTTCAGAATTTTTTAATAAAATTTCGCGCCGAGCGACCGCTAAATTTAAAGCCGTCGCTCGGTTGAAATTTCTGCGAAAAGAGACGGAATTTTAAAACCGGAGGAGTTTAAAATTCCACAATCTTATAGGCTCACGCCGCGCGTAAGCACGCGCTTGCGATAAACCTCCGAAACTCTGCTCGCGTCGCCCACGATTAGAGCGTTCGTGCAACAGATCGCCGCACACATCGGAACCTTGCCCTCTGCGATGCGGTTTTGACCGTATTTATGCAGTTCCTCGTGCGAAAACGTAGGCTCCGGTCCACCCGCGCACATAGTGCACTTATCCATCGCACCTTTGATACCGAAAGCCCCGTCTCTAGGGAATTGCGGAGCGCCGAACGGACACGCATAGAGGCAGTATCCGCAGCCGATACATTTATCTTTGTCATGTAAAACGACGCCGTCGGTTCTGATATAGAAGCATTGAACCGGACAAACCTGCGCGCAAGGCGCATCGGTGCAGTGTTGGCAAGCAATAGAGCTTGAAACCTCCTGCCCCTCTATGCCCTCGTTTAAAGTGATAACCTTGCGCCTATTGATCTGCACGGGAACCTCGTGCGCCGAGCTGCAGGCTACCTGGCAACCATAGCAAGCGATGCAACGCTCGACATCGACGTAAAATTTTAATCTTGCCGGCATTTTATCTCCTTATGCTCTTTCTAGTCTGCAAAGACCGGCGTTAAATTCCGAAATTTGCGTATTTATGTCAAAGCCGTAGTTGGTAATCGTATTTGAGCTCTCGCCTCTGATATATGGCTTAGTGCCCTCAGGATAGCGGTCGCTTAGATCCTCGCCCTGGAAAATTCCCGCGAAGTTATACGGCATAACAATACGATCAGGCGTTACGGCGTGCGAATAGATGCACTTGACTTTGATCTTCGTGCCTTGCGGCGAATGAATCCACATCATCTCGCCATCTTTGATACCTTTATCAGCGGCAAGCTTAGGATTTACGTGCGCGAACATCTCCGGAGTAATCGCCGAAAGATACTTGCTCGTGCGCTCGATCATGCCCGCACCGCTTAAATTTACGAGCCTTAGCGAGCTTACGATAGTAGGGAAGTCCTTGCTCCAATCCTGCTTTTTCTGCTCGGAGATAAATCTAGTAAATACGCGGAAATTTCGTTTTTGATCCGCAAAGGTCGGATATTTCTCCACTAAATCCCATCTAGGCGAGTGGATCGGTTCGCGATGCTTTGGAATTTGATCCGCAAACTGCCAAACCTTCGCTCTTGCTCTTGCGTTTCCGCAAGGACAAATTCCAAACTCGCGGCATTTTTTAGCGATAATGCCACTATAATCGGTACTCCACGTAGGCCCCATCTTGGCTTTTTCATCCTCGCTTAGCGTAATGCCTAAAACCTGTTCGATATTTGCTTTTGTAATCTCCGCATGACCGCCTTGAATTTTTGATCCCGGAAGTGTAATGCTCTCGTCGGCTAGCTGCGAAACGCCGTCGTGCTCTAAGCCGAAGCGGTTTCTAAATCCCATACCGCCGTCGGCATAAGGCTTAGTTACGTCGTAAAGAATCGGCGTGCCCGGGTGTTGCGTATCCCAGCAAGGCCATGGAAGTCCGTAGTATTCGCCCTCTACTTCGCCGCCTATGCCGCGCAGGGTATCGGGATCAAATAGATGCCAGTTTTTCTGCTGTCTGCGAAATCTAGCTGCGGTGCGTCCGTTATTTCCAATACTTTGAGTATTGCGTGCGATCTCGTCGGTAGCGTCGTCAGGCCAAACAAAATCGTCCTTAACCTGCTTAAGCTCGCCATCAACGATGCCCATCTTCATGCCGCGAACGTATTCGTCGTAAAAGCCGAATTTTTTCGCGAATAAAAACATTACCTCCTGATCCTCTTTGCTCTCAAATAGAGGCTTAACGATCTGAGTTCTCCACTGACCGCTGCGGTTTGTAGCGCTTAGATGACCTTCGCTCTCAAACTGCGTAGCTACCGGCAAAACATAAATTCCATCCGGTCTATCGTTTAGAATCGCTACTTCGTTTAAGAACGGCTCGGCGACTACCAGCATATCGATCTTGCCTAATGCTTCTTGAGTCTCGCGAACGTGAGCCATAGAAGTAATTCCTGTGCCTTGCACCCAAAGAACGCGGACGTTACCACTACTTAAAACGGGCTCGTTTTTCAAAACGCCCTGCCACCATTTAGATAGCGAAAAGCCCTTTTCGTTGCGCCAGTTTATCACATCTTGCTCGATGCTCGGATCGTAGTGGAAATACTCGGTAAAATTCGTACCAGGCACTTTTTCACCCTGCTTTTCGTGCGGCTGCTTAGTAGAGACGGCAAATCTTTTAATAAACTGCTCATAATCTACGCCCCAGCCCTTGCAGAAGTGCTTCCAAGCGTTATCGGCTAGCCCGTAATACGCAGGTAAGCTATCGGAGAGATTGCACATATCGGTAGCGCCCTGAACATTATCATGGCCTCGAAGGATGTTGCAGCCGCCGCCCGGCTTGCCCATATTGCCTAGTATGAGCTGCAAAAGAGCCAAAATTCTAGTATTAGAACTTCCGATCGAGTGCTGTGTAATGCCTAGAGCCCAGCATAAAGTAGCGGGCTTTGTGGTAGCGAACATCCTCGTAAATTCTATCAGCTCCTCTTCTTTGCAGCCGGTGACATTTGCTACCTCTTTAGGATCCCACTTCTCAGCTTCGGCTCTAATCTCCTCTACAGCGTAGGTCCTGGTTTTTATTAGCTCCTTATCTTCCCAGCCGTTTTTAAAGATTAGATGCAGCATTCCGTACACAAACGCTATATCGGTTCCCGGACGAATTCTAATATACATATCTGCCTTGGCCGCCGTTCTTGTAAAATTTGGATCGACGACGACGATCTTTGCGCCGTTTCTATCGCGCGCTTGAAGAGCGTGCTTCATAGCTCCCACTGGATTTGCAACCGCGGAATTCGCACCTATGAAAAGGATCATTTTAGAATTTTTCGCCATATCACCTACGTGATTTGTCATAGCTCCATAACCCCAAGTATTCGCCACACCGGCGACTGTTGCGCTATGTCAAATTCTGGCTACGTGGTCGTTGCTGTTTGTACCCCAGAAGGCTGCAAATTTTCTAAAATAATATGCCTGCTCGTTACAAAATTTAGCCGAACCCAGAAATACCACACTATCTGGGCCGTCCTCTTTGCGAACTTGAAGCATTTTATCGCCGATTTCGTTAATGGCTTGCTCCCAACTTATGCGCTCCCACTTGCCACCAACCTTTTTGAGCGGATATTTAAGACGCATTTTAGATTTGGTTAGATCGATTTGATCGATTCCCTTACAGCAGTGACTGCCCTGCGAGATCGGGTGATCTACTGCCATATCTTGGCGAATCCAGGTATTGGTGCTCTCATCCACTTGAGCCTCGATACCACAGCCTACGGAACAGATCGAACATATCGTTCGCTTCATAACGGAACCTGGAAATGGGTTTTTGATCTCTTGCTCAGTAGCAGCTCTTAGCGTATTATTTTCGCCAAACGCAGCTACGCTGCTCGCTCCTAAAGCGGCGAGTTTCAAAAACGATCTCCTTCCGATCGCATTCTCACTCATGAAAATTCTCCTAGTAAGCTACTTTATAGTATTTTTCCCACGCTTCACTCTCCCAGTAAAGCACCTCTTTTTTCGGTGATTTGCCACGAACGGTATCGCCATAGTCCTGCTCGCTTTTCGCTAGAGCCTGATCTACGCCAAGCAGAAGATCTCCTCCGACGCCGAATACGAGAAACGCCTGTACGAAGTCCTTGAGGCCATCCGCCCACTGAATCCGTCGGTGAGCGTGACCGGGGGCGAGCCGACGATCCTGCCGCGTACATACATCATCGCCAAGGCGCTGAGAGAACTTGGTTTCAGGAAGAAGACCATCACCTCCAATGGGTCAGGGCTATTCCGTCCGGTCGGCGGTCACCGGAAGGCGCCCATCGACGCCTTGCTGGAAGCGGGGTTCGACCACCTCAACATCTCGCGCGCCCACTGGGACGACGCCGAGAATGCGCGCATCATGCGCTACAAACGCACTGTCAGTGACACCAGCCTGGCACATCTGGCCAGGATCCTGTCCTACCTTGAGGGTGAGAGGCTTGCCCCGCGCATCCGTTGCATCCTCCTGCGGGAGGGGGTGGGGACCGTCAGGACGATGAAAACCTATCTCGACGTCCTGCGGGAGGCGGGTGCCAGGAACTTCATCTTCCGGGAGCTTATGGACTATGACCGGAATGCCGTGAACCTCCCCATGATGCGCTACATGGACGAGAACAAGGTGCGCCTGAACGATCTCTGGGCCGAGATCGACGATGACGCCAGTTTCCGCAGAGTCCTGAATATCCTCGGCTATTACTACTACGTCGAGGTCTACCGGTACAGGGACTGCACTGTCGCCTCCGAGTCCGCGGACCTGAGCCGGCAGTACACCGAGAAAGACGACAACCCGGACATGGTCTATGAGATGGTCCTGCATGAGAACGGCAACCTGTGTGGCTCGTGGATCGAGACCGAGGACATCCTCGACCGGTACGACGGCTACCATGACCGAGGGGCATCGCGGTGAGAAACGGTTACCGGGTTTACCTGTCACTGACCAGCAACTGCAACCTGGACTGCCCGTTCTGCTGCATGTACTCCGGCACTGGCCGCGAGACTTTCATCGAAGTGCGTAGAGCCTTCGACATCCTCGATATGGCCAACGCCCGCGGCGTCCCAGTGGAGGTCCAGCTGGAGGGAGGTGAACCCTTCACGCATCCCGGGTTCTGGGTCATCCTCCACTACGCGCTCACGCTGGACAACATCGTCAAAGTCAACATCCTCACCAACGGCATCGACCTCATCTCCCACCTGGAGCACATGGTCATGCTGCGCCGCGAGAGGCCAGAGGTCGCCTTCTGCCTGAAGGTGAGCGTCAACTACTGGATCCTAAAGGAGATCTCAGGCCACATGGACACCGTTGCCGCGGCGGTGTTCGCAGTCAGGCACGTCAAGGGGGTCGATGTGCTGCTGAACGTCCGGGAGCGTGTGAACGACGATTACCGGGGCATGATCGACTCCTACGGCCTGCTCGATGTCTCCAGCATCTACAAGCTCCAGTCGTACGGGAGACTGTCGAAGGCTGGCAGGCTTTACGGCAAACCGGTGATCGTGCAGAACATCGACGAGTGGGCGGTCTACGGTTCCGATGGGACACCTTTCGGTCATGACCTCATCGGTAGGTCCGAGCATGAGAGGACCCTCCCGTGAGGACGGTGAAACTTGATCTGGCTGACAGGGTGAGCACCGAGCAGCACGACTACACCCGCGAGCCGGGGCCGCTGAACATCCACCTGGCCTACGACAGCCTCGCGGAGATAGCGGATCTGGAGACTGCACTGACGGACTGTGCCCGTTTCCTCCGGTCCGAACAGGGCGCCGGGAAGCTCGAGGCTTCCTACACCTTCTTGGATACGCCATACCGGGCCGGAACCCCGGAACGGCTGACGGACTGCTTACGGATCATGCACGGCCTGGGTATTCCCGAGCGGACAATCAATGCGCCGGCCAGCCTGTTGGGTGGGTCGGATGGGCTGCTCGATGCCCTTGTCGCAACCCGGTCGGTGCACAACATCAACGTTTGCGATGTGCTGGCCTGCGATCGCAGGCTGCTCGCCGGGCTTGGTGCCCTCCTCAGGGTGGCTGGCGGAACACTGAGGGCATCGAGCACAGCCCACGAGATGGCGCAGTTCCTGGGGGCGGCAGATGCCGTGGATGTGGGCGTCTTCAGTCGTGTCTATGAGGTCTTCGAGGCTCTGGAACAGCACAGCCACGTGACGGCGATG
>NZ_CALHII010000157.1 GCF_938030815.1 uncultured Campylobacter sp.
AGACTTGATCCTAGAGCCCGATTGGAACAATCGAAGCAGCCTTGCCCAGGATTATGCGACGTAGTGCCGTTATACGGATTTACTCCGCCTAGGGAGCCAAATTTAAACATACCTTTGCTATCGGTATAATTCACTTTCACGTAGGCTTTCGTATCGTCGCTCAATTCATGGCTTAGCTCGGTGAAGGCGTTGTATTTTCTATACTCGCTTCTATCCCAATTCGAACCGAAATAGCTTTTGCGGCTTAAATTTAAAAGATTCCCCCGCTCGTCTATAACCGGAACGCCGAAAACATCATAAACGCCTCTTGATTTTTGATAGATCACGCCCGTGCTTAGCAAAGTCTTCTCGCCGATGTCAAAGTCAAATAATCCACCCACCGCGCTGTGCCAGCCGTTAGCGTAATGTTTGTAAGCGCCCTCTTTGCCTGCTACGCCGATCAAGCGTCCGCGCACGGTGCCGCTTTGATTTATCGCATCCGTTACGTCGATCATGCTACGATAATTATCCCGACTTCCGCCGCTTAGGCTTGCGTTAAAACCAAATTCATCGCTAGGGCGCTTACGAACTAAATTTACCGTACCGCCGGGCTCGCCGTTGCTTTGAGTAAGCCCCGCTACACCGCGCAAAACCTCGACGCGGTCGTAAAAAGTAAGATCGGTAAATTCTTTTGAAAAGCCCAAAGGACCTTGCACAGAGGAGGAAACCGAGCTAATCATTCCGTCTTCTTGGATATTATCTATATCAAATCCGCGCGAGTTTATACGCATTCTGCCGCTGTCGTTACGCAGCGTAATCCCCGGAGTATAGCGTAGCGCGCTATCTACGTTGTTCAAATTTAGATCCTTTATCACTTGATTCGATACGACCGATACCGATTGCGGCGTTTCTCTTATGCTTAAATTTAGCCCCGTCGCGGTGCTCATATTGCCAGTCGTATAAGAGCCCGTGCCCTCGGTAGTGGACAGATCGGCCTTGCCCGTGACGTTTATGGTGCCGAGATTATCGCCGTCCGAGCTCTGAAGCGTAGAATTTGCCGCGTTACCGCTTTGCGGCGTGGAATTTTGTGCAATGCCTTTAGTAGCGGAACTTACGACAATGTTGCCCTGCGGCGTGGAATTTACAGTGGTAGGGCGACTTCCATGCTTTTGCACAGAGCTTTGCGATGACGAAATTTTAGAGGCAGAGCTTGCGACAGATGAGTTTTGAGAAGTGCCACTATTTTGCGCCGCAGTAAGCCAAAACGGCGAGCAAAGTAGCGCAAAAGAAAGTAAGATTTTACCCTTTTTCATAAAAATCATTTTTAGATTTTATAATCTATATCAATTTACTGGCGGGATTATCTTACAATTCTTCTTAAATAATAATAAAATTTTTAATAAACTAAATCATAAAATTTTATATGCAATTACTAATTTAACGGAATTTAATAAGATATATTGACTAATTATTAAGCAAAATTTCTATGAATTTTAAAAAGTATATGAATTTGAAAAACGAAAGATTGAAAAATTTAAAATTCTAAAATTCCGCCTCCAAGCTTGGCGTTAAATTTTAAAATTTAGCGTTTATCGGCGTTTGGTCTTGCGATTACGATAGCACTAGCACCGGTACAAGCGCATTGTGCAAGATGTCTTCGGAGACGCTGCCTAAAAAGAGCTTTTTGAAAAACCCTTTCGTAAAGGCACCGGTAGCGATCAGATCGAGGTTATTAGCGCGGCAATATTTGATGATCTCATCGGCGGGCACTTCGGCTTGGATGTATTTGAAAGTGGCGGTTTGAGTGCCTAAAATTTCGCGCGCCAGATTTAGCATCCGCTCGCCCTCTGCGGTATCGAGATTGATGTGCAAGACATGCTTATGTGCGCTCGCAAGAAGCTTTGAGCTCTTTATAAACTCAAGCGTGCGTTTCGCCGCGTCAGTGCCGTCAAACGCAATGAGCACGGAGTTAATCGGTGAAAATTCCTTATTTACGAGCAGCGACGGCACGTGAAGCTCCTTTATCAGCACGCTTGCGTTAAAGCCTACGTCCTCGTTATTTGAGCCCTTGATACCGAGTACAAAAATTTCAGCTTCGTCCTTGTACTCGGCGATAACGTCGATAAAATCGCCATCTTTAATGATTTTATTTGCCTTTACACCTGCAGCAGTCGCAGCGCAGATATATTCATCCAGCATCGCTTCAGCTTCTTCGTGGTCTTTCTCCGCATCCACGCCGCCTAGTGTGGGACTTCCGTAGCTATTTGCAAGGATATCATTCTCTCCTAGGACGATCCCGCCTGCGGCTAGCCCATAAAAATTCTCGCCAAGCTCCGGGATTTCAACCACGTGAATAAACACGAGCTCGGCACCCAAGGTTTTAGCGACGTAAATTCCGTAATCTCTAACCGCCGGGGCAAGCGCATTTTGATCGACGCAAGTGATGACCTTTTTCATTTTTCGTCCTTTTAAAGATAAAATTTTGACCGAAATAAGCTTATCAAATTTTGTATAAAAGTTATTTAAATTCCGTAGATTTGAATGCGGCGCGGGCGATTTTGTGAAATTTTAAAGCCGCGTCGTAATGGATTTGTGAGGTGCGGGGTAAGCTAGCTCAGGCTCAGCTGACAGCGATCGAGTAGTTGCAGCGTAGTAGGCGACTAAAA
>NZ_CALHII010000158.1 GCF_938030815.1 uncultured Campylobacter sp.
CGTAGGGGCGATGGTTGCGCTAAGCTACAACCATAACGTTTTCGGCGTGGTGCTAATCGCGTTTTGCAACGGCGTGGGCGGCGGCATTTTGCGCGACGTACTGCTGAACGAAGTGCCGTGGTTTTTACATACGGGGCTTTATGGCACGATAAGCATGGGCGTGGGCTTAATATATTTCGTGCTTGATGGATTGGGGCTTAGCGGTGCCTTTTCGGTGATTATTTTGCTGGTTTTGGGGGTTGCGTTTCGCATGGTGGCTTATTACAAATCTTGGCATCTGCCTAAAGTGGAGTACAAACAATGAACTATTTAATGGATAATTTTGCGCGCGTAAACGTGGCGTTGGTAAGAGGCGAGGGCTCGATAGTCTATGACGAAGCGGGCAAGGACTACGTGGATTTTGGCGCGGGCATCGGCGTAAACTGCCTTGGGCACGCAAACGAGATTGTCTTAGAAGCGATCGGCACGCAAGCCGCGCAGATCATCCACGGCTCGAATATCTATAGAATCCTGCCTCAAGAAGCCCTGGCTCAAAAGATTAGCGAGCTTTTGGGGTATCGCAGCTACGCCGTGTTTTGTAACTCTGGCGCGGAGGCTAACGAAGCGGCGATCAAAATGGCGCGCAAGTACGGCACCGTAAATTTTCCTAATAAAAAATTTGAAATTCTAACTCTGCGAAATTCCTTCCACGGCCGCACGCTAGCGACGCTGCAAGCTACCGGGCAGGAAAAATTTCATCCGGAAATTTTTGCCCCCTATATGCCCGGGTTTAAATTTTTCGACGATATCGAGGAGATCATCGCGCACATCGATGAAAACAGCGTCGCCGTGATGATCGAGCTAGTCCAGGGCGAGGGAGGTATCAAGCCTCTGGATAAGGCTAGCGTGCAAAGACTCGCGGCTGTTTTGAAAGAGAAAAAGCTGCTTTTGATCACCGACGAGGTGCAGTGCGGCGTATATCGCACGGGCGAGTTTGCGACGTCGCAAATTTACGGCATCCGCCCCGACATCATCACTTTTGCCAAAGGGCTTGCGGGCGGCGTGCCGATCGGCGCGTGCGTGGCGCAGCAAAACATTTTCGCTCCGGGCGAGCACGGCAGCACCTTCGGCGGTAACTTTTTGGCGACCTCTACGGCGCTTGCGGTGCTTTCGCAGCTAGAGTTTTTAAAAGCGAGCGGTAAGCTTGATAAGACTATAAAAAGATTTATCAAAAAACTAGACGGGCTCGCCGCAGACTATCCTAGCCTGATCGAAAAGCGCGTGGGGCTCGGTCTGATGCAAGGCCTCGTGCTGCGCGATGAAAAAAATCTGGGCGAGATCTTTAACAAAGCCCTGCAAAACGGACTTTTGATCCTAAAATCCGGCAAGCGTACCCTTAGATTTTTGCCTGCGCTAAATATCAAAAAACCGGAGATCAAAGAGGGCTTTGCGCGCCTACGCAAGAGCCTGGATGAGATAGTGCGGGCGTGAAATTTAGCGATTTTTTCGAGGGCTGGCTAAACGAGAGCTACTACGCAAATGCCGCTAAAATAGGCAAGAGCGGCGATTTTTACACCGCCGTGAGCGTAGGAAGTTTTTTTGGGATATGCATCGCGCGCGAAATTTTACGCCTAAGCGCGGATTTTAGCGCGACGCAAGAGTTAAGCTTAGACGCGGCGATAAGCTCGGGCGCATCGCATCAAAACATTGCGGTTAATCCTGACGAACTAAATTTAGATGTCGCGCTCGCAAAAAAATCGCAAAATAGCGCTAAAATCGCTATCGTAGAGATCGGCTCGCACGACGGGCGGCTGCTTTGCGACATAGCGCAAGCTATCTTTACGCTAGGCGGTGCGGCGGCGCTTGATAGATTTAGCTTTGCGATCATCGAGCCGCACGAGCGTCTGCGCGAGCTACAGCGGGCGAGCTTTGCGGAGAGCTTCGGCGGCGAAATCGCGCTAAAGCACTTTGCGAGCGTACACGAGGCGAAATTTAAAGATGCGATCTTTGTGGCAAATGAGCTTTTCGACGCCTTTAAATGCGAGGCGGTGGACGGCGAAAATATGCTTTTTATCGAAAGTGGCGCGGCAAAATTTGCTCCCATAAAAGAACGTGAAATTTTGACCCTCGCACGCAGATTCGGCATATCGCGCGGCGAAATCCCGGTCGGATACTTTCGCTTCGCGTGCGAAATTTGCGCCAGCGCGCAGCGGTTTTATTTCATAGCCTTCGATTACGGGCAGATGGGCGCTAGCGGCGATTTTAGCCTGCGGATTTACCGAAACCACGAGGTTTTCAGCTTCTTTGAGGTGCAAAGTTTAAGCGATTTTTACGGCAAGAGCGATCTTACTTACGACGTAAATTTTGAAATTTTGCGTGCTGCGTTTGAGGACGCGGGCGCCGTCACGACGGATTTCAAAAGGCAGATCGCGGCTCTCATAGACTTCGGCGCGGTCCAGCTTTTAGAGCTTTTTATGCAAAAAAGCGGCGAGAAGGGCTACCTAAACGCGCTTTTGCAGTTTAATCACCTGCGCGCGGAGTTTGGTGAGAAGTTTAAGATGATAAAATTTAAAAAGGGGCTTTGATGAAAGCTTTTATCGATTGCGACTGCGAAATTTTGCAAAAAACGCTGGAATTGTTTTTAAAAGATCATGCCGCAAGTGCGCAGGATTGCGACTTTATAATAAGCGACGAGCTGCAAAGCTCGGCAAAACCGCTCTTTTTGATCGGCGAGGATGGAGATTTGGCACTACCTTTTTCAAAGGATACGCTGCTATCTAGGCTGGAGGATTTTCAAGGCTCGCTAAAGCGGGATCTTGGCGACTACCATGCGGCGAGCGCGGAAGCCGAAATTTGCGCGCTGTTTGATGAGTTTAAGGTAAGAATCATCGAAATTTTAAGAAGGCAAAATGGCTAAATTTTCCAAACCTGACGGCGCGCTCTTTACGCAAATTTCAAGCGGTATTTATAGGGGTAAAAAGCTCGCTCTGCCCGCGCTTTCGAGTACGCGCAGCACGAAAAGCATCGTAAAGGGCTCGTTTTTCGATACTTGGCGGGCGGAGTTGCGCGGCGCGGCGTTTATCGAGTGCTTCGGCGGTAGCGGCGCGATGGCGCTTGAAGCGCTAAGCAACGGCGCAAAAAACGTTTATGCGATCGAAAAGGACGCCGCCGCGCATAAGATAATGCGGAAAAATTTCGAGCTTTTTGGGCTCGGCGCAAATGCGATTTTGGGCGATTGCTTCGAACGACTGCCCGAAATTTTGCACGATCTGCAGGCGAATATGAATGAATGCTCTGCCGTAAATTTAAGCGAAAGCCAAACCGTAAATTCCAACGAAAATTCCGTCACCGATCCCGCGCGTAGAGTGTTTGTCTATCTGGATCCGCCGTTTGCGATCAGGCAGGGCTTTGGCGAGATTTACGAGCGGGTGTTGGCGCTGATAGCGCGCCTGGGCTCCGCGCAGTGCGAGCTGCTAATCGCGATCGAGCATATGAGCGAGCTTGAACTGCCGCCTAAAATCGGCGATTTCGCGCTGCTTAAATCGCGTAAATTCGGCGCTACGACGATGAGTTACTACGTAAAATGAAAAATTTAAAGCAAATTTTGGATTATTACGCCGATTTGAAAAATTGCGACGCGGATCTTTTTGGCGCGCCCGATCCGCTGCAGGTCGCAAAGGGACATCGAAACGACGTCGTAGCGCTCATCTGCGCGCTGTTTGCTTACGGGAGCGCAGCTCAAATTTTAAAATTCCTCCGCTCGCTTGATTTTTCTCTTTTAGACGGGAGCGATGAGCGCATGAGAGCGGAGCTTACGGGCAAAAAGTATAGGTTTCAAAGCTCGCGCGACGTCGCTGAAATTTTTATAACTTTAAAGCGGCTTAAAAACAGCCTCAGTATCGAGGAGAGCGTGCTTTGCGGCATGCAAAAAAACGGACGGATCGAGGATGGGATAAATTTTTTAATCGGCGAGATTTACAGATTAAATCCCTACCGCAGCCAGGGGTATGAGTTTTTTTTCGGGCGCGGCTTCGCGCAAAGGCCCACGTCGCCGTACAAGCGCTACAATCTTTTCCTGCGCTGGGCGGTACGCGACAGCGACATCGATCTGGGACTGTACAAAAAGATCGAAAAATCGCGCCTCCTCATCCCGCTCGATACCCACACGCATAAAGTTTCGCTTAAGCTTGGGCTGATCGATCGCAAGAGTTACGATTTTGAGGCAGTTTTGCAGCTTACGCAAAGCTTAAGGCGCTTCGATCCGAGCGATCCCATCAAATACGACTTCGCGCTGTACCGCCTCGGACAGAGCGGCGAGATAGATAAAATTTTACCTTCACTGCTTGATTAATTCTAGCTTTAATTGCACATACCGAATGGACCAAAACACTCAGAGAATAATCTATTCTTTTGAATTATATTTTCTCCTGGATAGATAATAATTTCGTGTCCTTGCTTTTGCCAGATTTGTCCATTTTTTGCGCTTATGGTAGATACATCTAAGTGAGCTGTTGAGCCATAGACTAAATATATTTTATCAAATATATCACTATAGCCTAGATAATGAAAAAACGGCGCTGCAAACGTGATCTTTTTGAATTTCGTTAGATTGCTATCTTGAGCGACACAATTGGATTTATTGGAGGGTTTGTAGCCGTTTTCAATGAGTTTTTTTTCTGCTATGCCGTTAGTAGAATTTAACTTTACGTAATGAACATAGCAGATTTCATCTAGACTATCTGCGGCATTTGGTTGAATTTTTCTACGATACAAAAGTAATCCATCCATATCTGCATTCTCTGTTAAAATATTTAATTCTTCCAAGTTATTGCTCTTTACGTTCCAAAAATCATTATATGGTTTTAAATAAATTGACGCAATAATAAATGCTATTATTAATATGATGATTGCCCCTAAAATAGATACGCTTATGATGAAAATTTTTAAAATCAGATCTATGATTTTTTTGAAACTATTCATTTTTATCCTTACTTTTACTATTATAGCACACGATTAGCCACTGCGATGTATGACGGTTAAAATTTAAGTCTATCTTTTG
>NZ_CALHII010000159.1 GCF_938030815.1 uncultured Campylobacter sp.
CCCAAAAAATTAAAGAACGCCGACTCGCCCGCCCCAAAAAATGATCGCGCACGCAGCCGCCTACTAGATATATGCGTGAGCTAAATTTTTTAAGATAATCTAAAAGCGCGATGAAATCGTCATTTTGATAGATTTTCAAGTCGGTTTTCGATACTTGCAAGCAAAAATTCCATAAATTTTAAATTTAGCTCCACACGCGCGTTCAAATCGCCCTTCTCAAAAGCGTTTAGCCCCTCAAAAAGCACTAAAATCCGCTCTTTTATCGCGCTCAAAAACTCCGCCTCGCTTGAAATTTTAAAATCTGCATTTGCGAGATATTTTGATTTGTCACCCGCTTGTCTCGCAGCCCCAAGATGTCGTGCTTCCTCTGGCTGGCGCACGGCGGAATTTTTAGCACCATAAGAGGCAAAACTTCCAGCTTGCATATCCTGCACGGCAGAATTGCGAAGCTGCGGCGTGGCGAGCTCATGATCTCGCGCCTCAGGGATCGTAAAATTCTGCGGCTGCGAAACGAAATTTTGCTGGCGCGTGGCAGCATTTCGGATCTCTAGCGCGGCGGAATTTTGAGCTTGAAGCGACGCTAAATCCTGCTTTTTAGAATGCGCCGTACCGAAATAATCGTCAGCTTCGTTTTCTTTGAAATCAGAGCCAGGCCCAAAATCGTCATTGCGAAGTTCCTTAAAATGCGCGCCTAAAATACGAGGCGTCAAATCTTGCTTACTTTGGGAGTCGTCATCCGTAGAATTTAGTGCTAATTCAAAATCTTTACTTTCGGCAGAGCTTTGCGCTATGCTTGCGTCCCTGCTTTGCGGCGAAACAAACCCATTCATATTGCTGCCTAAACTATCGTAAATTTCGCCTGCGATGCCCGATAAATCACGAAAGCTTTCGTCAAATTTCGCGGCGGAGCTTTTTAAAATTCCATCGTTTGCAAAGGTTGAATTTGCGGAATCTTTGCTACTTGCAGAAGCGGAATTTATAAAATTTTCTCCATTTAAAGAGACGGAGGCCACGGAATTTTGACCGCCTGCAAGATCAGAGTTTTTAAAATTCTCCTCGCCTGAAAAAGTAAAATTTTCATCTTTTGCGGCAGATTTTTTTAAAGTAGCGTCCGCTGCAAATTCTGCGCTGCTAGGCGCAGAGCTCTTACTCGCCATGGAATTTGAATGATCGAAGGCGGAATTTAAAGCGTCCGATGAAACAAGACGCGAAGTGGAATTTTTAGTATCTAAGGAAGTGAAATTTTGCGCGTTTGATGAAGCGATATCCGGTGCAGATGTGGAATTTAAGGCGCCAGATGCAATGGGATCTGGCGCAAAAGAAGCGGGGCTTAAAGCATCCTGTGCTTCTGCTTCAGCGCTGTTTGCATTCACAGCCCCCTCTTGCTGCACCGCCAAATCTTGCGCGCGCTTTTGCGCTTTCATCTCATTTACTGCTTCGATGATATCTTCCAGTTCATTTTCATACATCAATTAGCCACCTCTTAAATTCTGCTTGTTTGCGCGCATCGACGCTAAAAAAGCGCTCCAGCATCGCCATATTGACGCCCGAGCTTACCCGGTGATTCAAATTTAGCCGCGCAAAAAGCACCGCCGCATCGCCATCTTGCGGATTATCGCGTAAAATACCGCGGCAAATCCGCATTGCGCCGTAAATATCGCCTCTCTCCTCAAGCTTCAAAGCATAAGCCAGCGCGCTATTCAAGGCCTACTCCTAGGCTTTAGCCGCGTAATCTGCGATGATCGAGCCGATCTCTGCAGTCGAGCAAATTTCTTTGGCATCGTACTGCGCGATATCCTTGGTGCGGTATCCGTCGCGAAGCACGGTGCGTACGGCGCTTTCGATCGCCACTGCAGCCTCATTTTCGCCGAATGCGTATTTTAACATCATCGCCGCACTTAAGATCGTAGCAATCGGGTTTGCGATCCCCTGCCCCGCGATGTCGGGCGCGCTGCCGTGGATCGGTTCGTAGATGCCTACCTTACCGCCGATACTCGCACTCGGAAGCAGCCCGATCGAGCCGCAGATCATACTCGCCTCATCGCTTAAAATATCGCCGAATAAATTCTCCGTCAAAATCACATCAAACTGCGCAGGCGCCCGCACGAGCTGCATCGCGGCGTTATCGACGTACATAAACTCCAAATTTATCCCCTCGTAATTTTTGGCTAGCTCGCTTACGACTTCGCGCCACAGCTGGCTTGTTTCAAGCACGTTGGCCTTATCCACAAGCGTTATCTTTTTATTTCGCAAAAGCGCTGCCTCAAACGCGACCTTAGCCACGCGCTCGATCTCGGCAGCGCTGTAACACATCGTATTTAGCGCATCCTTTTCGTTTTTAACGCGCGGCTGCCCGAAATAAATCCCGCCCGTAAGCTCGCGCACCACCATTATATCGACGCCTTTTATGATCTCGGGCTTTAGCGTCGAAGCGTTTATCAGCTCATCAAAAATCATCGCGGGACGCAAATTTGCAAACGCTCCAAGCTCTTTGCGAATTTTTAGCAGTCCGCTTTCTGGGCGCAGTTCGCGCGGCAGACCGTCCCATTTAGCGCCGCCGATCGCACCGAAAAGCACCGCGTCGCTCGATTTAGCGGTATTTAGCGTTTCATCCGGAAGCGGAACGCCCATAATGTCGATTGCCGCGCCTCCCATCAAGCGGTAGTCAAAATTTAGCTCAAAATTAAATTTATGGCTTACGGCATCAAGCACCTTGATCGCTTCTTCGATGATCTCAGGGCCGATTCCGTCGCCTTTTATCACGCATACGTCGTATTTTTTCATCCGAATTCCTTACAAGTTTATCTTTGTTTTTGCATAATTTATCGCTCCGCCGGCATCGAGGAGCTTTTGCATAAACTCGGGAATTGCGCCGAATTTATACTGCGTTTTTTGAGTTAAATTTTTAATTACGCCGCCCTTCAGATCGATGCTAAGCTCGTCGCCCTGCGCGATCTTATCCGTCTCGTCGCATTCGAGGATCAAAAAGCCCGTGTTGAAGCTGTTTCGATAAAAAATCCTAGCGAAGTTTTTTGCGATCACGCATGAAATTCCGGCGGCCTTAAGCGCCATCGGTGCGTGCTCGCGCGAGCTGCCGCAGCCGAAATTTTTCCCCGCTACGATGATGTCGCCGCGAGTTATTTTGGACGAAAAATCCCTGTCCGCATCCTCCATAATGTGCGTCGCAAGCACCGCTGCGTCGGATGTATTTAGGTAGCGCGCCGCGATAATAATGTCGGTGTCGATATCATCGCCGAATTTCCATACTTTTGCCATATTTCCGCCTTAAATTTTAAAATAGATGCGCGATTTTACCGACAAATTTATTAAAATCCGCTCAATCGCTCCGATATGATGGCGGAATTCCTCGCCCAGAATTTAGGGCTAAATTTAAACGCAAAAACGCAGGGATAGGAAGTGCAGAAGCGTTAAATTTTAAAGCGGCAGCGCAAAGGAAGCGGAATTTCGGCTCGTTGGTTTTTCGTCTTGCGAACGCAGAATTTTAGCGAGCAGTCTTAAATTTAGCTAAAAATATAACCTAAATTTTAAAATTTGGCCTAGTTTCTAGAATTTCGAAAATTATTAAATTTAAATAGTTTGCGCCGCATATAAGCAAAAATAAAGAGCGTTTCGGTATAATCCGATTTTCCAAAACCAAATACACAACGACACAAGGAGATTTTATGGCGAGCCCAAAAGACGCCTTAAGCCCCATCGAGCAATTTTTCGACGACAATCAAAAAAGCTACATCACCTACGAAAGACTGATAAAATTTTTCGACAAAGCCCCCACCGCGACGGCCGTTAAGAAGGTCGAAGCGCTTACGAAAAAATTCGACGTCGAGCTGATCTCCGCCGCAGAAATCTCCAAAATCAAAAATTTAGAGGACGCAAAACTCAAAGAAGCCACGCAAAAAAAGCTACTGGACGAGGGCTGGGACGAGGAGTTTGATCTATCCAGCGACGTCGAGCTTTTGGAGTGGAGCCGTTCGGACAGCCCGGTGCGGATGTATCTGCGCGAAATGGGGCAGATCCCGCTGCTAACCAAGGAAGAAGAGATCGAGATCAGCAAAAAAATCGAGCTCGGTGAGGACATCATCATCGACGCGTTTTGCTCCGTACCATATCTGATCGATTTTATACTGGATTATAAAGAGCCGCTCATCAACCGCGAACGCCGCGTTAAGGAGCTTTTCAAGAGCTTTGACGACAGCGACGAAGAGGGTGAAGAGGAGGACGAAGAGGAACTATCGGAGGAGGATTACGACGACGACGAGGAGGATGAGGAGAGCGCGGACGAGGCGAAGCAAAGGCGCTCTAGAAAGAACGATAAGCGCGCTCTAAAGGTCATCGAAAGCTTCAAGGCTCTTGAAAAAGCCAAAAAGGACTGGATGAAATTTGCCGAGAAAAACGCCGAGGCGATTAAGCAGAGCAAGGGAATTTTATCGAAGCTAAACTTGGCGTTTAAAAAGAAAATTTTAAAAGAAAAACTCATGGATCTAGGGCCTACGAGCAAGCTCATCACCGAGATCGTAAAATCGATGGAGACCGCGCTAAAAAGCGACGAGGGCTTCGAAAAAGAGCTCAAGCGCCTAGAGTATAAGCTGCCGATGTTTAGCGCCGAACTGCGCGAAAACCACAAAAAAATTCTAAAAGAGATCACGAGGCTTAGCAAAGACGACATCATCGCGCGCGTGCCGGAAGCTACGATGGTCTCGACCTACGTCGATATTAAAAAGCTCTTTTTAACCAAAGAAGCAAGCAAAAAAAGCTTCAACCTCGAGCCCGAGCGGCTGAAAGAAATTTTAGAGCAGATCAAACGCGGCAAGCGCATCAGCGATAATGCAAAGGCGCGCATGGCTAAGTCCAACCTACGCCTGGTCGTATCCATCGCCAAGCGCTACACCAACCGCGGACTGCCGTTTTTAGACCTCATCCAGGAGGGCAACATCGGGCTCATGAAGGCTGTGGATAAATTTGAATACAAGCGCGGCTATAAATTTTCGACATACGCGACGTGGTGGATCCGCCAGGC
>NZ_CALHII010000160.1 GCF_938030815.1 uncultured Campylobacter sp.
CAATAACTACGGCGTCTATTTAGAGGATGCTATGCGCTACGGCGGGCTTACGATAACTCCCGGCGTGCGCTACGAAAGGCACGAGCTAAAGACTTACAACGGCAGAGGTGCTAATATCTCTAGCTACAAATATAAATTCAACGAAGTAAGCCCCGCCTTGGCGCTTGATTACGAGATCGGCGCGGGATTTGGAGCGTTTGCGAGCTATGCGCGAGTATCTAGAGGACCTGACGTAATGGAGAGCATGATGGCTGCGGGCACTAGCCGCGGCAGACCACTAAGCTGGATGGCTAACGAAAATTTAAAAGCCACTACGGGCAACGCCTACGAAATAGGAGGTCGCTACAAAAACGATCTGGGGGAGAATTCCTCGGTAAGCCTAACTGCGAAGTATTTCAGGACAGAATATAAAAATCTCATCGTAGATAACAACGCTCGCGGCGGCGTTATCGGCTGCCCTGGAGGCGCGCAGGGCACCTTATGCAGGGCTAATGCAGGCGGTGCGGACATTGACGGCGTCGAGCTTTTCGCAAGATTAATATTAGATGATTTGAGCCTTGCTGCGGGTTACACCCACCAGCACGTAGAATATAAAGACCGCGTGCGCAGCGGCTCGGGCTATCTAAGCTCAAACATCATCGGCTACCGCGACTATGGCGATAAATACACCTTCAATGCCGAGTACGCAATCTCTGCGGCGGATCTACTGCTGGGCTATAACTTGCTCTTTTTCGACTCCAAAAACGTAGCCTCCGCAGCTAGCGACGAAAAAACAAAAGTGCCTAGCTACGCGGTTCACGAACTATATGTGACCTACGCTCCGGATAGTGGGCGATTTAAAGGGCTTGAGATCAACGCGGGCGTTTACAATCTCTTTGATAAAGCCTACGCGTCGCACTCGCAGCGCAGCGCCGATTTTACCGGAGATTCAAACGCTATCGACTGGGAGCCGGGACGAAATTTCAAGCTAAGCGTGGCGTATAAATTTTAAAGCTTACGCGAGAGACCGCACGAAATTTTGCACGCTAAAGCAGCGAAATTTTAAAAATTCAAAGCCCTTGGAATTTCAAAATTCCAAGGGCTTTGGAAATTTGAAATTCTTAGACTTAGAATTTCAAGCTTTTAAATTTTTAAATTCTACTAACAGAAATTTTCTCATAAAATTTTTGCAAATAGCAAAATTCTCATTCGCAATGAAATTCTAGCTTACGGCAAAATCCTCAAAATTCAAAGCGATATCCGCAGCGCTTCACATCCGAAGTTCGTTTAGAATTTATAAAATTCCTCCCGCTTCAAGCGCCGTCCGTTTACTCTTCATCGTTAAAATTCCGTTTTAAATTCTACTTAAAAGGAGAGCCTTTGTTAAATTATACTAAAAACGCCATTCGCGGCGCGTTTTGGACGAAACCGTTCATAGTTTTAGTGCTGCTTTTGCTGCTGCTAATTCCGCTAAGCTTTATCGATAATCTTACCTACTCGCGCTCCGAAACCAAGCAGCTCGCGCAGGATTCGATCCTCACGCCGGTGGGTGGTGAGCTGCAAATCCAGGGCCTTGCGATCGTAGTGCCCTACGCAGAGATAATCGAAGCGATAGACAAAAGCAACAACGAGCTCGTAAAAAGGCGCGTAGAGAAAAATTTCATCATCGTGCCTAAAAACTACTCCCTCGCGGCGGAGATCGACCCCACCTATTTAAAGCGCGGGATTTTTCGCGTTCCAATATATAACGGCGACTTCGCGCTAAAAGCGGACTTTGAGGCGATAAACTATACCGAGCTCGGCGTTGATCCTGCGCGGTTAAATTTCGACGAAGCCGTGCTAGTGCTCGGCGTAGGCAATCAAAAATCCTTCACCGCTTCTCCCGCTTTAAGCCTAAACGGCAAGGAGCTTAAGCAATATCACGGCAACACCGAAGCTAAAATTTTCGATCGAAGCCTAATCTACAAGCTCCCCGCTTCCGCGCTGTCGTCTGATTTTAGCATCAGCGGTACGCTTAAAATCCAAGGCGGCGAGGCACTTCATCTAGCTCCGATCGCGCAAAATAGCCGTTTTGAAATTAGCTCTACTTGGGCATCGCCTAGCTTTGGCGGCGGCTTTATCGCCAAATCGCGCGAGGTAAGCGCTAACGGCTTTAAAGCTTCGTGGGAAGTTACAGGCTTAGCCGCAGGCATTGCTCCTGCGTGGCTTGCAGATCAAGATGACCGCGTCGCTATAACAAACTGGCGCAGCAACGACGATAGAAATGACGCCGTAAGCATCGGCTTCATCGAGCCCGTGAACAACTACTCGCTGATTAAGCGCTGCACGGATTACGCGCTGTTATTCTTAGCGGTGCCGTTTTTAGCGATCTTTTTGTGCGAGGTTTACACTCACGAGCGCATCCACCCGATCCAATACCTATTAATAGGGCTTGAGGACGTCGTTTTCTACCTGCTAGTGCTTTCGCTCTCCGAACACATGGGCTTTGCGATCAGCTACGCTATCTCGGCGATCGCGGTAAGCGCGATAGTATTTTTCTACGCGAGCGCGATTTTCAAAGGCGCGCGCTGGGGCATTTTCATCACTTGCGTTCAGCTCGTTTCATATGCTATCCTCTATGTCATCTTAAATTCCGAAGACTACGCCCTATTAATGGGAAGTCTGATGATCTTTGCGGTGATTTCGCTGGTGATGTATTTTACGCGCAAGCTCGACTGGTACGACACGGCGATCCCAAGCGGCGAGAAAAAGCAGGAGCAAGAGCCTGAAATTTAGCCTTTAAATTTAGCGATAAATTTAATCACAATGGCCTTTGGAACTTTAAAACCCAAAGGTCTTTTTAAATTTGCCCGCTAAATTTCAACTGCCAAAATTTCATCTATTTAAAATTTTACCCGCCGCGGCAGACAAACCGCGACCGAGCCGAACGGCGCATTTTAAAATTTTGCCCTGCGAGCGGGAGTATGTCGCGATAAAGATAAAATTTAAAGCGCGCCGTTTTAAATTTTAAAATTTCATCCGCGCCGCAGAGCCGATTTTTGAGTATAATGAGCGAAAAATTTTAAGGATTTTGTGTGATACTTGCTATTGAGAGCAGCTGCGACGACAGCTCGGTCGCGGTGATGGATGAGCGCAGTTTCGAGCTGAAATTTTACGAAAAAATAAGCCAGGAGGCCGATCACTCCAAATACGGCGGCGTCGTGCCCGAGCTTGCCGCGAGGCTGCATACGGAGGCGCTGCCGTGGATTTTGCAGCGCGCAAAACCCTATTTTGGCGAGCTTAGCGCCGTCGCAGCGACCAATACCCCGGGGCTCAGCGTGAGCCTGATCGGCGGCGTGAATATGGCAAAAGCGCTCGCGCTCGCGCTAAATTTGCCGCTCATCGGCGTAAATCATCTCATAGGCCACGTCTACTCGCTGTTTTTAGGCGGCGAGGCGCGGTTTCCGATGGGCGTTTTGCTCGTTAGCGGCGGGCACACGATGGTTTTGGATATCGACGCAGCGGGGGGTATCGAAATTTTAGCGACCACCGGCGACGACAGCTTCGGCGAGAGCTTCGATAAGATCGCCAAAATGCTAGGCCTCGGCTATCCGGGCGGCGCACTCATCGAGGAGCTTGCAAAAGGCGGCGAGCCGCGATTTGAGCTGCCCGTGCCGCTGAAGGGCGACAGGCGGCTGGAGTATAGCTTTTCGGGGCTTAAAAACGCCGTGCGCGTGCAGATCGAAAAGCTAAAAGAGGCGGGCGAGCTGGATGAGCGGGCGATGCGCGATCTGGCGCGCTGCTTTGAGGACGCGGCGTGCGCGCACATACTGGATAAATTGCAGCGGATCTTTGAGCTGCGCCGCTTTGCGCGCTTCGGCGTAGTGGGCGGAGCGAGCGCAAACCTGCATCTGCGCGGGCTTTTGACGGATTTGTGCGAGCGAGCGGGCTGCGAAATACTTTTCGCGCCGATGAAATTTTGCTCCGACAACGCCGCTATGATCGCGCGCGCAGCGATAGAAAAGCTGCGTAAAAATGAATTCACGGCACCCGCAGAGCTTGAGATCATCCCGCATCTAAATCTACGATCGGCGTTTGAGTAAAATTTTAAAATTTACAAATAGTCTGCGCCCGCTAGCGAATTCTTGCGCGCTCGCTCACGGTTAGGTTTCGGATAAAATTCGCTTTAAATTTACGCATCACGTTTCGGGCTCGCGCCACGTTTCGCTAAATTTCTCTCGTGCTCGCACCGCCATCGGTACCGCTGCGCACGTCCTCACCCTTTGCAATATCTGCTAAAATTTGATCAGCTTGTTTACTCGTCATTTTTTATCCTTTATATTTAATCATGCAGAAAAGTTACGACTTCATGTTCTTTTGGCAGGAACTTTCTACCGTGTATGCCACTTTCGCCATATTCTATCAAAGCTTCATTAAGCGCCCTATAAAGTTCATCTAACGAAATTCCGTCAAGACTAGAATTGATATTTTCCAGCTTATATTTGATAAAAAAGGGGTTATCGACTAGCATTTTACTTGTGGTTTCGTCATAGACCCGTCTAATGTCAAGCTCGATAACATTACCCTTATAGCATAAAATATAAATCTCCTCACCCGTAAATCCATCTCGCGGATCCGGCAGGTGCGGATCACACACAAAGATAAACCAAATATCCCTCTGCCTATCGACAACCCAATCAAGCTGTTTTATACGTTGATCACCTAATGGAAGTTCATTAAAATTTGCTCTGGAGCTATTTACTATGTCAATAACGCCATATTTCTCAATATCCTCTTTAGAAATATATTCTGCTACAAACGCCACTTTATTTTTCCTTTCTTACATCTATTAATGCTACACTAAAATCATCCTTATCCTCCCAGCCTGGTCTAAATTTAAAATCAATCAAAATATCTCTCAATATTTTAATAACTTCATTATCTGGAATAATAGAATTTATAACATTCACCTCGATAATTTTCCACACCCTTTGAAATTTGCGTCCATCCACTTCTTGATCATATTCGTAGTCCAAAAGAATATCTAAATTATTTCCTTGAATATAAAGCCTCCATAGCTTTTTGCTCCCATAACCATAATCATACCCTTCATTTGGTAGTCTTTCAATTAAAAGAAACCAAATATCTTTTTGTCTATCAACAACAAAATTTCTAGGTAGTTCTTCATGATACGGACTATATTGATAAAAAATTTTGCTCAACCCGTATTTCTCATCATCCTCTTTTGTGATGATTGCATTTTCAAACGCCATTCTCTCCTCCTTAAGAAATTTAATAATCTTAGATTTTACGATATGTTTATATTCGCCTATGCGCTAATAAATATAGCGCAGGAATTAAATTTATAATTAATTTTCGCTTTGAACCGTGCGCAACGCTCTCGTTAAAATTTTTAAAATTTTAAAGTGCAACTTAAATTTACAGCCGCGGCTCGGCGCACTAAAGTGCAGGCCGCCGCCGTATGTTTGAAATCCCGCTATAAACTATGCGGCACTACGTATTCAAAATCCGCGCATATCAGGCGCTGCGATGACACGCCGAGCTACGCGGGCTCGGTAAATTTCGCCACGGCGTGCCTAAGCTTCTATCGCGTAGGGGATTTTATCTTTCGCGCCGGCGCCCGCAAAGCCTTTAAGTCGCAGTAGGCAGCTGTCGCAAAGCCCGCACGCAGCGTCCTCACGCTCGTAGCAGCTCCACGTAAGCTCCAGCGGCACGCCGATCTCAAGCGCCAGCGAGACGATCTGCGCCTTGCTAAGGTGCACGAGCGGGGTTTTGATGCGCGGATGAAAGTCGCGGCTCGTGCCCAGCTCAAGCGCTCGCTCGAACGCGCCGATGAAGCCCGCGCTGCAGTCGGGGTAGCCGCTGCTGTCCTCCTGCACCACGCCGATGAAGATCGCGTCGCAGCGCTCCTTCTCGGCGAGCGCGGCGGCGATGCTCAAAAACACGCCGTTGCGAAACGGCACGTAGGTGCTCGGTAGATCCGAAAACACGCTCTCGCCGCTTGGCGGTGAAATTTTATCGCTTTGGCTTTGCGATGAAATTTGATTGTTTTGGCTCTGCGATGAAATTTCACTCTCTGCGTGCTTGGGTGGAATTTTATCGCCCTGCTGCGGCTGGGCTCCGCTTTGAGATGCAATTTCGCCGTCTTGCAGTGAAATTTTGTCGTCGCGAGCTAAAATTTTGCCGCCTTGTGGTGAAATTTCATTGTCCCCGAGTGAAGCTTCACCGCCTTGGGTTAAAATTTCACCGCTCTGCGCGCAACCGCTTCGCGCCGAATCTACGGCGAGCGGAACGTCTGCGGAGCTCGCCGAGAAATTTGACGCAGTGAAATTTTGTCCGCCAATCTTGGCATCAATAGAATTTGCCGCAATAGAATTTTGCCCGTCTAGTTCGGCGACGGAATTTGTCTCGATAAAATTTTGCCTAGTAAGCTCGGTACTCTTGGAATTTACCGCGCTGTCAATTTCGGCGCCGGTAAAATTTGCCGCGCCGCCAAGCTCCGCCGCGCCCTTCCTGATCGGCAAGGCGCCGTCCGTAAGGGCGCTGCCGCCGATTTGCGCGATGAAGCGAGCATCTAAAACGAACCTCTTTACGACCCCCAAATCATCGCAAATTTTACCGAAGCACTCGTGCTCTTTGCCCATCGTGCGCTGATCATAGTCAAAGTGCAGCGCCACGATCTCGTAACCTTCGCGCCTCGCGATATAGGCGCAGGTCGCGCTGTCCATGCCGCCGCTGATCACGCATAAAGCTCTCATTTTCGTCCTTTTTTTGCTAAAATTATACGAAAATTTTATAAAAGAGGGGTAAAAATGATACTTTGCGAGCAGCCATATCCAGAAATTTTGGACGCTATCGCGGCGGAGCTGGGCGGCGGGAGCGTCGAGCTAATTTTCGTGCGCGGCGAGGAGATGCGGCAGCTAAACGCGCAAACGCGCGGCATCGATAAGACGACCGACGTACTGAGCTTCCCGCTCGATCCTGCGGCGTTTGCGGGCTTCGGCGGGGATTTGAGCAAGGAAAATTCCGCGCATAAAAACAGCGGCTCTAAAAATCAAAACGCTGCGAATTCCGCTAGTGAAAATACAAGCGCCGCAAATTCTGCGAGCAAAAATTCTAATGCCATAAATTCCAAAAATTCCGAGGGCAAAAGTTCTAGCGATGAAAATTTAAAGAATAAGAATTTTGACGGCGGAAATTTTGCTCCCGCGCTGCTCGGCTCGGTCGTGATAAATTTAGACCTCGTAGAGCTGAAAGCCGCGCAGCTAGGGCACGGCAGGGATGACGAGACGGCGCTGCTTTTTACGCACGGCCTGCTGCACGTGCTAGGTTACGATCACGAAAGCGACAGCGGGCAGATGCGCGCCAAGGAGTGCGAGATAATCGAGAAATTTCGCCTTCCAAAAAGTCTGATCGTGCGAACGGAAGGAAGCGAGGGGTAGGCGCTGTATATCGAAAAGGGGCGAGCAAGGCATGTGCAGCGACGCAAAATTTGAACAAAATTTTAAAAACGCAGATATGAAAGCAAAAACAAGCGACCCTAAACTGCAGCTATAAAAGGATCTTTTAGGGTAAATTCGCCGTAATTTCCCAACCAAAATTTCGCATGCTCAAAATTATCAACGGCAACTGAATGCGTTTGTATGATTAACTACTTAATAGTAAATTTTTGTATTTAAATACAAATTTCTACAAACGGATGTTTGCGAAACTTTGTCTTTAAATTTACTAATTTTAATAAAAACCGCTTTAAGACCGTTTATTAAATTTACGGAATCGATAAAAAGCAGATAGTCTTTATCCTTATATTTTATCGGTCCAAAATAAATCAGGGTGTTTCCTGCGATCTTGTTTCGATAATCCTCAAAATCTATCCTGCTATGATATGAATCGTATGAGGGGTCTTTTATAATCTTACTGCACTCTTGCGGATCTAGAATATACATAAAATTTGCAAAAGACATCTCGTATTGCCGAAAATCTCTATACGTCATAATATACAAAAGCTTATTATCAAATTTATACAATGTAAATCCACGCCCGATAAAGCCGTCTCTAATCGTTTTATTCATATCCATATACCAGCAATCGCCCATATTTTTCTTTAAAACGGGGTTATTGTAATCCGTCGTATCAAAAACCAGAGGTTTGATTACGCTTATATTTTTCCATTCGAATAGATCATCGTAAAAGTCGTTGCAGAAGTCTCTTTCTTTTGATAAATGCTCTTCGTATTCTTTTTTGAGCGTTGCATTTCTATCTATTTGCCAAAAGCTAACGGTTTTTCCGTTGAAAGTGGTTTCTCCTTCTACCATACCGGAAGGATTGTTTCTTACTACTTTCCTATCATTAGCTTTCCATAAAGCTATTTTTAAATCAAAAGGAATTTCCGTATCGCTTACATCGTTTGCATTCGCAAATAGTACGAATGCGATCATTAAGATGAAAATATGAACCCACATATCCGCTCCTATCGATAAAGCTTCGTATTTAAGTATGAATTGCTACAAACAGGCATTTGTAAAATACCGTCTTTAAATTTCCTGATTGTGACGTTGAATAGTTGTCCGCTATCCGTATTGTCAAAATCTATGAAAAGTAGATAGTCTATATCTTTATAACGTATCGGTTCGGCATAAAACAGACGCGGTTTATATATGATATTGCCTGGAATCTCCAAATTTACCCTGCTACGAGGATCTTTTGTGATTTTACTACACTCTTTGGGATCTAAAATGTAAGCAAGATTTGCGAAATCATCCGTCTGATATATATAAGGAGTGGTTTTATAAATCATAATATACAAAAGCTTATTATCAAATTTATATAATGTAAATCCGCGCCCGCTAAAGCCGTCTTTAATCGTTTTATTCATATCCATATACCAGCAATCGCCCATATCTTTCTTTAAAACGGGGTTGTTGTAATCCGTCGTATCAAAAACCAGTGGGTTTATTATATTTATATTTTTCCACTCGAACAGATCATCGTAAAAGTCGTTGCAGAAGTCTCTTTCTTTTGATAAATGCTCTTCATATTCTTTTTTGAGCGTTGCATTATCTTCTATCGTAAAAAAATAAAAACTCTTGCCGTTAAAGGTAGTTGCACCCCGAATCATAGGTTCGTGAAGAGCTTTTCTTACAACTTTTTTGTCTTTAATTTTCCATAAAATGGATTCCAGTCGCCATGGCATCGATGGCTGCTTTATATCATCCGCTTTTACGAACGATACGGCAAACAAGATCGCTAAAATAAAAGCACAAATTTGCATCCCTTGCTCCTTAAAATGAGCTTTTGAAGCCTTAAAAGCGTTTTTCATTACTAACATTATACGCTTATACAACATAATTACTTAATCAAAGTATAAAATACATTATCGTATCCGCACAAATATGAATTTATGCATATACCGCCGATCTATACGGCAGGCTTTTAGTGTTTAAATTATCGATCACTTTTATTCACATTCATGAATGTATGGATCTTTTAGGGTAAATTCACCGTAATTTCCCAACCAAAATTTTGCATGCTTAAAATTATCAATGGCAAATGTCGCATGGTGCTCGCTGTATACCCTGCGTGATCTGCATTTTTTGCCTTTGTAATCATAGTGATCTGCGAGCTTTTTATAAAATTCAATGCTTTCGTTATCAAAGTCGTAACCCAGCGCGATATCTTGATTTCGCCCGTCGTAAAAATGGATATAGTCGAAATCGAGGTTGTAAAAAACCTTGCAATGACCATTTTCGCCGTTTATTATGGCATCGCTGCAATATTTTTCTAGTTTTAATTTCTCTTTTTCAAACTCATGCCGTAGCTTGGTTTGCTCTGGCGGGTCTAAATTTTGTGTTTTCTCAGTAAAAAATTCCTCTTCATACCTAAGCGCCTTTTGCAATAAAATAGCCGCATACTCGGCTCTTTTAGAATAAAAATATAGAAAATAGGAGGTGTATAACATAAAGATGAAGCCTGCAAAAATCATAAAATTTCTAAGTAGCTTTTTCAAATCGTTGCCTTTCTATGCTCTATATCGGTGCAAATAGTTTTGCCTCTTTCAAAAAAAAGCGATGACTTATTATATCCCGTTAAGATTAAATAGCATTTGCAATTTAATATTATATTTTGATTTTAATCTGATATAAGAACGACGGGACGTAAAATTTATCGTCGTATCATGTAAATTCTGCGAGCAAAATTTATGTGAATAAAATTCACTCAACTGCGCGCCTAGCCAAAACTCACGGAGTCTATATTTGTTCCTGCGGACAAACCCTCAAGCGCGCCGATTTAGAATTTAAATTTCTTAAATTCTATCTTTTCATCGAAAACCGACATCGTGCGCCGCAGCTCGTCTATATCGACATTTAGCACGGCTAAGAAATACTCCCGTAGCTGCACGTATTCATCTTTGTTTGCCATCAAAATATTCATTATATCAACGTTGGCGTTTTCTTTATATAGCACGAGCTGATCGTGAATGCCGAAAAATCCGAGGCTGCCATTATGTAGATGCATAAATATCTTAGAGCCGTAAAGCAAGGTAAGTACCATAGTAAAAATACAAACTATATTTCTAATATTAACACTCACGCTTTCGTCGTCTCCGCCAAACTTAAGCGCGAGTAAAACCCAAACGGCGATAACGATCTTAAGGGCTAACGGCATTTGCTGCCTCCAACTCCATCTGCAATCGAAGCTAACCGCCATCGCACCAATCTTTTGTAGCTCAAAAAATTTCACAATTTCGCCCTTTTTATAATACGCGACGGCGGAGTTCGTCATCACGAAATATGCTTCTCCCTCGCGCCTAGCCGCCTCTATGAGCGGTAAGAGCACTAGGATAAACATCCGCAATACGCCTAGCTCTGGCGGACCCACCACGATGATGGCAAAAAACAAAAATATTAAAAATACGCAGCACATCGCAGGGAATTGATATTTAACGTAATCGCGATAGAGATGATCTGTGATGATTAATGGGGCTCTGTCATAATCTATGATTATGGTATTATCCTTGCTCGAAAGGCTCGCATTCTTGTAGGTATATGTTTCTGTACTATCATCTGCAAACTCCGAGCCATCTAGTTTTAAATCCGGTTTTAAATTCAGATTGCAAGCATCGGGCTTGTCACTATCCGTCTGCGATCCGCAAGACGCCTTCGCGTGCCTTCCGCGTAAGGCTTCTCTTAATTCACCTAAATTATCGCTCAAATCGTTTCCTTAAATTTTACCCGAAATTTTGCCACTATTTTTTAGTCCGCTCCGCAAACAAACGCTGCAAAAAGGCGTCTGCGGCGGATAAAATTTCGCTCGAATTTTAAAAGCTCCGTCTAGCCGAAGTTTACGGGATCCATATCGATCTCGACGGGCAGATGCTCAAGCGCGCGCGCGGCGTTAATTAGCGGCACGTGCGAGCTAGCCCGCAGCAGAATTTCAAAGCGAAATTTCGACGCGATATAGGCGATGCCTGCCTTACCGTAGCCGATGATCTCAAAGCTCTCGCTCGCTTTCTCTTTCAAATACTGCGCGGAATTTTCGGCAGCATTTTCGGTCGCTAAATTTATAAAATTTTGCGTGGCGCCGTTTCTTTCGAACTTTAAATTTACGCTATCAGCGCCTGCGTCGTAAGCTGAAATTTGCATGGCATTTTTTAAATTTGAAGCGTTTTGGCGGTTTAAATTTACATCGTCCCCGCACAGATCCGAGCTTTGAAATTTAAAATTTGATATTTGCTTGCCGCTCTGCTGCGCAGAATTTTGTAAATTTAAAGCGCTTAAATTTGCTCCCCTCGCGTCCAGCCCGTCACGCGGTGCAAACGCGCTATCTCCCGCCTGTTTACGGCGTAAAAGCTCAAGCGCCACGTTCATTATCTCGCCCGCCGCCTTTTCGTTTTTATGCGAGATCAGCACGCGCAA
The DNA here is from genome assembly GCF_938030815.1 of uncultured Campylobacter sp. Classification (GTDB taxonomy): domain Bacteria; phylum Campylobacterota; class Campylobacteria; order Campylobacterales; family Campylobacteraceae; genus Campylobacter_B. Next base: position 11,895 of record NZ_CALHII010000160.1, read on the forward strand.
AAGTCGCATATACGGCGGATAGAGCCCTTCTCGAAACTCCGCCTCGTCGCGCAAAAAATCATCGTAGTTTTCGATATAATCCCTAAAAAAGCCGCTCTGGCGCGTCTGTATGACGACCCTGCCCTGCCCCGAGCGACCCGCGCGGCCTGCCACCTGCATCGCAAGCGATAGCGTCTTTTCGCGCGCCCTAAAATCGGGATAGCTCAGATGCTCGTCGATCCCCATTATCACCGCAAGATCGACGCCATGGTAATCGTGCCCCTTGCTAAGCATCTGCGTGCCTACCAGAATATCGATTTTATGGGCGTTAAAGTTATTTAGCAGCGCCTCAAGCTTGCACTGCGTGGTAATCTCGTCGCGATCAAATTTTGCGATACGGGCACTTGGGAAGCGCGCCGCAAGCTGTGCCGCAAGCTCGCCGGTGCCGATCTTGCGCGCCTGCATTACCTCGCCGCCGCAGTTTTCGCAAGACGCCTTGTAAAACGTGCTAAAGCCGCAGTAGTGGCACTTTAGCGCCGCAGCGTCCGCGTGGTAGCTCATCCCGACGGCGCAAAATGGGCAGCGCACGATCTGCCCGCAGTTTTCGCAAACCATATATTTGTAGTTCGCGCGCGTGGGCAAAAACACGACCGCCTGCTTGCCGGCTTCGAGGCTGCGCCCGATCTCGGTTAAAATTTTAGAACTCAGCCCCGTCTCGCTCTCGTCGAAAATGAAGCGCTTGGCGCTGCTAAAGTAGGTGCCGCGCAGGCGGAAATGCGGCTGCTTCGCGTAGGTGCTAAGCGCGGGCGTCGCAGAGCCCAAAACCACGCGGATGCCAAGCTTCTTGCCGACGAAAATTGCGGCGTCGCGGGCATTTAGGCGCGGTGCGGCGGCCGATTTATAGCTGTCGTCGTGCTCCTCATCCACGACGATGAGGCCCAGATCGCTAAAGGGCAAAAACAGCGCCGAGCGGGCGCCCGCGATGAGCCTAATCTCGCCTGCGTTAAATTTCGCTAAAATTTCACGCTTTTTTTTGGGCGAAATTTTGGAGTGCCAGACGCCGAGCCGCTCGCCGAAATAGCTCTGTAGCCGCTTCGTCATCTGCGGCGTGAGCGAGATTTCTGGCATCAAAAACAGCGCCTGCTTGCCCGCAGCGAACGCCTGCGCGATCAGCGCGATATAAATTTCGCTCTTGCCGCTGCCCGTATCGCCGAAAATCAGCGACGTCTCATTGGCTTCGGCAAATTTACGCGCTTGCTCCTGCGCGAGGGTGAGGTTTGGAATTTTACATATTTGAAGCGGAGATAGCGGCTGCGAAATGGGGCTTTGCACTGCGACATCGGAATTTTGCGCGATGGCGGAATTTTGCGCTGAAGTAGAATTTTGAATCGAAACGAAATTCTCCCCCTTGGCAAAATCTCGCTCTTGGGTCGAATTTTGCGCGATAGCGAAATTTTGTTTGTGTGCAGGATCAGGTTCGGCAACAAAATTTATTGTCGTAGCAGGATTTTGAGCCAATGTAGAATTTTGGATCGAAACGGAATTTTGCTCATCGACAAAGTCCCTCTCTTGGATAGAATTCTGAGCGGAGATAGAATTTGACGCCAAATTTTGTAAGATAGAATTTGGCGCCTGCTTCAAATTTTGCTTTTGCGTGGAATTCGGCGCAGTGGCGGAATTCATGACGGTAACGGAATTTTCTATGATAGTAGAATTTCTCGTCAATGCAGAATTTTGGATTGAAATGGAATTTTGTGTGGCATTAAAATTCCCATCGAGCGTAGAATTTTGTGTGGTGATGGAATTCTGCTCGGAAATAAAATTTTGTTCGCGGGTAGAAGCTTGTTTGCAAGCGGAGACCAACTCACCAACGGGAATTTGCTCGCAAGCGCAATTCCGCTCGGTCATAGGATCCTCCTGCAAATTCCGCAAATCCTGCGTCGTCTCACTTGCAGGCTCGAAAATCCCAAATGCAACACTCTTTTCGCAGACATAGTAGTACACGATAAAATTTGCAAGTGCGATCTGAAATGAGGTAAATTTAAGCTGCGAAATCTCTAAAATTTCCTTGGTTTTGAAGGTCGGTTTTGCAACCTCGCACAGAATCACGGCGGATTTGACGCTCGATTTTACAGGAACGGATACGATTTGATAAGCTGGAATTTTAAAATTTGAACTATAAGTAAGCGGCTTTAGGCTGGCACCCAAAACCGCAACTTCATAATAGAGCATTTAGCTATTGAGCTAAGGATTGACAAAGAGGCTGTTGATGATTGCAGTCGAACGAACCTACATTAACCGTTGAGCCTGCAGGTCTAGAAGCCGCAGTCGGATAGTAGTTAAAAGTAGTTGATTGACCGGCAACGGTAGCTGTATATGTGGACGTAGCATTAGCATTACCATTTGCAACTAAGCTCCAGCCGTTTCTGCCACCAGCTTTCATTGGATAGATGGGCTGCTGCAAAACACCTTCAAAAAGCGTACCGGCTACATCTGGATTAGCTTCTAGACCAGGCCACGCAGTCACGCCTCTCATCATATTCTCGCTTCTAACTAGCGAAAGTCCGCTTCTAATGGCAGCGATGTCTCCGCGCATCTTAGCGATCGTAGCATCATCGCGCGTAGCGGCTAATCTAGGCACCGCGATGCCCGCCAAAATACCTAAAACGACGATGACGAAAACAAGCTCTATCATCGTAAAAGCTTTTAAATTTTTCATGTTAAATCCTTTGATTTAAAGTGAGATGATTATAGCCAAATTTAAATAAAATTAATTTTAGTTAAAGAAAAAATCCTGCATTTTAAATGGAATTTTGTGAAATTTCATTAAATTCTGCGATTTTTTGTCCGAATTTTACGGACGTATCAGCCGGGGTTTCAAATTTTAAAAACTCGCTTTGCGCTACGAGTACGATCGTTGAGCCAAGCTCGAAATTTCCAAAATGATCGCCCTTTTTAAAGTCTAAATTTTCATACTCGTAAAGCGCCTCAGCTCTATTTGCGCATGCATTCGTTTGTATTCGCGTATCGAAATCAAATCTCATCTTGCCGACGTTTAAAGCACCCACGAAAACCATCCACAAAATCCCGCCATTTCGCATTTTGCACTTTAAAATCACTCGCTCATTTTTTATGTAGAGGTTTGGAATTTTAAGTAAAAATTTCTTCGCCACGCTGTAGAGATCAGCGGGTATGTAAAGCGCCTGCAGCACGCTCAGATCGCACGGCGCGTGATAATGATGATAATCGCGCGGGCTTAGATAGATGTTTGCGTAGCTTAAATTTACGCCCTTTGTATTTTTGTGGCATTGGGCGTCCTCTGCGCTCATTTCGCGACTCGCACCGCTTTCATCGCTATAAATTTCGGCTCGCACGCCGCTTGCGGAATAAGTTGCGCCGCTTTCGCCGTCCATGATTTTTGCTTGCGCGGCGCGAAATTTCATCCCTGCGCCGGCATCTTTTGCGCACCCGGTTCCAACCTCGCCGCTCCCGTTCGTAGCAACCGCCCCGCCATCTAAATTTTTAACCGTTCCGCTGCTTTCACTCGCAGTAAAAGTGCGCCCCAGCAGCTCGCTAAGGCTATATTCGCAGCCCTTTACGCTAAAAGCTCGCAGATCGGCGCAGGTCCCACTCTCAAAGATCACGCCGTCGCTAGGGCTTATAAAAGCCGTCTCGTCTGTCGCTATCTCGCGCGGACGCAGCAAGCGGCGGATAAAAAGCGCATTTAAGCTCGCGTAGCTTTGCGGCGGATCAAATTCGCTCATATCGATTTTAAAAAATTCCACATATTTGCGGTTGATAAAATTTTGTATAAATTTAGGGAATTTCACCGCGGCGATAACCCCGAAAATCCTCGAAATAAAACTTCTCATCTATGCCTTTCTAAGCTTAAGCAGCGCGATTTCGGCATCGGCAAAGACCCTTATCGGCGGGCCCCAAAACCCTACGCCGCTGCTTACGTAAATTTGCTTCAGCCCGTCGTTATACAGCCCGTAAAGATACTTCTGGCTAAGCAGCACCAAAAGCGTCCACGGGAAAATTTGCCCCGCGTGCGTGTGTCCGCAGATACACAGATCGACCTCGTCGCGCACGAAGTCCACGACGTATTTGGGCTGATGAGCGAGTAAAATTTTTGGTTTATCGGGGTCTGCCTGCGCTAGCGCAGCGCCGAGATCTGGCTGCATATATCCGAAGCGAAAGCCGCTAAGATCGTGCACGCCCATTAAATTTAGCCCTTCAAATTCCACGCTTTCGTTTTGCAGCACCCGCACGCCCGCTTTTTGCATCGCCGCTATAAGCCCGCTTGCGTCGCCGCGGTAATATTCGTGGTTGCCCGTGACGAAAAAGATGGGTTTTTTTATCGCCTCAAGAGGCTGCAAAATATCCCCGAGCTCATCCGAGCGCAGATCAAACATATCGCCCACGATCAGTAGCGCATCGTAATTTAGCGAGTTTATCTGCGCTACGACGCCTTGTAAAAATTCCTTTTTCAAAAACTCGCCCAGATGCACGTCTGAGATGACGGCAAAACTTAGCTCGCGAGCTAAGTTTTTGATTTTTATTTCGCGCTCGGTGATTTTTGGAATTTTTAGTGCATTATAAAGCCCTTTAAAAATATAGCTAAACGCCATTATTACGAAGGTTACGTCGATAAAGGTTTTTAAAAATTTCCGCCTGTTTTCGCTAAATTTAACCACATGCGCGGCGGCGCTTAGCACGTCGTAAGCAAGGCAGATAAAAAAGAGCGAAAAGGACGCTGCCATGCAAAATACGCAAGCTTTATAGAGCAACTCATTTTTAAAGCTTCCATTAAGCCCAAAACCCACAAAAAATATCGCATCTAAAATCGCCAAAGCTACGCAAAGCAAGCTCAAGGCGGGGCGAAACGTGGCGAAGCCTTTATATGGCGCAAAGCGCGCGCTGATCGATCTGTATACGTAAAAATTAAAAAACAGAAATAAAACCGTGCCGACAATCGGGAAAATATAGGCGCTTTTCAAACTCTAGCCTTGGATATACTCGTCCAGCTTATCTTTATCAAAGCCCGTGATTTCTTGCTTATCGTCCAAAATTAGCGCGCCGCTCTTTTTAAATTTAGTGATGGTGCGCGAGAAGGTCTCGGGAGTTACATTTAGAATCCTGGCTATTCTAGTGTATTTCGTGCTCATAAAAATATCGAAATTCTCGCTGATAAACTTAGCGATCTTGCCGTCGCAGCTAAGCACGACTTGATTATCAAAGACCGCATTTAGCGCTCGGATCTTCTCAGACATCGATTTTAAAAGCTCCAGGCAAATCTTTGGATCGCTCATAAACTCGTTTTTAAATTTTTCATAATCGATCTTTAGCACCTCGCCGTTTGTCGAAAACACGCCGCTTGCAGGATAGCTCGTCTCTTCGAAATTTACCATCTCCGCCACGAGCGAGATGGGGCGGATCTCGCGCATATGGATCTCACGCCCCTTTGCGGAGGTTTTATAGATTTTTAAAATTCCTTTTAGCAGGATTAATAGATACTGCGAGCGCTCGCCCTCGAAAAATAAAATTTCGCCCTTTTTGTAGCTTTTATGGATGCTAATCTGCTCCAAACGATCGATTTGCGCTGCGCTTAGAGCTTTAAAATAAGGAATTCTCTCAAGCATCGCCGTAACCTATTTTTTAAGCAGGTCTCGTATCTCGCTAAGAAGTTTGACCTCTTCGCTAGGCTCGGCAGGTGCTGCCGGCTCCGGCGCAGGAGCAGGCTTTTTAAGCTTATTGATCGCCTTGATCGCGCAGAATATACAAAATGCGATGATGATGAAATCGACCGTTACTTGGATAAACGAGCCGTAGTTTATCGTAATGGCCGGGGTCTGCCCCACCGCTTCTTTTAGCACTATCTTAAGATCGGTAAAATTCATACCCCCAGTAAGAAGTCCTAAAACCGGCATCATAATGTCGCTTACGAGCGAGGTTACGATCTTGCCGAAAGCTCCGCCGATGACGACGCCCACCGCCATATCGATGACGTTTCCTTTCATCGCAAATTCTTTGAATTCCTGAATGAAACTCATATTGTCTCCTTAAATAAAATGCGCCGATATTAGCCTATTTTTGCTTTGTTTTTGCTTTTTATTAGGAAGTAAAAAGTATAATCCCAGCTTAAATTTAAACCCAAAGGACCTAAATTGTATCGCTTCGCTCCGTCGCCCACCGGCGATATGCATATCGGAAATTTACGCGCGGCTATTTTTAACTACATCTGCTCACTGCAAGATAAAAGCGGCTTTATTTTGCGCATCGAGGATACCGACACTGCGCGCAATATTGAAGGCAAAGATCAAGAGATAATCGAAATTTTAAAGCGCTTCGGCATCTCGTGGCAGAGCCTGTATTATCAAAGCAAAAATTTAAAATTTCATCAGCAATTCGCTGCCAAGCTACTCGCCGAGAAAAAGGCGTTTTGCTGTTTTTGCAGCGAGGAGGAGCTGGAAGCGAAAAAGCAAGCCGCCAAGGACGCGGGTGAGGCGTATCGCTACGACGGGCACTGCGAGCATTTAAGCGACGAAGAGGTGCTTGGCTGCGGCAAGCCCTTTACTATCCGCCTTAAAAAGCCGGATCACGCGCTGGAATTTACCGACGCGATCAAGGGCCGTATCGCATTTGAGCCGCAGAATATCGACAGCTTTGTCATCATGCGCGCGGACAAGACGCCTACATATAACTTCGCCTGCGCCTGCGACGATATGATGCAGGGCGTGAGCTTCGTAATCCGCGGCGAGGATCACGTCTCAAACACTCCGAAGCAAAACTGGATCCGCCAAAGCCTCGGCTACGACGGCGAGATCAAATACGCGCACCTGCCGATCATATTAAATTCCGAAGGCAAGAAGATGAGCAAGCGCGAAGCTAGCTCCTCGGTAAAATGGCTGCTTCAAAGCGGCTACCTGCCCGAAGCGATCGCGAACTATCTGATCCTGCTGGGCAACAAAACGCCGCGCGAGGTCTTTAGCATGGATGAGGCGGTGGAGTTTTTCGACATCGCTAAAATTTCAAAAAGCCCGGCGAAATTTGACGAGGACAAACTCGCTTTCATAAACCGCGAGCATATCAAAAGAGCGAGCGAGCAGCGACTGGCGGAGCTTTTTGAGCTTGAGCCAAAATTTGCGCCTTTTATAAAATTTTACACTCAAGAAGCGAGCCTTATCCCACATATCAAAGAAAAGATCGCTGCGATCTACGGCGCGAAAGATATCCCGCAAGAGTGGGCGGCGCAGGCACAGGCGCTACGAGAGTCGATCTTAAATTTATTAAGCTCAAACGGTGCTCCAATGGAATTTAATGATTTCAAAGCGGCGCTTTCGCAGGCTACGAATTTAAAAGGCAAGAGCTTGTTTATGCCGCTTAGGTTTTTACTGACAGGTGCGCCCCACGGACCGGAGCTTAGCGAGCTGTATCCGCTGATCCGCGCCGATTTAAAGGAGATACTCGATGCTACTAAATAGCGTATTTTACGGCATTTTAGTGAGTATTCACTACGTGATTCAAGCTTATATGATGCTAATTTTCGTCGCCTGCGTTTTAAGTTTCATCCGTCCAAATCCGTTCGGTAAATTTTATAAAATCGTCCGCGTCATCTCTGCGCTTACCGAGCCTGCGTTTGCGCTGGTGCGCCGTTATCTGCCTACGACTTTCGGCGGATTTGATCTTTCGCCGTTAGTGATTTTATTTGTTTTAATGTTTTTTGATAATATGATAATTTATATTCTAAATAGGAGCGTTCTTTGAGAGCCATATGTAAATTTTGCCTTATTTTAACTTTGCTGTGCGCCGCAAGTAGCGGTAAAATTTTAAGCTACGAACAGATCAAAGACGAGCCCAAATCCCTAGCCAAGGATTATTACATCTATCGCCTAATTGATGAGACAAAATACAACAAAGCGGAGATTAGAGCCTTAAAACAGAGCATCTTTCGCTACAAGGGCAAACTAAAAGAAAAGCTAGATAGAATTTTCGGCGCCGTTCGCCCGCCTAAGCGTCCGGATCGCTGCGCAGGAGTAACGGCGGCAAATATTTTAGATGCAAATTTAACCTGCAAAAAGGCGCGCTCCTATCCAAATTTCATCGCCAAGCTAAGCCCGTCGGTGCGCGAGACGCTTGCTTCGCAGCTTGAAAAGTACCAAGACGCGGCAAGTAGAAACGCCGTAAATTTACTGCGCGGATTTAACGACGAAAATCCGAGCGAGTATTTTATGCAGAGCCGCAACGCGCAAAACTACTTTTTATATTACAATTATCTAAAAAGCTCCGGCAAGGACGCTCTGATCGACATCGACGCTGATGCGACCTTCGTTACCGGCCTAAGCGCTCAGCCAAGCTTTAAGGCGGTTCTCAACGACGCGCTAATCAACCGCAAATACCCGCGCCTGCGCCGCTCGCTTATCGGCGTCGATCCGCTGGCTGTGGACAAGGACGTAGCGTTTATGCTCGGCGTAAATGCCGTCATGCAGGGCGACGAAGGGGCGGCGCTTGCGTTTTTTAGCCGCGCAGCAGCGAGCTTTGAGAAGCCTCACGATGTACACAATGCGAAATTTTGGATCTACCTGCTAAATGGAGATCAAAACGTCTTGCGCCAGCTTGCTAGCAGCGATTATTACAGCCTCTACGCGCTGTACGCCAAAGAGGTCTTAGGGGATAGGAATTTAAACATAATCATCCCAAATCCCGCTAAAAATTCCATCGAAGGCTACGATATTACCGATCCTTTCGCTTGGGTTCGCACAAAAAATAGCGCCGATAGAATGTCGCGCCCGCAGCTTTTGGAATTTGCCAAAAAATTCGACACCAAGCAAAGCATCGGCGAGTACTCATACATCATGAATAAAGCAAGCGGCGGCAAGGACAACTTCTATCCGACGCCGTTTATGGAACACATCGGCGACGGCGATAACCGCCGCAAAGCGCTAATTTTAGCGCTCGCCCGCCAAGAAAGCCGCTTCGTGCCCGCATCGGTATCTACGTCGTATGCGCTTGGGATGATGCAATTTATGCCGTTTTTGGCTAACGAGATTGGAAAAAAACAACTCAAAATCGACGGCTTTGATCAAGACGATATGTTTCGCCCCGAGATCGCTTACCGCTTCGCTAACATCCATATCGACTGGCTGGAGCGTAAAATTTACAGCCCGGTTTTCATCGCATACGCTTACAACGGCGGGCTTGGGCTCGTCAAAAAGATGCTTCAGCGCGGCGATATGTTTAATAAGGGCAAATTTGAGCCGTGGCTTAGCATGGAGCTCGTGCCGTATGCCGAGAGTAGAGACTACGGCAAAAAGGTGCTTGCAAACTTCATCATCTACTCGCAGATCCTCGATCCGCGCGCGAAAATCTCGGTGCAACAGGAGCTGCAAGATCTGCTGGTACCGAGCAGAAGCGACGATTTCAGATAAATTTACGAGGCGGCAAAATGAAAGCAAAGCGAAATCTTATAGTTAAAATTTTAGCCGCTTCGACTTTTATCTGCGAAATTTGCGCGGCGACTCAAAATTTTTCGCCTACCAAAGATACCGCAAAATCGCTGAAAGAGGATGAAATTTTAATCCTTAAAAGCGATCTTGCCGCTGCCAAAAAACATGGCGGCGCGCTGCAAGAGCTAAATTTAGAGGAGAGGGAGCTTGCAAAAAATGCGCTTAAGCTCCCATTTGAAATTTACGAGCTGCGCCTTTCTGAGGATCAAAATACGCTCTTTGGTTTGGGCGACGACAAGGGCGGTATCGTCCTGATCGATGTTACCGAGCCGCGCACTCTAAGGTTTGCGGGCATATTTTCCTTTCCGCAGCATGAGTTTGATCCCGCTTACATAGATATCGCGCAGAGCAAAGACGGCAAAAGTCTATTCGTCGCCGATCCTAATTTCGGAATTTATAAACTGGATCTTAGCGACCGAAGGGATATTAAAATTTCGGCTCGGCTTGAAGCGCGATTTGTAAATAAAATAGAGCTTTTAGCCGACGGACGCACCCTCTTTGCGAAGGATTTTTTTAGCACCCTTACCGCCTATGACGTAAAAGATGATAAATTTACGCAGCTTGCTTATTTTATCGCCCCTTCCAAAGTCACTAAGCAGGAATACGATTACGCCTGCGTGCCGCATAGATTATCCGAAATAAAGGAGCTCGGCGATCTGAAACTGCTCTCTGAGAATGAACTCTTGCTGGCAAGCTGGACGGGGTTTTATATTTTAGATATATCGGATATGAATAAGTACCGCGCAAATGCCGCGCAAAACTCCAATATCTTAAAGCAGATCCGTTATATCGCCCATCCGTATTTAGAAATCGATAAAATGGCGCTATCCAAAGACGGCAAGCGGGTATTTTCATCAAATTGGAGCGAATTTGGGCTATATGATTTAGGCGAAAATAACACGGCCCAATCAAGCGCGTATTACAGCGGCGCGCATTTAAATAATTTTAAAGTCATAGAAGATCTAAATTTAGCCTACTTAGGCAAAAAAATATCCGAAAAGGGGGAGTTTCCAAGCGTGGATCTGATCGATTTTAGCAACAAACTCGACCCCGCTCCGATAAAAAGATATCTCTTTCCGCAGAGCTTAAAAGGCGTAAGCGTCGAGTCTCGCGGCGAATATCTATTCTTTTCCTATTTTACGAGAAACGGAGCGTTCATAAGCGGGCTTGATCGCGCTTCGTTAAGCTCTGCTGAAAAATCTGCTCAATCTGCGCAGATGCAAAATGAAATTTTAGCCGAAAAAAGCCCCGAAGAAAAAGGCGCGATCTGGGATCTTCCTTACGCTAAAAACGGCTTTCGAACCGTCGATAACATAATAAAATCTCCGCAAGGATATCTACTCCTTGCAAGCGCGGACGACGAATACCGAGTCTCGCTAGTTGCGTTAAGCGAGCAGGGAGCGGAACTTTGGCGCAAAAAATTAAATATGGTATCCGCAGCCAATATGCCGGTAGCGGCGATGGATTCATACGTGCTTTTGGATAATCAAATTTTAGACGCCAAAACGAAAAAGATAATCTACGAATTTCCTCTTAAATTTAAAGAAGTAGCGAGCTTCGGCGATAAATTTGCCGCGATAGACGAAAACGACGATCTGCGCTTTTACGAGAGAGAAAAACTGCTATGGAAGAAAAAGCTAAATATCGCAAAGAGCAAAAGGCCGTTTGACGGCACCATGACAAAGATAGCCAAAATATCCGAAAGCGAGATCCTGCTCATCATCGAAAAAGACGGATTTTTAAAATTTAACGCTAAGGGCGAGGAGCTTTGGCATAAGAGCGTAAATTTTAAGGAGAGCGGCGCCTCGGACGAGCTTGTAATGGATCATGGGGCGCAACTGCTAAAAGCAAAGGACGGATCGATATTTCTATTGGCGAAATTCGGCGCAAATATCGCAAAATTCGATGCCTTAGGCAATGAAATTTGGAGAAAGCAAATTTGCGGAAGAGATCGCGACGTCTGCGATCTGCCCGACACGCTAAACGCAACCTATAAATTAGCAAACTACAAAGACGGACTACTTTTGATCGGCGCAAACGACGCCTCGGAGGATCAGACGATATTTTTAGAGCTTGATTTGGACGGCAATATATTGCGTGAAAACAAAGCGAAATTGCAAGACTTTTGGCTCAAAAGCGCCGTAAGTACGGATGACGGAGGCGTTTTAATAGGCGGAGACGCCCATAAAGACGATACCGTCATAATAAAAATTCGATCAAACCTGCCGCTGGATCAACAAAAAATCAAAAATTTAAACAGATAAACTATCCGCAGCTTACCCTCCGCAAAGGCTGCGGCAGGTTTAAATTTAGCCTTCTTACAGCTTGTTTGTGGCGATTTAAAATTTCGTAACTTCCGATATACAGGTCGCTGTTTAAATTTCGGCAAGTTTTAAATTTTAAATTTGCGCTTGCCGACTGCTCCGTTTTAGTTAAATTTAACGGCGTGGGACCTGCAAGCGCAAGATGATTTAATTTTACGATCTTAACTTTGCGCGAGCTTTGGCGGAATAAAATTTAGCGATCAAATTTACTATTTGAAAAGCCTTTTAATCCTGCCGAAAAGCGACTTTCCGCCGCCTGCGGAGGTTTCGTCTTCATGATCTTCTGTGGCGGAATTCTCGCTGCCGTCTTCTATCGTATCGCCACTGCACGGGACGGAATTCTCGCCGCCTGCCTTAATTGTGCCGCCGTCCGCTTCCATTGTACTTTCACTACCCGTCGCATTGACGCCGCGCAAGGTAAAATTCTCTCTGACCATCCTAACGCCTCCACCTGCCTTATCTCGCTGCATCGCCTCGCCGATCTGCTGTGCGGCGATTTCCGCGTAGATCAGCGCGCCCTGAGTATCACAATTAAAAAGATTTGAAAACGACTCGGACCTATTAAGATCAATCGGATTGGGCTCAACCACCTCGGTAGCCTCAAGCAGCCCTACTCCAAGCTCGCGCGCCAAATTGAGCGCCTTTAAAAACACGGGCAAATTCTGCGCGTAAAACTCATCTACGGCGGATTTAACCTCGCCGCCCGCCTCATAATCGCGCAATAAATTTTGCACGCCGGCGGCGTTTAGATACGCGCCGCAGCAGTAGTTTTCGATGATCTCGTTGAGAATTTCGCCGCTAAACTCCGCTAGAAATTCCGCCGGCAAAACCTCGCGCCAATCGCTTATGTATGGTTTAAATTTAGAGCTTTGCTCCGCTAAAAAGCTAAACGCCGTACCGCGCGTGTAAAAATACTCTCTAAAATAGCCCTGCGCCACGGCGAGGTGAAATCCGTGCGTTTTATTAAAAATGCCCCCTGTGCCGTACTGCAGCGCCGAGCGGAAGCCGTCCGCGTATTTTTCTACATAAAATTCATCCATCCCCGCTTCGCGCGCGATTTTAGCGATAGCCTCAAAATCGCCCTTTTGCGCAAGCTTTAGCGGCTTAAAATACCACTGCGAAATTTCATCTTTGCCGATCGCGTGATAGCTTATGTCGTAGCCCACTCTCTCTCTCCTTTTAATCTTTCAGATCGATCTGCGGCTGCCAATACAGCGACTTTGAAATTTTGCGAAATTTCATCGTGGCGCCCAGATCGTTTGAGGTGCGGTAGCTAAGCACCAGCTCGTCCTTATCGCTCTTAGGCGCGGTGATCTTGTAGCGGCTCGCCCACGCGATCTTAAAGAGCTCCTTTTGCAAAAGCGGATCGCCGTCGCTCAGCGGCACTACGTTTGCGTTTGCGCCGTTGATCTGCACCGCGAGGATCTGAATCTCTTTAGGATAGGAGGTGAGCAAAAACACCTCGTCCTCCGCGGCGTTTCTAAGCTCGGGCGCGACGGGATTTAGATAGGTCGCCACTCCCAAATATCGATCGCCCGCGCGCACCGATTCAAATTTTTGCGTGTAAGCAAGAAACTCGTTTTTAAGCGGATCGTGACGGGGATCGTTTGCGGAGCAGGAGTTTAAAAATAGCGCTAGCGCGGCTAGGAGCGAGCCCTTTAGCAGGCCGTTTAGCGCGCCGCTAAAATCAAATTTATTCATCGATCTTCCTTTGAAATTTTAGGCGCATTTTAACGAATTTTGCTTTTTAAAAGGCTAAATTCGCTACAATCGCTCATCTTAAAAAGCCGGATTTTAAAAATGAAAAGACTTGCTATCGCATTTTCAGGCCCCTCCAACAGCGGCAAAACGACGCTAATATGCAAGATCGCTAAAATTTTTATCGCAAGCGGACTGCGAACTGCGATCGTAAAGCACGATCCCGGCGATAAGGCGCGCTTTGACGTAGAGGGCAAGGACAGCGCCAAATTTAGCGAGCTCGGCGCCGAGACCGTCGTGATGAGCCCGACGCGGACGAGCTATTTTTCGCAGCGCTGCATGCAAATCGACGAGGTCGTGCGGATGCTCGGAGAATTTGACATCCTGCTCGTAGAGGGGCTAAAGACGCTGCCGCTGCCGCGCATAAGCCTGTTTCGCTACAGGATCGATCCGGCGTATCTGCCCTTTTCGGACGCGATCGCTTCAAATTTAAGCGGCGAGCAGATGGATAAATTTTGCCGCGTAAATTTCGACATCAACGACGCTGCGGGCATTAGCGAATGGATCTTAAAAAACGCCAAAAAAATGTAAAGGAATAAAATGCAAGAGATCATAAAATCAATCCAAAATATCGCGCTACAAATCGCCGAGGAGCTGAAATACGCAGACTTCGGCTACACAGATCATCACAACAGCACGGGCGATACGCAGCTCAAACTCGACGTAAAGAGCGACGCCATAATCGAGGCGGAATTTCGCAAAAACCCGCTCGTGCGCGCGCTAATCAGCGAGGAGAAAGATGAAATTTTAACGCTGCGAGAGGATGCGCGCCTAATCGTCGCTTACGATCCGCTCGACGGCTCTAGCTTGGTGGACGTAAATTTTGCTGTGGGCTCGATATTTGGCATCTACGAGGATGAAATTTCGCCCGCAAACTTAAAAGCGGCGATCTATTGCATCTACGGACCGCGCCTTGAAATGGTCGTTTGCGAGGACGCGCCGAAGCTCTACCGCCTAAATCGCGAGGGCAAATTTAGCTTCATAAAAGATCTACGACTGAACGAAAAAGGCAAACTAAACGCCACGGGTGCGACGCAAAAGGGCTGGAGCGAACCGCACCGAAAGCTCGTGCGCACGCTGTTTGACGAGGGCTACCGCCTGCGATACAGCGGTGCGATGGTAAGCGACCTGCATCAAATTTTATTAAAAGGCGGCGGACTTTTCAGCTACCCCGCTACCAGCGACCATCCGCACGGCAAGCTTCGCGTAACCTTCGAGGTTCTGCCGTTTGCGTTCATCTTCGAGCGCGCGGGAGGCGCCACCAGCGACGGCGAAAACGGCTCGCTTTTGCAGCTAAAGATTGAAAAAATTCACCAAAGCAGCCCTTGCTTTTTCGGCTCGAAGTACGAGATCGCGAAGATGCATGAAATTTACGGCGGGAAAAACTGATGGCGGATACCGAAAACACCGCACCGCGCGACGTTTACGACGAAATTTTGGATAAAAGCTTGGCTGCGCTACAGGCGTGCCAAGCCGAGCACAACCTCACTAGCTGCCTGGAGTGCGAGAAGCTGCTAGATTGCGCAGTGCGCGACAAATACGTCAAGGCAGTTTATGAGAGCATGTCGCACGGCGCGACGGGGGATTTTTCGTTTTAAATTTAGCTATTGCGATCGCGGAATTTTACGAAGCGGACTGCTTAAAGCTCTTGCGGCGCGAGATTTTCGCGAAGCAGACT